>CALRWE010000171.1:0-9654 GCA_943371745.1 Rhodoferax sp. OV413
CAGCACGCATGGGTGGTGGAACGGCTCGGCAAATACAACGGCACGCTGATGCCCGGTCTGAACTTCCTGGTGCCATTTGTGGACAAGGTTGCCTACAAACACTTGCTCAAGGAGGTGCCTCTGGACATCCCAAGTCAGGTCTGCATCACGCGTGACAACACCCAACTGCAAGTGGATGGGATTCTGTACTTTCAGGTGACTGATGCCATGAGGGCCAGCTATGGCTCCAGCAACTACATCATGGCCATCTCCCAGTTGGCGCAAACCTCACTGCGATCCGTCATTGGCAAGCTTGAACTTGATAAAACCTTCGAAGAACGGGACATCATCAACGCCCAAGTGGTGCAAGCCATTGATGAAGCTGCGCTGAACTGGGGCGTCAAGGTGTTGCGCTATGAAATCAAGGACCTCACACCGCCGAAGGAAATTCTTCATGCCATGCAGCAACAAATTACAGCAGAACGTGAGAAGCGCGCCTTGATTGCCGCTTCTGAAGGTCGTCGTCAGGAACAGATCAATATCGCAACAGGCGAACGGGAAGCCTTTATTGCAAGGTCTGAAGGCGAGAAGCAAGCGGTCATCAACAAGGCCGAAGGCGATGCCCAGTCCATTTTGGCGGTGGCACAGGCGACAGCCCAGGCGATCGAGCGCATCGCCACAGCCATCAGACAGCCCGGTGGCGCTGACGCAGTCCAACTCAAAGTCGCCGAAAAAGCCGTGGAGGCCTACTCGCGCGTCGCGGCAGATGCCACAACGACACTCATCGTCCCCAGCAACATGACCGAGGTTTCTGCGCTGATCTCATCTGCCATGAAGATGGTGCAGTCCCAGAAGCAAGCCTGAGGCAAAAAAAGTAAAACCCCGCATCGTCGCCGATGCGGGGTTTTCTTTTTTCTGGCGGATCAGGCGGGATTCGAACCCGCGGAGGGTTTAACCCCTCGCACGCTTTCCAGGCGTGTGACTTAAACCGCTCATCCACCGATCCAGAAGCGAGTAGTCTAACTGAGTCAGAGGCGAATTTTTGGAGCAGCTGCGAAAGAGGCAAGAAAAAAGCCATCCGAAGATGGCTTTTTTACGATGAGCTTGAAACGATCAGTTCAAAGCAATTTTCTTGTCGCCTTTGTACGTGTACAAAGTCACAGCCGGGTTCTTCAACTCGCCATTAGGCTCAAACTGAACCATGGTGGTCACGCCCTTGTAGTTGGTTTCACCCAGCTTGGCCAGATAGACTTTGGGGTCTGCACTGCCTGCGCGTTTCATGGCATCCACCAGGACGTGGACGGCATCATAGACATAGGGGCTGTAGACCTGGAACTGGCCAGGGAACTTGGCGTCATAGCGCTTTTTCCAGGCATCGCCACCGGGCATCTTGGCCAACGAAGCTCCACCTTCGGCGCAAACCACGTTCTCCAATGTTTTCGCTCCAGCAGATTGCTTGATCAGGTCCATGGTGCAAATGCCATCGCCACCGAAATACTTGACGTTGGACAAGCCCAACTGTTCCATTTGCCGAAGCATGGGGCCCGCCTGAGGGTCCATGCCGCCGTAGAAAACGCCATCCGGATTCTTGGCCTTGATGGCGGTCAGGATGGACATGAAGTCCACTGATTTGTCTGTTGTGAACTGCTCATCAACAATGGTGATGCCCTTGGAGGCAGCTGTCTTCTTGAACACTTCAGCCACGCCTTGACCATAGGCGGTACGGTCATCAATGATGGCTACGCGCTTGAGTTTGAGTGTGTCTGCCGCATACAAGGCCAGACCTGCGCCCAATGCGTTGTCGTTTGCCAGCAACCTGAACGTTGTCTTGTGGCCTGGCTTGGTCAGGTTGGGGTTGGTCGCCGATGGGGTGATCATCGGGATACCGCATCTGTTGTAGATGCTTGATGCAGGGATAGTGGTTCCCGAGTTCAGGTGACCTGCCACGCCAGCTACTTTGGCATCGCACAGTTTCTGTGCAACCGCTGCACCTTGCTTGGGATCAGCGGCGTCATCTTCAGCCACCAACTCAAGCTTGACTTTTTTGCCGCCAATCATGACGCCAGCAGCGTTCAGATCTTCAATCGCCATGCGGGCGCCATTTTCGTTGTCTTTTCCGTAAGAGGCTTGAGCGCCAGATATCGGTGCAACGTGACCGATCTTGACGACCATGTCTTGAGCCAGGGCCACACCCGCAGCAGCTGCAATGGCTGCAGCAACGGTAATTTTCAACTTCATTTGCATAGACAACTCCATAATTAAAAAAATGTGAATTTAGCAATTCCACATCCGGCACGATAACGCAATTTACGGGCCACAAACATAGGGTAGACACCAACCGGTGTGCGTTATGCAGCATTATTTATGCTTATGCATTTCCTTTTGCACTGCAATGGCATCTGCCACAGCGAGACGCACAACATCCTCCAGCTCCAGGCGTAGCCGCTCGCCCAGAGACTGCAGTTGCTGGGCAACCTGGGTACTGAGCATGGCGTCGGTCTCCTCCCGTACACGGCGCTCAATCAGCATGTCCACGCGCTGCATCACGAACCACACCGCGTCTTCGAGATCCGGGGTCGCTGTGACAGGGGGCGCGGCCAAGATCGCTGGATCCACGACCTCGGTGAGCGTGGGTAGAAATCGGGGCGGGCTGCGGGGCGGCTGGTTCATGGGGAGGCACTGGCGGTTATCAGGTCATGGCGGGTAATTGAATAACCCCGATCGGTATAAAACTTCCATCGGTTGCGTGCCAGTTGACGCCCTGCGTCGTCTGAGTCAACGATTTCAATCACCCTGGCGAACTCCTCGAAGCCTTCAGGGACGAAGTCCGCCAGATTCAGCAAGACTTGCCGATGCACCGAGGATTGAATTGAATCTGACAGGATGACGGGGGAAGCCGCAACCAAACGGGCATCGTCCTCAAGGCTGCAATGGGGAATGAAATCAACCGGTGAAAAAGACCACAGAGCCGCATCCAGTTGCGAAAGCGTAGCCGGGGAACCCGTGACCATCACCTTGGCACCCAGGCTCACCGCTTTTCTCAGAAAACGGCAAGCATAGGCGACCCGGTCGGGTGCGTTGAAGTGAAAGGCAACATCAGTCACGTTCAGTTCACCACCTTATTTGCCCGAGGTCACCAAATACTCCAATAACAGCGAGACCGGGCGGCCGGTCGCGCCCTTGGCCGCGCCGCTCCTCCAAGCCGTGCCGGCAATGTCCAGATGCGCCCAAGCAAACTTGGTGGCGAAGCGTTGTAAGAACTTGGCTGCCGTGATCGCGCCGCCGGCACGTCCGGCCACGTTAGCCACATCGGCAAAACTGGTTTTCAAGCCTTCCGCATAGTCATCATCCAGCGGCAGACGCCAGCACAGATCCTGCGAAGCCTCACCGGCTTCGGAAAGCGCCGCAGCCAGCTCGTCGTGGCCAGAGAACAAACCGCTGCGCACACCCCCGAGCGCCACCACGCAGGCACCCGTTAACGTGGCGATATCAATCACTGCCCGGGGTTTGAATCGCTCGGCATAGGTCAAGGCGTCACACAGCACCAGGCGACCCTCGGCGTCCGTATTCAAAATTTCGATGGTCTGGCCGCTCATGCTGGTGACCACATCGCCCGGTTTGACCGCACGGCCGTTCAGGAGGTTTTCGCAGGAAGGAATCAAACCCACAACATTAATTTCTGGCTGCAGCTCTGCCAACGCCCTGAAAACACCCAGCACGCTGGCAGCCCCCGACATATCGAACTTCATTTCATCCATTTCAGCTGCTGGCTTGATGGAGATACCACCGCTGTCAAAGGTAATGCCCTTGCCAACCAGCACCGTTGAAGCGGAGGCCTTCACCGTGCCCTCGTAGCGCAAGACAATGAAGCGCAAAGGCTCATCAGAGCCTTGGGCCACGGCCATGAAAGATCCCATGCCCAGTTTGGCCACCTCTTTGGGGCCCAGCACTTCACATTTGATATTGGGCAACTTGGCGAGGGCCTTGGCTGCACCGGCCAATAAACTGGGGGTCGCGTAATTTGCAGGCCGGTTGGCCCACTCCTTGGCCACCTCCACGCCCAAAAAAGCCGCCACAGTCTGGTCAAAAACGGTCTGCTGCTTGGAGGCGAATTGACCGCCCACCACCACGCGCTGAACGGTCCGTCCTTCGGGTTTGGATTTGGTCGTGGTGTAGACGTAGGTGGCATCTGCAACACCTGAAACGGCAGCACGAACCGCCACTGGGGTGAGAGGACCTGCAAAACAAATCACCAGCTTCTTCAGTGTTGTTGTCTTTACTGCGGCGACCGCTGCGCTCAAGGCCTGGCGGACTTCTTTGGTTGAACCTTCGCCGATACCGGCCAGCACCACGCGTGAGCATGGCAAGCCCGCAGGACGGTAGATTGCCAAAGCCTTGCCCGCCTTGGTTTCAAGATCGCCCGCTTTCAATGCTGGGGCGGCCAAAGCCGACAGCGCATCCTTGCCTGGCTTGAATCCGCTCCCAATGAGTACAACCAACGCATCACATTTTTCTTTGGCTGCATCGCCTAGGTCAAAGGTCTTCAATTCAAAGTTCATAATTAAGCTTTTCCACAGGTTAAGAAGCGCTGGCGTCAGACAGATCCTGGTGGACAGCCCACACCGCACCCCAAACACTCATGTTATTCCATTCCTCCTTTCGCAAAGAACTGGCGCGCAGTTTTGGGGCGACCTTGATCGTGCTGGTGACCGTGGTGATGACCATGGCATTGATTCGCACGCTTGGACGGGCCGCCCAGGGCAGCTTCAATCCATCGGATGTGCTCCTGGTCATGGGGTATACCGTGCTGGCCCAGTTGCCCACCCTGTTGACCATGAGCCTGTTCATCGCCATCATTTCAACCGTATCCCGCATGTACCGGGAGAGCGAAATGGTGATCTGGTTTACCAGCGGTCGTGGCCTGATCTCCTTGATGCGCCCTCTGCTGCGGTTCGCCTGGCCTGTGTTTTTGGTGGTGATGGCGCTCGCGCTGTTCGTGTTGCCCTGGTCCAAGCAAAAGATCGAAACTCTGAAGTTCCAATTTGAAACGCGGGGTGACATCGAGCGCATTGAGCCCGGCCAATTTCAGGAGTCGGCTGGCGGACAGCGCGTGTTTTTTATTGAAAAAAACGAACCTGGCAAACAAACCGGAAGCAATGTCTTTATTGCCACCACGGAAAACGGCAAGCAAACAGTGACTTCGGCCCAAAGCGGGCGTATCGAACAAATCAACAACGAACAATTCGTGCTGCTGTCCAACGGACAGCGTCTGGAGAGTACGGCGGAGAAATCCGAACTCAAACTCAGTGAGTTTGAGGAATATGGTGTCCGTGTGCGCGCCAGCAACCTCGGTCCCAATGATTTTGTCCCGCTCAACACCCGCCCGACTGTGGACCTCATCAAGAACCCTACCCCGCCCAACTTGTCCGAACTTTCCTGGCGCATCGGTCTCATTTTGGCTGCCCTCAATTTTGTGGTGATTGGCTTGGCGATCTCCAGCGTCAACCCCCGCGTGGGACGAAGCGCCAACCTGGTGTTCGCCCTGCTTGCTTTTGTCGTTTACTACAACCTCCTGGGATTGGGCCAGAGCTGGATTGCATCGGGAAAAATCAGTTTTGTAAACTGGTCTTTGGCTTTGCATGGTGGCATCCTGGTGCTGGGCAGTCTTTTGCTGCTGAAGGAACACAACAACTGGCATTTGCGCAGCCGCCTGTTTGGCAGGAGCGTCAAATGAAGACCATCAGGCGCCTGATCTACGGAGAAGTTATTTACGCGGTGTCGTTTGTGATCCTGGGTTTTCTTTCGCTTTTCTTCTTTTTCGACCTGATTGAGGAGATCCAGGCCATGGAGCGTTACGTCGCAGCAGGCTATGGCGTTGCACCCGCCCTGACCTATATTGCGCTGATGATCCCCAGTCATCTGTATGAGCTTTTGCCCATTGCCGTATTGATTGGCACCATCTTTGTCATGGCGCGCCTGGCGCACAATTCAGAGTTCACCATTTTGAGGACCAGTGGGCTGAGCCCCTGGCTGGCACTCAAAACGCTGTCATTGCTCGGGCTGGGATTTGTGCTGCTGACCTTCGCTATTGGGGACTACCTTTCCCCCTTGGCGGATCGCAGCGCCCAGTTGCTCAAGGCCCGTTACCAGGGCAACATCACGGTGGGCCAGACGGGTGCCTGGCTGAGAGAGAAACAGGCCCAGGGGCGCTATTCGGTCAACGTCGGCGCGCTGCAATCCGATGGCAGCATGCAGGGTGTGCGCATATTCGGATTCGATGAGCAGGGTTTTCTGATGTCCATGACCCAGGCCCAAACAGCTCGCCTGGAGGGGGACGGCGCGTGGCAACTCAGCAGCGTGGACCGAACCGAGTTCCCCGAGCGACACCAGGCCGCTGCGGAAATAAGGCGAACGCACCTGGAAACCTACCGCTGGCCGTCAGACATCACTTCTGAGATGGTTTCGGCGGCCCTCCTCAAACCGGACCGGATGAGCACCATTGCCCTGTTTCAGTACATTCAGCACCTGGACGCCAATGCACAAAACTCCCAGCGATATGAGATCGAGTTTTGGCGCAAGGTTTTTTACCCCTTGAGTTGCCTGGTGATGGTGGTGTTAGCTTTGCCGTTTGCCTACCTTCATTTCCGCTCAAGCGGCATCACCGCCTATGTGTTTGGCGGGGTCATGGCTGGTATCAGCTTTTTCTTGCTCAACAATGTTTTTGGCTATATGGGCAACCTGCAAAACTGGCAGCCCTGGCTCACGGCCGCTTTGCCGGGCATCATCTACTCCATGTTGTCGCTGGCCGCCTTTGGATGGTTGGTCTTGAGACGATAGGCCAGGCGCAGATCCCGAATCAAATTACACACAACAAGGTTTCAATGAGTTCAACCAGTGCACGGGCCACCATTCTGTTTGGGCATGGCTCACGCGACCCCCTGTGGCGGCTGCCCATTGAGGCGGTTGCCAGCCAGATTCGGACCATCGCCCCCGAGGTCCAGGTTCGTTGCGCCTACCTGGAACTGAGCGAACCCGACCTTCCCAGCACAGCAGCCGACCTCGCCAGCCTGGGCATCGTGTCGATCACGGTGGTGCCCATGTTCCTGGGCGTGGGGCGGCATGCGCGCGAGGACCTGCCCCTGTTGATGGCGGCACTGCGTGCCCAACACCCGCAGGTTGAATTTGAGCAAAAACTAGCCATGGGCGAGCATGCCCAGGTGATTGAGCTCATGGCGAAAATTGCGCTGTCTTGAACACACTGGCTTTGCATCATTATTCTCATGAGGCATAATAAATTTCATTCTTAGTTGAAATTTAACATGAACCTTCACCAATTCCGCTTTGTTCAAGAAGCCGTGCGGCGCAACCTCAATTTGACTGAGGCCGCCAAATCCCTGCACACCTCGCAACCCGGTGTTTCCAAGGCCATCATTGAACTGGAAGAAGAGCTGGGCATCGAGATTTTTGCCCGCCATGGCAAACGCCTCAAACGGATCACGGAGCCAGGGCAACATGTGCTCAAGAGCATTGAGCTGATCATGCGCGAGGTGGGCAATCTCAAACGCATTGGCGAGCAGTACAGCGCCGAGGACAGCGGCACCCTCTCGATTGCCACCACCCACACCCAGGCGCGCTATGTGCTGCCCGAGCCGGTCGCCCATTTGCGCCAAGCCTACCCCAAGGTCAACGTGAGCCTGCACCAAGGCTCTCCCGAGCAGGTGGCCCGCATGTTGATAGACGAGGTGGCCGAGGTTGGTATTGCCACCGAGTCCCTCACACGCTACCCGGAGCTGGTCACCCTGCCCTGCTACGAGTGGCAGCACGTACTCGTGCTGCCGGTGGGTCATCCCCTGAGCATGAAGGACAAGCTCACACTCGAAGACATTGCGCTGGAACCCCTCATCACCTACCACCCGTCCTACACCGGGCGCACCAAGATCGACCACGCCTTTGCGATCCGCAAACTGACGCCCCGCATCGCACTGGAAGCTATTGACTCGGACGTGATCAAGACCTATGTGCGGTTGGGCCTGGGGGTGGGTATTGCAGCGGAAATGTCTGTGCGAGACGTCTTGCTTGAAGGCGCCAGCAGCGGTTTGGTCGTGCGCCCCGCCGGAACACTATTTGGGCAAAATGTGACCCGCGTCGCGTTCAAAAGAGGTGCCTATTTGCGTAATTTTGTTTATAAATTTGCCGAACTGCTGAGCGACCGGCTCAGCCGGGACCTGGTCGCCCGAGCCATGTCCGGCCACACGGATGACTATGAGCTTTAACACCATGCACACCCCAGAACTCACCACCAAACTGCCCGCCGTCGGCACCACCATCTTTACCGTCATGTCCACCCTGGCGGCTGAAAAAAACGCCGTCAACCTGGGTCAGGGCTTTCCGGATTTCAATTGCGACCCCGCGTTGGTTGACCGGGTCACCGAGGCCATGCATCAAGGCTTGAACCAGTACCCGCCCATGGCTGGCGTGCCAGTACTGCGGGACGCCGTGGCCAGCAAAATCAAGGCGCTGTACGGGCGTGACTATAGCCCCACGACCGAAATCACCATCACCGCAGGCGCCACGCAAGCCATCATCACCATCATTCTGTCGGTGGTGCATCCGGATGATGAAGTGATTGTGCTGGAGCCTTGCTACGACAGCTATGTGCCCAATATTCACCTGGCGGGCGGCATACCGGTGCGGGTCCCACTCACACCAGGCAAGTTTCGGCCCGACTTTGACAAGATTTCAGCGGCCATCACACCCAAAACACGCGCCATCATCGTCAACTCCCCGCACAACCCCAGTGGCATGGTGTGGACCCATGAGGAAATGCTGCGCCTGCAGGAGATTCTGGCACCTACCAACGTGCTGCTGATCAGCGATGAGGTCTACGAGCACATGGTTTTTGACGGCCGGCAGCACCAAAGTGCCGCCCGTTACGCCGGTCTGGCGGCCCGGGCGTTCATTGTGTCGAGCTTTGGCAAGACCTACCACGTCACGGGCTGGAAGGTGGGCTTTGTGGCGGCGCCCGCCTCGCTCACTGCCGAGTTCCGCAAGGTCCACCAGTTCAATGTCTTCACGGTCAACACCCCGGTGCAATACGGCTTGGCAAACTACATGGTTGACCCCCAGCCCTACCTGGCACTGGGCGCTTTTTACGAGCGCAAGCGGGATTTGTTCCGGGAAGGCCTCAAACGCACCCGCTTCAAACTGCTGCCGGGTGAAGGCACCTATTTTCAGTGTGTCGACATCTCCGAGGTTAGCACTTTGGGTGAGACCGAGTTCTGCAAGTGGCTCACCACCGAGGTGGGGGTGGCAGCCATTCCCCTGTCTGCCTTTTACGGCAATGGCTTTGACCAGCGGGTGGTTCGCTTCTGTTTTGCCAAGAAAGACGACACGCTCAAGGAAGCCCTAAAGCGCTTGAGTACGCTATAAAAATGAGTCGGTGTATCCAATAGATACGCTGGCTACAGGCCTATTTAACTACTATTTATAGCTCGACTGGGTCTGAATCAGGCAGAGAGGAGCAACTGGGCGATGGCCGCCCCCACCTCGGTTGTGTTCGCTGTGCCCCCCATGTCCGGGGTACGCGGGCCGTCTTTCAGGACCTGCTCAATGGCCAAAACCATGGCGGCATGGGCCTCGGGAAAGCCTAAAAAATCCAGCATCAGCGCGCCCGAC
>CALRWE010000172.1:0-9438 GCA_943371745.1 Rhodoferax sp. OV413
CAGGTCACCAATCTGGCCACAGCCCAAGCCCAAACACGCGACCTGCTGCTGGCCTTGCGAGCGCACATGGGCAAAGCGGTGGAGGCGGGTGAGGACATCAGCGCGGCGGTCAAACGGTTTGATGCCAAGCCGTTTGCCCACCTGAAACACGCCGACGTGTGGATTCCCCAACTGGCCAACCAGACCTACCTGGAGATGGAGCGCGAGTGAGTGGGGGTGACGTTGAGGTCAGGGCGCCGGGGGAAACCAGTGGCGCGTGCGGTTGACAATGGTTACCAGTGACAGCATGACGGGCACTTCCACCAGCACGCCCACCACGGTGGCCAGCGCTGCGCCGGAGTTCAGGCCAAACAGGGAGATGGCCACGGCCACCGCGAGTTCGAAGAAGTTGGAGGTGCCAATCAGGCACGCCGGGCCGGCCACGTTGTGTGGCAGCTTGAGCAGCTTGGCGCCCGCGTAGGCGATCACAAAAATGCCGTAGCTCTGCAAAATCAGCGGCACGGCAATCATGGCAATCACCAGCGGCTTGGTCACAATCGTTTCGGCCTGAAAGCCAAACAGCAGCACCACAGTCGCAATCAGCCCAATCACCGACCAGGGTTTGAGTCGGGCCACAAAGTCGGCTGCGGCCTGGTTGGAGCGCCTCTGCAGAAGGTGCCGCGTGGCCATGCCGGCGATGAGCGGCAGCACCACATAGAGCACGGTGGACAGCACCAGGGTCTCCCACGGCACAGTGATATTGGTGACGCCCAGCAAAAAAGCAGCAATCGGGGCAAACGCCACCACCATGACCAGGTCGTTGATGGACACCTGCACCAGGGTGTAATTGGCATCGCCCTTGACCAGCTGGCTCCACACAAACACCATGGCCGTGCAGGGCGCCACGCCCAGCAAAATCATGCCGGCGATGTACTCGCTGGCCGATTGCGGGTCGACAAACGGGGCGAACACATATTGGAAAAACAGCACACCCAAAGCCGCCATGGTGAAGGGTTTGATGAGCCAGTTGACGACCAGCGTCAGGGCAAGCCCACGCGGTTTTTTGCCCACGTCTTTCACGGCCGACCAGTCAATCTGGATCATCATGGGGTAAATCATCACCCAAATGAACACTGCCACCACCAGGTTGACATGGGCAATTTCAAGCCCGGCAATGGCCTGAAAAGCACCCGGCACGGCCAGCCCCAGGCCCACGCCAGCAGCAATGCCCAAGGCAACCCACAGGGTCAGGTAGCGTTCAAATAAGCCCATGTCATGGGCCCTTGGCCATGTCGCGCGCGGTGGTCTGCAGCATGGCGTGCTCCAGTTTGGCGTCCGGCAGGCTCACCAGCAACTCCAGGCGTCGCTTCAAGTCCAGCAGGGTTTGCCGGAAGGCTTCGAGTCGGTGCGCCTCGGTGCCTTTGACGGCGGACGGGGCAGAGTAGCTCCAGTGCGCCGTGGCCGGTTGGCCGGGCCAGTTGGGGCAGACCTCACCGGCGGCGTCGTCGCAGACGGTGATGACCAGGTCCATGTGGGGCGCGCCGGGGGCACCAAACTCATCCCACGATTTGCTGTGCAGCCCTTCAGTCGAGATACCGGCGTGCTGCAACACCTCCAAACCCAATGGGTTGGGTTGCTCCAAGTCACGCGGGCTGCTGCCAGCCGAATAGGCCTTGAAGCGTCCCTTGCCGATGTGGTTCAGGATGGCTTCGGCCAGGACACTGCGGGCCGAGTTGTGGGTGCACAGAAACAGGACGTTGAATGTTTTGTTGGCCATGGCAGGCCTCCTTGGGGTGAATGCCGTGACCGGCGGAAAGATGTCGGCGCAGAGTTGCGGTTGGCCTGAGCAGCATTCGGCGGTCAGGTAGGCAATCAGGTCTTGCATCAGGGCCAGGTTGGCCCGGTAGCGCTGAAAGCGCCCCTCTTGCACCACAGAGGCCAGTGAGGCGTGGCTCAGTGCCTTTAAATGAAACGAGAGATTGGTCGGTGGCAAGTCCAGCGTGCTGGCGATTTCACCGGCCACCAGACCCTGCGGCCCCACTTTGACCAGCAGGCGAAAGATGTCGAGCCGCACACCCGAGGCGAGCGATTCAAAGACGGTGGTGGCGAGTTGTTTATCCATGGATCAACTATACAACTATTGTTGAATAGTTAATTTTTAAATCCGGCAGATCTGCAAGATCGGCTGCGGGCGCCCGATGCTGTTTGCAACGGAGTTGCGATCAACAGAGGCTTGACCATTATTTTTGGCATGCAATGCCGCAGACCCAGCTCCAAAGTCCGACACCGGGATCACCTGCTGAAGGGGCAACCCGGACCCCCGCCAGCGCAGGCGAGCCATGCCGCATCTCAGGTCCATCCGGTCAAAAAAAGATTTTGAGAAACCTCCAGAACGAGTACCCTCAACAATAAAACTTGTCTTCTACCAATTCGAAGGTCTCATGCCGCACCAATTTCGTCAGCACGCCAGCGCCTTGCGCCACATTGGCAAGCCCCTGTTGCTCCTGATTGGCGCCTTGCCTCTGGCCGTGGGTGCCTCAGTGGTGTCAGACTGGAACAAAGTCGCCCTGTCTGAGGTCCGTTTGGCCAAGCAGGGCCCGCCGGTTGTTGCCCGGTCTCTAGCCATTGCACACACCTGCATCTACGACGCATGGGCCTCCTACAGCGACAAGGCACTGGGCGCCGTGGTCGGTGAAACCCTGCGTAGACCAGCTGGTCAGCGCACTGCGGCGAACCGCAAAGAAGCCATTAGCTATGCGGCTTATGGGTGCCTGCGCAATGTCTTTCCGAACGGCGAATCACGTCTGCGCGCCGCTATGGTGGGCATGGACTACAACCCGGACAACCAGTCAATCGATCTCAACACGCCTGCAGGCTTGGGCAACAATGTGGCGCTGGCGGTCATTCGAAGCCGACGACATGACGGCTCCAACCAATATGGTGACTTGGCGCCGGGGGCGTACAAGGACTACACGGGGTATGTCGCGCAAAACACTCCCCTGCCTTTCTGTTCACCCCAAATGCTGATGTGCCAGCCACTGGTCATCCAGGATGAGTACAAATGGCAACCGCTTTACAACGATGGGGGGGTCCTTCAGAGCTTCATTGCCCCCCACTGGGAGCGGGTGACACCGTTTGCGTTGACTTCTGCGGACCAGTTCAACGGCCTGCAAGGGTTAAAAAGTGTGCCTTCCATTCAGCGTGATAATCCCGCACGCTACAAAAACAATGTCGATCTGGTGTTGAAATACAGCCGGGAGCTGACGCCAGAGCGCAAACTGATCGTCGAATACTGGGCCGATGGCCCGTCATCAGAGTTCCCCCCGGGGCATTGGGGCCTGTTTGCCCAGTTCGTGTCTGCCCGTGATAACCACAGCATGGGTAAGGACGCCAAGATGTTCTTTGCCATGCACAACGCCTCTTTCGACGCGGGTATCGCAGCCTGGCACCTGAAACGAAAGTTTGACGGGATCCGCCCCATCACGGCGGTGCGCTTCCTGAAGCAAGGTCAATCGGTTCAAGCCTGGGGTGGACCAGGTCGACCGGTGGAGACGATTCAGGGTGAAAAATGGGTTGCTTACAACCCAGGCAGCAACCCAACACCCGCGTTCCCGGGGTATGTATCCGGGCACTCGACGTTCTCGTCGGCGTCGGCCACTGTGCTGCAATTGTTCACGGGCAGCGACAAGTTTGGCTACCAGGAAACCGTTCCTGCCAACTTCGGTCGTGTCGAGCCGGGTGTGCCAGCGGTGCCGACCGTCATCAGCTACAAGAGGTTCAGCGACGCGGTCTACGATGCCGGCATGTCGCGCCTGTACGGTGGCATCCACTTCAAGGACGACAACACCGCCGGGCAGTTGATCGGTACCGCCGTGGGACAGCTGGTTTACGCCAAAGCCAGGGCACTGTTCAAAGCCAGTTCGGACGACTGACCGCATTCGTCCCACCTGTCAACGGGATCGAGGTCTCCAAGGCGGGGATGGGGTCCGGATTTGGCCCAGATCCGGCCACAGATGCCATGGTCAATGAATTTGCGTTGAAAAGGTACTCCAGCCTGGGCGGCTTCAAACTCCTGAGCTTATGTCAAATCTAAATCGTCAGCGGGTCCACATCCACCGCCCAGCGGATCAGCCCACGTGCTTCGGGTTGCTGGCGGGTGGCCTGCAAGACCCCTTGCCAGGCGGTTAAAAATCGTTGCAGCGCGGCCCGGTTGGGGCTCTCGATGAGCATCTGGGCGCGCTCGACGTTGGCCACGCGCTGGATCGTCATGGGCACGGCCGGGTACAAGGTGATGTGGGGCAGCAGTTGGTATGCATCCGCCAGGGTGGCCGCACCCGCGCTGGCCGCTGTCAAAAACGCTTGCGCGGCTTCCTGCGTGCGCGCCTCGGCCCGCACCAGCGCCTGAAAGCTGAAGGGCGGCATGGCCGCCTGCTCCCGCTCCTTGAGTTGTTGCTCTGCAAAGGCGGGGTAGTCGTGCCGCTTGAGGGCCTCAAACAGCGGGTGGCTGGGGTGAAAGGTTTGCACCCACATCTCGCTGGCCCCGCTGATGCCGGCATCGCGCCCGGCCCGGCCAGCGGCCTGCATCAACAAGCTGAACAGGCGCTCCGGCGCCCGAAAGTCGCTGGAAAACAGGGCGCTGTCGGCATTGATGGCTGCCACCAGTGTGATGCGACGGAAGTCGTGGCCTTTGGCAATCATCTGCGTGCCCACCAGGATGTCGACCTCGCCTGAATGCACACGCGCCAGTTGCGACTCCAGCTCGCCCTTGAGTTTGGTGGTGTCGGCGTCAATGCGCACGATGCGCACCGGCTCGCCCTCGGGGCACTCGGGCGTGACCGAGTTGGGGCGGCGAGTGTGGCGCAGCAGTTCGGCCAGGTGTTCTTCGAGGCGTTCGGTGCCCCGGCCCATGGGCGCGATGTCGGGGTTGCCGCAGGCCGGGCAGGCGCGCGGCACCCGCTCGGTGAAGCCGCAGTGGTGGCAACGCAGGGTGCGGTCAATCTTGTGGAACACCCGAAACGCGCTGCAATACGGGCATTCGCTCTTCCAGTCGCAGTCACCGCAGTGCAGCACGGGCGAGTAGCCGCGCCGGTTCAAAAACACCATGCTCTGCTCGCCCCTGGCAATGCGCTCCTCCATGGCCTTGAGCAAGGGCGGGGAAAAAACACACCGCTTGGGCTGGTGGTTCATGTCCACGCGGCGCACCAGAGGCAGGGCGGCGTTTTCGCCCACCCGGCTGGGCATTTCCAGACGCGCATAACGGCCGCCTTCAGCCACCGGGCGGCTGTGGTGCCAGCTCTCCAGCGAGGGGGTGGCTGAACCCAGCAGCACTTTGGCGCCTTCCAGGCGGCCACGGTAAATGGCCAGGTCGCGCGCGGAGTAGCGGGCACCTTCTTGCTGCTTGTAGCTGGGGTCGTGTTCTTCGTCCACGATGATCAGCCTGAGGTTTGGCAGGGACGCAAACACCGCCATGCGCGTGCCCAGCACGATGCGGGCCTGCCCGCCGTGGGCGCCCAGCCAGGATTTGAGCCGCTGCGCCGGGGTCATGCCGCTGTGCATGGAGACCACAACCTCCTCGCCGTACAGCGGGCCAAAGCGCGCCAGAAAGCGGGCCTCCAGCTGGGGCGTCAGGTTGATCTCGGGCACCATGATGAGGGCCTGGGCGCTGGGGTCGGCCTGGAGCAGGTGCTGCACGGTGCGCAAATACACCTCGGTTTTGCCGCTGCCCGTGGCGCCAAACAGAAGAAAAGGCCCGTCTTCCTGCTCAAACCGGGCGATCACGGTGGTTTGCTCGGGCGTCAGGGCGACCGGTTGCATTGCCAGGGCCGCACCGGGTGCAGCCGGGTCGACTGCCTTGGCGTGGCGTTTGAGTCGGCGGGCTAACTGTGTCGTGTTCAGGTCGCGCAGTTGCGGCGGGAGGGCGGCCAGGGCGACTTCGCCAGCCGAACGCTGGTAGTAGCTGGCGGCAAACGTCACCAGTTGCCGCCAGGCCGGGGTCAGTGGGGCGATGCCGTCCAGGGTGCCTGCCACCGGTCGCAGGCGGGCGGGGTCGATGCTGGCGGCATCCAGATCGGCGGGTGCCAATGCCCCCCACACGACGCCCAGCAGCTCCCGTTTTCCGAGCGGTACCCGTACCAATGTGCCCGGCGCGAGTGGCTGCTCACTTAAGTAAGTGAGGGTTTCGGTGACCTGGCTGTGCGCCGGCAGGTGCACGCAAATTTGCAGCGTGTGGCTCATGCCGAGGTCTGAGTTGGGGAATATTCTTGAAGTGAACTTGCGAAAGTGAATCTAAGTCTTTGATTCATAAACGATTTGACCGACGTCCAGAATTTCTGTGGATAACTTTGTTGATATGTCCGCTGAACGCCCGCCAACCCCTTGAAAATCAAGGCCTTCATTAGATTGCACACAAAAAAAGCAAAAATTAAAAATGTTATGAATCAATGACTTAGCGTCGCTATGGCTTTCATAGCAATTCTTCCTTGAGGAGGAGCGTCTGGTGCCGGGCTTTCTTATTTTTGTGCATAAGTCTGACTTCATTCCCTCAATTTCTGGTAAAAGATGGTAGGCCTGCAGGCTGAAAATCAGCAGCGCATCTTTCGCGAATGCTCGTGAACCGTCTTCACCAACGTGGCTACATGCTCTGGCGGTGTGTACTGACTGATGCCATGGCCAAGGTTGAAAATGTGGGTCGGTCCGGTGCCCGCGCCTACGTGGGGGGTACCAAAGCTGTCGAGTACCTTGGCTACTTCAGTCTCAATCTGGGCGGGTGCTGCAAACAGCACGTTGGGGTCGATATTGCCCTGCAATGCCTTGGTCTGGCCGACAAAAGCGCGGGCTTTCGCCAGGTTGACGGTCCAGTCCAGCCCCAGCACGTCGCAGTCGAGCGCGCCCATTTCCTTGAGCCACAAACCGCCGCCCTTGGTGAACACAATGCTCGGAATGCGCACGCCCAAGTGCTCTTTTTTGAGCTGGGCCAGCACGCGGGCGGTGTAGGCCAGGCTGAATTCCTGAAACGCGCCATCGGCCAGCACGCCGCCCCAGCTGTCAAAAATCATGACCGCTTGGGCTCCGGCCTCAATTTGCGCGTTGAGGTACTGCGCCACCGCGTCGGCGTTGACTTGCAGCATTCTGTGCATCAGGTCGGGGCGGGAGTACAGCATGGTCTTGACCTGGCGGTAGTCGTCAGAACCCGCGCCTTCCACCATGTAGCACGACAGTGTCCACGGACTGCCGGAGAAGCCGATCAGCGGCACCCGGCCGTTCAAAGCCTTGCGGATGGAGGTGACGGCGTCAAACACATAGCGCAGCTTGTCCATGTCGGGTACTTCGAGCTTGGCCACGGCGGCCTCGTCGCGCACGGGGTGGGCAAACTTGGGGCCTTCGCCCAGCGCAAATGAGAGCCCCAGACCCATGGCGTCGGGCACGGTGAGAATGTCGCTGAACAAAATGGCGGCATCCAGCGGGAAGCGCTCCAGCGGCTGTAGCGTGACCTCGGTAGCGTAGTCGGTGTTGGTGGCCAGGCCCATGAAACTGCCGGCTTTGGCGCGGGTGGCCTTGTATTCGGGCAGGTAACGGCCGGCCTGGCGCATCAGCCACACGGGCGTGTAATCGGTGGCCTGGCGCAGGCAGGCGCGAATGAAGGTGTCGTTTTTAAGGGGCGCGAAAGCGCTCTGGTGGGCTTGTTCGTTCATAACTTCCATTGTCGCAGCAAGCTGATTGGCTCTGACGCTCAGGCCTGGATGGCATGTTCCACTTTCAGGCATTTGTCCTGCACCACCAGCATGCCCGCGGCGCGGGCGCGCTCCAGGGCCGCGTCGTGGCGAATGCCAAGCTGCAGCCACAGCGCCGGGGCGCCGATGGCAATGGCATCCGTCACCACGGGCGGCACGTCTTCGGCGTTGCGAAACACGTTCACCAGGTCGATTTTTTCATGCCGGGCAGCCTCCAGCAGGGTGGCGTACACCATCTCGCCCAAAATAGTTTGCCCGGCCACCATCGGGTTGACGGGAATGATGCGCCAGCCGTGGGCCTGCATATAGCGCGACACATCAAAGCTGGCGCGGTGCGCCTTGGGCGACAAGCCCACCACAGCCACGGTACGGCAGGTGGCGAGAATCTGGGGAATGGGGTCGAGTTCGGTCATGACGGTCGGCGCTCAATGCGGTTGAAACCGTGCATTGTTGCCGACCGGGTGCCTCAACGCGGCTGGCGCAGCAGGCTGGCCAGCGGAATGACCGCAAAAACGGCCAGCAAGCCGGCCGTCAGCGCCCAGCTGCCCAGGTTGACCCAGTCCACCCAGTAGCCCATGTCGGCCAGGGTCGACTTGTTGATGGCAGGCAAGGCAAAAAACGCCACCACTGCTGCTACAGCCCCGAGGGCCAGCGACAGCGGGAGCACTTGGGCACTCAGGCGTTTGCGCGCTAACCACATCAGCACCAGCCACAGGCCAGCGCCCAGGCTGATCGGCAGCCAGTAGGACAGGGCAATCTCATAAACGATGTTGATCATCAGCCAGATTTCATACATGGGGTATCTCCTAATGTGAGGGGCGGTGGTTTAAACCCGGCCCTTGAGCACGGCGATGTACGCGGGTTTGAGCATGCGGTATTTCAGCAGCCAGCCAAAGAAGCCTGCCTGCAGCGGCTCGATCATGGGCAGGGACGGCGTGAGCTTGCCGTCGTAGTCAAACTCGATCAGCATGGCCGAGCCTTCGCGCACGATCAGGGGGCAAGAGGTGTAGCCGTCAAAGACCTGGCCGGGTTCGCGCCCGGCAATTACATCCACCAAGTGCTGCGCCACCAGCGGCGCGCTTTTCTTGACGGTTGCGGCGGTCTTGCCGCGTGGCGTGCCATTGATGTCGCCAATGCCAAACACGTTTTTGAAACGCTTGTGTTGCAGCGTGGCCTTGTCCACCTCCAGCCAGCCGCCAGCGGCCATGGGGCCTTCTTTCCAGGCCAGGTCGGAGTTCTTGACGGCATCAGGCGCGCGCATGGGGGGTACCACGTGGATGAAGTCGTAGGGCACTTCGGTAGACATGCCCTCGGGGGAGACGAAGGTGGCGCGGCGCGCGCCGATGTCTATGGCCTTGAGTTTTTGGGTGAACTCGGTGGCAATCCCGAGGTTTTTCCAGCGCTCCAGCACGTTGTCGTTGACCACCTTGATGCCGAATACGTTGCCCAGCGCTGAATAAAAGGTCACCTTGGACCTGTCCAGGGTGCCGGCTTGTGCCAGGCGGTCACGCAGCATGAAGGTCATTTTCAAAGGCGCCCCGGCGCACTTGAGTGGTGTGGCGGGCAGGGTCATGATGGCCTGGCCGCCCTTTTGGCGGAACGCATCCATGGCAGCCCACGTGGCCACGGCGGCCTCGGAACTGGGGTAGACGCTGGTCAGGCCGTTAGTGCCGATGGCGGCAACATCCATGCCTTCAATCTGCGCCCAGTCCTGGTAGGTGCCGGTGGC
>CALRWE010000173.1:0-9436 GCA_943371745.1 Rhodoferax sp. OV413
TTGGGAACCCCCAACTGCGTCAGAGGATCAGCAAATTGCAGGTTCTGGGTGAACTCCGACAGGGCCAGGGCCAGCCTGTAATTGCCCAGGCCCGAAAAAAACAGGACCCGGGCATTGTTGAAATAGCCCTCCCACTTGTTTTGCACGTGGCGCATGGCCCACTCTTGCAGGATTTCGTTGAGACGCCCTCCGGTCGTCACGGGGATGTGCTTGACCCAACCCGTCAACCGGCCACTGGTCTTGTCCGTCGAAGAGCGCAAGCCTGTGCTGTGAGCATCTTCATCGACGCCCAGACCCAGCACAGTGGCCTGCTTTTCCCAACGCTTGAGCAGCTTCACGGCCGTATCCAGACTGCCGTTCGCCCCGACACGCTGAACGCTGATGTTCTCGCCCATGAACGGCGCCACGAACTGGAAATTTTGGCGGGAGCTACCCAGGCTGATGCTCACGACTTTCTTCATCGGTTGATCGTCGGAAAAACAGTGCCGCTTTTACATGCGAATAATCAATCAAGCCTGATTTGGCACCGACTGCAGCACCTCCTCTTTGCACGCGCTGGATAAACTGGATTTCCGGCAACAGCGCGGGAGGACCATCGTGATTTCAGAGTTGATTGGCGACTTGGGTCGCTCAGTGGGCCTGGCCGGCATCATGCGCGTAGCCGGCGTCCTGACGCGCCTGATCCCCATACCCCAACCCACCTTGTTGGTGGGACCCGGCGCCAGTGGGCGACTGGGGCAGGCGGTAGCCGGGTTTTCGCACCACAAGGTCCTGCTGGTCACGGATCACCTCATCGCCCGGTTGGGCTTATACCAGGACCTGACCCACGCCCTGACCGTTGGCGGCACGCCCTTTGTGGTGTTTGATGAGATCACCCAGGACGCACCGATCCCACTCATTGAGCAAGGCGTCGCCCTGTTTCAGTCGGAACAATGTGATGCCATCATTGCCATGGGCGGCGGCTCGGTGATGGATGCTGCCAAAGCCATTGCCTTGTGCGCGGCCAACGGGAGATCACCGCGCCAACTGGTAGGGTACTTCCGGGGCCGCTACCCGCCTGTGCCCTTGTATGCCGTGCCCACCACGGCAGGCACCGGATCCGAGGTGTCTGTTGTCGCCGTCATCTCGGACCCTGATGAGCACAAGAAACTGGTGATGACCGATTCACGGCTGGTACCCCGCATGGCGGCGCTTGACCCTGGCCTGATGACCGGACTGCCGCCGGACGTCACGGCTGCCACCGGCATGGACGCCCTGACCCACGCCATTGAGGCGTTTCTTGGCCACTGGTCGACCCACTACACCGACCGCATGGCCCTGGCAGCCGTGGCCATGGTCTTTGGAAACCTGCGAACCGCATGCCAGCACGGCCAAGACCTGGTTGCGCGTGAAAAAATGGCGCTGGCTGCCACTTATGCCGGATTTGCGTTTACCCGCGCCAGCGTGGGTTACGTCCACGCGATTGCGCACCAACTGGGTGCCCTTTATCAGACCCCCCATGGACTGGCCAACGCCCTTGTTTTACCCCACGTCCTGCGGTTTTATGGCGCCAGCGTCGAGCACAAGCTGGCCATACTCGCGGTACAGGCCAAGGTGGGAGAGTTGGGCGAGCCACAGGAGCTGCTAGCCCAAAAGTTCATCGCCGCGATTGAGGCCTTGGGCCAGGACCTGAGCCTGCCACGCCAGCTGGCGGAACTGCGCAAGACCGATATTCCTGCCCTGGCCAAAGCGGCCTGCCGCGAGGCCGACACCAATTACCCGGTGCCGCGCTATATGTCCGAGGCTGATTGCGAAAAGCTGATCGCCAACCTCTTGCCTCGGGCGACTTCGCGCTCAAGGAAAACGTGACAACCCAATGACGGCCCCAGGAGGAGCGTATCCCCGGTCTTCCTCCTGGCTGTAGTCCTCGGACTGACTCGGGGAACGGGCGGTGTTATGCTGAATTGATCCAACGATCGATGGGGTGCACTGATTCACCTTCATTGGTAGTCAAATCAGCCGTCCGACGCGGTTAAAAATACATACAACGCTCCTGTTTTAATAGCAATTTATCATGACTGACAAGAAGCCGTTTGAAATCGCTCGCGAAACGCTCAAGCAATTGACCGTGCGCAAATTGGCACCGACTCCCACCAATTACCAAGCCATTTACTGCGAAGTAGCCGGTATTCCGGCAGACCCGCCGTTCCCCCTGGAACGGCTCAGAGACATCTCGCAGTCCCTGCCTACCAAGACCCCGGGACAACAACGCCAGCGCGGTCTGCTCGACTCGGCTATTGGCCAACTCAACTGGACCGGTGTCAAAAATGCATTGATGGCCTATGGCGGCTTCAGCCCGCCGGCGCCAGAGCCTTCGGCGGGGGAAGCCAGCAAATATGCGACCTCGGCGCCCTTCGACTCAACGGCGCCGTCGTCTTCAGCTGCCCCCGCCTTGACATCGGAGTTTTTTGAACAAATTGCCCGGCTGATCGAATATGCGCTGCCTGCCTTGGGCAATGACGACACCCGATTCAACGAACAAACCCAGACATTGCTTAAAGCGATGCGCCAACCCAACGCAGATGCTGTGGCGGTCAAGCTCATGTTGAGCAACTTCGGCCACCGCCTCTCGTTTGCCGCAGAGGACCAGGCCGAAGTCAAGCTGACTTTGCTCAAACTGCTGCACTTGATCATCGAAAACATCGGAGAACTCAGTCTGGATGATCAGTGGCTGAAGGGGCAAATTGATGCTGTCATGACCGCCTGCCGCCCACCGCTGACCCTGCGTCGACTCGACGACGTGGAGCGCCGTTTGAAAGATGTCATCTTCAAGCAAACCGAGGCCAAAGGGCGTGCCCTGGACGCTCAGGAAGAAATGCGCCAGATGCTGGCCACTTTCGTGGATCGCCTGTCCCAAATGGCTGAATCTACGGGCGCCTTCCAAGGCAAGATGGAAGAAAGTGCGCGGCTGATCGAGCAAGCCAAAAGCCTGAGCGATATTGCGCCGGTCATGAAGGACCTGGTGGGGGCCACCCGCACCATGGCTCACGACAGTCTGGCAACGCGTGACGAATTGCGTGGCATGCGCGAAAGAGCTCAAGCCACGGAAGCGGAGATTGCCAAACTTCACCGCGAGCTTGACCGCGTCAGCGCGCAGGCCCGCCACGACCCCTTGACGGGCGCACTCAACCGCCAGGGCTTGGATGAAGCCCTGGAACGTGAGCTCTCCAAAGTACGCCGGCAAGACACCCCTTTGTGTGTAGCCTTGCTGGACATCGACAACTTCAAGGCGCTCAACGACAAACTGGGACACGCCACCGGTGATGCAGCCTTGGCGCACCTGGCCACCGTGGCCCGCGAGGCTATGCGCCCCCAGGACACCCTGGCGCGCTACGGCGGTGAGGAGTTTGTGTTGCTGCTGCCCGACACCTTGCTGGACAACGGGATTGAAGCCATGACCCGCCTTCAGAGAGAACTCACGCGACGCTTCTTTTTGGCAGGAACCGAAAAAATGTTGATCACGTTCAGTGCGGGTGTGGCCCAACTCGGGTCCAATGAATCGGGACAGGAAGCCATTCGCCGGGCTGACCAGGCCATGTACCTGGCCAAACGAGCCGGCAAAAACCGGGTCCTGGGGGCCTGACGCGGGCACCCCCCATTAAAACTTTTGACCAATTGAGCCGAACATGACCTACCTGCTGCTGGGCCTCCTTATTTTTTTGGGCGTGCATTCGGTGCGCATCGTGGCCGACGACTGGCGCACCCGCACTGTGGCTCGCATCGGGCCATTGCCATGGAAAGGGCTTTACTCGGTCATCTCGCTGGTAGGCCTGGGTCTGATCGTGTGGGGGTTTGGCTTGGCACGCCAGCAGCCCATTCAGCTGTGGAGCCCGCCGGTGGCACTGCGCCACCTGGCGTCGCTCCTGACACTGGGCGCATTCATCTTGTTGGTCGCAGCCTATGTGCCAGGCAACCAGATCAAGGCCCGACTGCATCACCCCATGGTTCTGGGCGTCAAAACCTGGGCTCTGGCGCATCTGCTGGCCAACGGCAACCTGGCGCATGTCATCCTGTTTGGGTCTTTTCTGGCGTGGGGCGTGCTTGATTTCGTTGCTGCACGCCGGCGTGACCGCGCGGCGGGAACACATTACCCGACCGGCACAGCCCGCGCCACGGGGATCACCGTCGTGCTGGGTGTGGCCGCCTGGGTGGTGGTGGCACTGTGGTTGCATGGCCTGCTGATCGGGGTGCGCGCCGTCGGCTGAATCTTCTAACCCACCGGAGCGACCCATGAGCATTCGCCATCTTGACGCCCTTTTTGATCCGGAATCGGTTGCCGTTTTTGGCGCTTCCCTGCGCACCGGGAGCGTAGGCGCCACGGTCTGGCACAACCTGCGCCAGGGCCGCTACGCCGGTCGCCTGTATGCCGTCAACCTGAAACACCGCGATCTGGACGGACATCCGGTGTTTGCCCGGGCGGCCGACTTACCCGAGGTCCCGGCACTGGCCGTGATCTGCACCCCGCCGGCGTCAGTCCCCGGTTTGATTGAGGCCTTGGGCCGCTTGGGCACCCGCGCGGCAGTGGTGCTCACGGCGGGCATGGACTCTGCCCAAAAGCAGGCCATGCTCAATGCCGCTCAAAAGTACCTGTTGCGCATCCTGGGGCCCAACTGCATTGGATTGCTGGCGCCCCACAAGGGGCTCAATGCCAGCTTTTCGCACATTGACGCCCTGCCGGGTGAGTTGGCGTTTGTGTCGCAATCCGGTGCGCTGGTCACGGCCATGCTGGACTGGGCGCAGGGCCGGGGTATTGGTTTTTCTCACTTCGTGTCCCTCGGCGAACATGCCGACATCGACTTTGGCGACATGCTGGATTTTTTGGCCAGCGACCCCAAAACGCGCGCCATCCTGCTGTATGCCGAATCCATTGAGTCACCCCGAAAATTCATGTCTGCCGCGCGGGCAGCCGCGCGCAACAAACCGGTGATCGTGGTGAAAGCCGGGCGCTCGCCCCAGGGCCAACTGGCAGCCGCCTCCCACACCGGGGCGCTGGCGGGGTCAGATCGGGTATTTGACGCCGCCATCAGCCGCGCCGGCATGCTGCGGGTAAACACCTTGCAAGAGCTGTTTTTAGCTGCCGAGACGCTGTCGCGGTTTCGCACCAACGGCCACGAGGCCATCACCATCCTGACCAATGGCGGCGGCGCAGGGGTCATGGCTGCGGATGCCGCCGCGCATGAAGGCGTGCCACTGGCCACCCTGAGCGAGGCCACGCTCACACAACTTGACGCCGTGCTGCCCGCCAACTGGTCAAGGGGCAACCCGGTGGACATCATCGGCGACGCCCCGGCGGCGCGGTACGAGCAGGCCCTGAAAATCCTCACCAGCGACCTCGCCTGCGGCGCCGTGCTTTTCATCCACGCCCCCACAGCCATTGTGCCCAGCGCCGACATTGCACGCGCCCTGGTGCCACTGGTGGCGCATGAGCCACTGGCGCCCGCGCGCGTCATGAGTTGCTGGCTGGGTGACAAAGCCGTGGCAGAGGCGCGCCAAATATTTCAGGACGCCGGTGTGGCCAGCTTTGAGACACCTGAGCAAGCGGTGCGGGCTTTCTCCCTGCTGACCAATTACCGGCGCAACCAACTTGAGTTGACCGAGGCACCGCCCGCCATCGAACCCGGCAAACGGCCCAATGTGCCTGCCATCCGGGCTGTGGTGGATGGCGCGCTGGCGGCTGGCCGCGAGATGTTGAGTGAGCCCGAGGCCAAAGCCGTGCTGGACGCCTGCGGCATTGCCGTGGTGCCGACCCTGCGCGTGGAGGCCACGCCCGAGGCGGCCGTGCAGGGGGCCAGGACCCTTGGTTTTCCGGTGGTCATCAAAATCCTGTCTGACGACATCTCGCACAAGTCCGACGTGGGCGGCGTGGCGCTCAATCTTCAGGACGAAGCCGATCTGCGTGAGGCCGCGCAAACCATGCTGGCCCGCATCCAGCGCCAGCACCCCAAGGCGCGCCTGCAAGGTTTTACCGTGCAGACCATGGTGCAGCGCCAACATGCCCAGGAACTGATTGTGGGCAGCACGATCGACAGCGTCTTTGGCCCGGTCATTCTGTTTGGGCAAGGGGGCACTGCGGTAGAAGTCATGGCAGACCGCGCCGTGGCCCTGCCCCCTCTGAACGTGCCGCTGGCCCGGGCCCTGGTGTCACGCACCCGGGTCTCGCGCCTGTTGGCAGGCTGGCGCGACACGCCGGCTGTGGACGAAGCCGCCTTGCATGGCGTGCTGGTGGCGGTGTCGCACTTGCTGGCGGAAGTGCCTGAAATCGCCGAGCTGGACATCAACCCCCTGATCGTCAACTTTGAGGGCGCGGTGGCCCTGGATGCGCGCATCCGCCTCAACGCCAAAGGGCCGGCTGGCGCCGCCAACTTTGCCATCTGCCCTTATCCATCCCATCTGGAAGAAACGGTGCAATGGCAAGGACGAAGCCTGTGTTTGCGCCCTATCCGGCCCGAAGACGAGGCATTGCACACCGAATTCCTGCAGCACCTGGACGCTGAGGACGTGCGCATGCGGGTGTTCTACAGCAAGCGCACCATGGAGCGCAGCGAGCTTGCCCGGCTGGTGCAAATTGACTATGCCCGTGAAATGGCGTTTGTCGCCATCGCTTGCGATGCCAACGGTCAACCCCAGACCCTGGGCGTGGTGCGCGCCATGACCGACCCGGACAACGTGGATGCGGAATTTGGCGTCATCGTGCGCTCAGACCTCAAAGGCAGCGGCCTCGGGCTCTTGTTGATGAACAAGCTGATTGCCTACCTGCGCGCCCAAGGCACCCGCCGCCTGGTCGCGACGGTGCTGGACTACAACGACAGAATGCTGAACCTGGCCAAGGAGTTGGGCTTTGAAGAACACCCTCTCAAAGAGGACGGTGACGGCACCAAAGGTATTTACCTGAAACTCAATTGAGTTTCAGGGCCCACTGAATCAGGTACTTTGCCACAAAGCCCACCATACCGAAGGCCAAACCCAGAAAAATGACAAAGGTGCCGAATTTGCCCGCCTTGGACTCCCAGGCCAGCTGCCCGATGATGAACAGCATGTACAGCATGAAGCCACCCACGCCAAAGCTCAGCCCGAAGGCGGCAATTTGCTCCTCGTTGTAACCAAACATCAGCGGACTCCCTTCGCCCGCGCACCGCGTTCCGGCAAGGTGGAGGTATCGACCAGGTCACGGTAGGCGTGCCAGCTGGCATGGCCCAACATGGGAATGATCGCAATCAAACCCAACAAAAGCGAACCCAGGCCCAGCAGCGTAAAGCCCATGATGAGCGTGGCCCAAAACGCCATGGGCAAAGGGTTGACCAGTACCGTTTGCCAACTGGTGAGCACGGCCTGCAACAAGGAAACCCGGCGATCCAGCAGCATGGGAATCGCCACGGCGGATGAGGCAAAAATCGGCGCAGCCAACACACCGCCTACGGCCAGCCACAGCTCAAACAGATAGCTGTCAGGCGCCAGCACCACGTGGCGAATGAAATCCAGCGGAGTGGCAATCGGCACCGGCGCCAACAAGGTAATGAGGGCCGCCGAGGTCAGCACCCACCCCGTGCCAGCCAGCGCCAGCAAGGCGCCAAACTGCACCAGGCACCAGTAGTCGTTGCCCCATTTGTTGATGTGGCTGTTTTGCCAGTTCAGCCAGGTTTTCAGGACCACACCCACACCGACTGGCTCACCGCGCTCCAACGCACGGCTCAAGGCATACAAGCTGGTGGCCAGCACGGGTGCCACCAGCAAAAAGCCCGAAAGCGCCCCGGCCAGGAGCCAAAAGCGGTGATGGGCCACCGCCAAAATCGCTGCCCCACCCAACGCCAGCACCAAGCCATGGGCAAAACTGACCCAACCGCATTGGGCCATGTCGCGCCAAGCCAGCAACAGCCACTGCACAGGCTGTGTCAGGGTGATGGTGCGCACATGCGGTACCGCACGGTCGGGCGAGGGGGGTAGAGATGAAGTGGTTTTCATGAGGAGGACCAGTGTAGAGCCTCGGGTTCTCAAGGACCAACGGGGCCCGCAAGAGCCGGGGGGATAATGCATTTTTACCCGCGCCAGGAGAACAACATGCCCCGCCCCATACTCGACGAATCCCGTATTCACCCTGCCATTCGGGAACAAATAGCGACCCACGAGCAAGCCATCGTGCAAGAAGTGCAGGCCGCGCTGCAAAAAAACGCCGTGGTGGTGGTGGGCATGGCCATGAACCCGTTTCCCAAAAAAGCCTGTAAGGCGCTGGATGCTGCGGGAGTGGCCTACAAATACCTGGAATATGGCAATTACTTCAACAACTGGCGCCAGCGCAACGCCCTCAAGCTGTGGACCGGGTGGCCCACTTTACCCATGATTTTTGTCAAAGGCGTGCTGGTGGGTGGCGCCAATGACCTGACCAAGCTGATTGGCAGCGGTGAGTTGAAGAAACTGCTGGCTTGAACACTATCGGCCGCGAATGCAAAGAACCATTGACGGAGAGCACCCATGACCGCCTACATTTACGGCAATATAGAAATCCATGATCCTGCCTTGTACGAGGATTACCGGGCCGTTGTGCCCGCCCTGATCGCGGCACACGGGGGGCGCTATCTGGTGCGCGGTGGTGCGGTAGAGATCCTGGAGGGCTGCGGGCAGGCGCTGCGCCAGGTCATCCTGGAGTTCCCCGACATGGCCTCGCTCAAGGGGTTTTATGACTCGCCGGGCTACACCGCCGCCCGTGTCATCCGTCAGAAAGCCTCAACCGGCACGCTGGTGGCTATTGAAGGTGTATTGCCTTAATATTAATTTTGATAGCTTCCAAAGCAATAAATACGCTGGCTAGAAGGTATTTTTACTGGAAATGACATCTTCAAACGGCAATCATTGCACTTGGTGTTAAGCACCACGTTGCGATTTTTTAAAATCACTGGCTGCAGCGAACCACTCCAGCAGGGTGGCTTGGCATCCAAGCGTCAACAAAACGACCGATTGGTTGACGTTTCTTTCGTCGCGAAATTAGATTTTCATAGTTAGCAATAGGCCCTAAGCGGTCGGTCAGCGGTGACGACGCACCTCTTAGTATCGGCCTGTAGCGGTCGTTTGGAATCAAGCAAAGCAGCCAGTCATTAAATATTACGCTTTCTGCCTGCGTCCTTGAAGCTGCGGCATTAAGTCATCACCCATGGACATCAATGACATCACATTGCTATCCACCGCTATTGCTCAACTGAATGGTCGTGCTTGACAAAATAATATGATGATCATAATATTATCCTGCAATGACCACGAACCTAACGCGTAAAGAAATGAGCCACGAACGCATCGTTGAAGTGGCCTCACGAGCGATTCGACGCGCTGGCTACCATGGCGTGGGGGTTGCTGACATCATGAAGGAAGCAGGACTCACGCACGGCGGCTTCTATGCTCACTTTGCCTC
>CALRWE010000174.1:0-9360 GCA_943371745.1 Rhodoferax sp. OV413
TGGATGACGTGCTTTGCCAAGTCAACGCCAACTCGTGTAATCTCGCTCATGGGACTTCTCCTTCAAAAGGTTTCAGATTGACTTTTCCAATTCCAATCTTGGCACTTGATGCCGTTGCCGGGAAGTGGGAAGTCCCTTCGTATTCGTATCTACTTTGTTTAAAGCTATTGTTTTTGCAATAAACGGGCGGCATCCAGCGCGAAATACGTCAGTACCCCATCGGCCCCTGCCCGTTTGAAAGCCAACAGGCTTTCCATCATCACGGCATCGTGGTCGAGCCAGCCGTTCAGGGCCGCGGCCTTGAGCATGGCGTATTCACCGCTTACCTGGTAGGCAAAAGTGGGCACTTTGAATTCGTCCTTCACACGCCTCACCACGTCCAGATACGGCATGCCGGGCTTGACCATCACCATGTCGGCGCCCTCGGCAATGTCCATCGCCACCTCGCGCAGCGCTTCGTCGGAGTTGCCCGGGTCCATCTGGTAAACCTTTTTGTTGCTTTTGCCCAGGTTGCCAGCCGAGCCTACCGCATCGCGAAACGGGCCATAGAAGGCGCTCGCGTACTTGGCGCTGTAGGCCATGATGCGGGTGTGCACAAAGTGGTTGGCTTCAAGCGCCTGGCGAATTGCACCGATGCGACCGTCCATCATGTCGCTGGGCGCCACGATGTCGACCCCTGCCCCCGCCTGGGTGAGTGCCTGCTTCACCAATACCTCAGTGGTGGCGTCGTTCAGGATGTAGCCGTTTTCAGCCGGATTCGGGTCGGGCAGGCCATCCTGGCCATGGGTGGTGAAGGGGTCCAGTGCCACATCGGTCATGACTCCCAAGTCGGGGAACTCTTTCTTGAGGGCCTGCACCACCCGGGGCACAAGCCCGTCCGGGTTCATGGCTTCACGGCCATCGGGCGTTTTCAGTGCAGGATCAACCACCGGAAACAAGGCCATGACCGGAATGCCCAGACGCACACACTCCTCGGCGACTGGCATCAGCAAGTCCAGACTCAAACGTTCCACGCCCGGCATGGAGCCAATCGGCTCACGCTGTCGTTGTCCATCAACAACAAACACCGGGTAAATCAGATCGTGTGGGGTGAGGGCGTTTTCACGAACCAAATTGCGCGTGAAGGCGTCGCGACGCAAGCGGCGTGGGCGACCCAGAGGATAGGGAGCATAGGTAGTCATAGCGGAAAAGTGTAATCTGGTAACACTTTTTGTCATCTGTGCGGTGAAATTATTTTCCGATCAACTTGATAAACGCCACAAATTTTGTTAAATTGCGCGTGGGCAGTTCGCTGCCTCCCGCTTTTCCTCCCTGAGCGGGGCCTTGATGTGTGACAGCAAATAGGCTTACCACCCCAGCCTTGTGCTGGGGTTTTTTTTGCCCGCGCGACTCCCAGTGCCTTCGGGCTAAACTGCACTGATGCTCTGGATCAAGTCACTTCACATCGTTTTTGTTGCCAGCTGGTTTGCCGGCCTCTTTTATTTGCCTCGTATTTTTGTCAACCTGGCCATGGTGTCGCCAGGCTCGGCGGCGGAGCGGGACCGCCTGCTCTTGATGGCACACAAATTGATGCGTTTCACCACCCTCCTGGCGGTTCCCGCCGTGGCCCTGGGCCTTTGGCTCTGGATCGTTTACGGCATCGGCTGGGGGCCAGGCAACGGCTGGATGCATGCCAAGCTTGGGGTGGTGGCGCTGGCGCTGGGCTATCACCACGCCTGCAGCAGGATGCTCAAGAAATTTGTCCGGGGTGAGAGCGTGCGCAGCCACGTCTGGTATCGCTGGTTTAATGAGGTGCCGGTTCTGTTGCTGTTGGTCGCCGTGGTTCTGGTGGTAGTCAAACCGTTCTAGACGCCACAGGCCCGATGCACAAGACTTCTGCCTGGCCCCTGTCGGTGGTGTATGCCGGGCTGATTGTGTACGCGAGCCTGTACCCGTTTACCGACTGGCGTGACCAGGGTATTTGGCCCTGGACGTTTCTGAGTGCCCCCCTTCCCAAATACTGGACCGGCTTTGATGTCGCGGTCAATGTCGTGGGTTACGTCCCGCTGGGGTTTCTATTGGCGCTCACAGCCCTGCGCACAGGACGTGGTGCGTCGTTTGCCGTTGGCTTGGCCACACTGATGGCAGCCGTCCTGTCTCTGGGCATGGAGTCCCTGCAAGGGTATTTGCCGGTTCGGGTGCCCTCCAATGTCGATCTTGGCTTGAATGGTCTGGGCGCCTGGATGGGTGCCGTGTCGGCGTGGTCCCTTGAAAAGCTGGGTGTCATTGACCATTGGAGTCGCTTCAGATCCCGCTGGTTTGTGGCCGATGCCCGCGGGGCCCTTGTGCTGCTGGCGTTGTGGCCGCTGGCTTTGTTGTTCCCCGCTGCCGTCCCTTTTGGTTTGGGGCAGGTGCTGGAGCGACTGGAGGCCGCTTTGGTCGATGCGCTGGCGGACACGCCTTTTCTGGAGTGGTTGCCGGTCAGGGACATTGAACTGCAGCCCCTGGTGCCAGGCATGGAGCTGGTTTGTGTCGCCCTGGGGGTGTTGATTCCTTGTTTGTTGGGTTTTTTTGTTATTCCGTCAGTGGCGCGACGCGTGTGGTTTGCGTTGATGCTTTTCACGGCTGGCCTGGGTGTGACGGCACTCTCCGCGGCCTTGAGCTTTGGGCCCGAGCACGCGTGGGCGTGGTTCAGTCTGCCGGTCAGATTGGGGTTGATCGGCGCCGGCGCATTGGCCTGTGCCGCACTGGGGCTGTCCCGGCGCGCCATTCTGGCGCTGGTGCTGCTGGCGCTGGGGTTCTATTTGAGCTTGCTCAATCAATCGCCCGCCAGCCCTTACTTTGAGCAAACGCTGTCCGACTGGGAGCAGGGCCGCTTTATCCGATTTCACGGGCTGGCGCAGTGGCTGGGTTGGCTGTGGCCTTATGCCGCTTTGGTTTATCTGCTGATCCAGGTCGGTGACGGTGCACCGAAAAAACTAGAATCGTCCGCATGACTGAAACTATATCTGGCGCCGGCGCAGGCGCATCAGGGGCCGTGCAGGCCAATTCTTATTACGAAAGACACATTTTTTTCTGCCTCAATGAGCGAAAAAATGGCGAGGACTGCTGCGCTTTGCACCAGGCGCAGGCAGGCTTTGAGCGCTGCAAAAGCCAAGTCAAGATCGCAGGCCTGGCGGGTCCGGGTCAGGTCCGTGTCAACAAGGCGGGTTGCCTGGACCGCTGTTCTGCTGGTCCGGTGGCGGTGGTGTACCCCGAGGCGGTTTGGTACACCTTTGTCGACAACCAGGATATTGATGAAATTGTGGAGTCGCATCTGAAAAATGGCGTGGTGGTCACGCGTCTGCTCGTGCCCGCAGCAGCAGGGCGTTAGGCTCAATCGCTTCGCGCTCTTTTCTGACGGCAAATACAAATCCATACCCGTCCTCGTGAAGGGGCCGGGACTCACTTCCAGCTATGAAAAAACTCTTACTCTCTTTAGCCGCCGCATGGTGTTTCACTGTGCCTGCGCAAACTGTTCAATCGCCTGAAATTGCAGCCCGGTCCTATTTGTTGTTTGATGTCACGGCCAACCAGATGCTGGCAGAAAAAAACATTGACTCTCCCGTAGAGCAGGCCTCTCTGACCAAGCTGATGACCGCTTACATCGTCTTTGATGCGTTGCGCAGTAAAAAAATCGACATCAAGCAGACCTTGCCTGTGAGCGAACGGGCCTGGAAAATGCCGGGCTCCCGCATGTTCATTGACCCCAAGATGATGGTACCCGTGGAGGATCTCATCAAGGGCATGATCGTGCAAAGTGGCAACGATGCCACTGTGGCGCTGGCCGAAGGTGTGGGCGGGTCGGTGGAGCGTTTTGTACAGCTGATGAATGATCAGGCCAAGGCGCTGGGCATGAAGTCCACCAGCTACAAAAACCCGGAAGGCCTGACCGAAGCGGGGCACACCACCACGGCTCGTGATCTCAGCATTCTGGCTACCCGGTTGATGCAGGATTTTCCCGACTATGTGCCGTACTACGCGATCAAAAAATACCGATACCAAGGCACACCGGCTGCCAATGACAACAACCGCAATTTATTGTTGTTTCGTGACCCTTCTGTGGATGGATTGAAAACCGGGCATACCGCTGCTGCGGGGTATTGCCTGATTGCCACAGCCAAGCGTGACTTTGCCAGCTTGGGCACACCGGGGGCCGCTGCCGGAACCCCGCAAGCCACCGGCAGTCGGCGTTTGGTTTCAATTGTGCTGGGCGCAGCCAATGAAAATGCCCGCGCCAACGAATCGCAAAAACTGTTGAATTGGGGTTACACCGCCTTCGAGTCGGTCAAGCTGTTTGAGGGCAATCAGGCGGTGGTATCCCCCGCAATCTGGAAAGGCCGCAGTGCGACCGCCAAGCTCGGCCGCCCGCTGGCCATTGTGGTCACGGTCCCGGCTGGCGATGCCGCCAAACTCAAGACCGAAGTCGTGCGGCCTGATCCTTTGGTCGCCCCGATAGCCAAAGGCCAGCAGGTGGGCGTTCTCCGGGTCAGTTCGGGAGAGCAGCTGCTGGCCGAGGTGCCTTTGCTCGCGCTCGAGGCGGTGGAAGAAGCTGGCTTGCTGGGGCGGACTTGGGATGCCCTGCGGCTTTGGATCAAATAGGGGCTGGCGTGCAGGGTCTGACGCCTGGCGTGTGGACGACGAGCGGACTCGAAAGGGCGCACCTGGCTTGCGGGCACGGCAGTGACCTGATATAGTAGAAGGCTTTTCGGAATTTCCGAAGGGATTCACGTTTTCGTTGTTTTCAAACGTTTAGGGACGTTTCTTCATTAGGAGGCTTAAGTGCCAACCATCAATCAGCTAGTACGTCAGGGGCGCGAGGTCGAAACGATCAAGTCCAAGAGCCCTGCGATGCAAAATTCTCCACAGCGCCGCGGTGTTTGCACCCGTGTTTACACCACGACGCCAAAGAAGCCTAACTCGGCTCTGCGTAAAGTCGCCAAAGTGCGCTTGACCAACGGGTTTGAAGTTATTTCTTACATCGGCGGTGAAGGCCACAACTTGCAAGAGCACTCGGTGGTGCTCGTGCGGGGCGGTCGTGTCAAGGATTTGCCAGGTGTGCGTTACCACATCGTGCGTGGCTCGCTCGACTTGCAAGGCGTGAAAGATCGCAAGCAGTCGCGTTCCAAATACGGTGCAAAGCGTCCCAAGGCCAAGTAAGCCGCTGGTTCGTTAAATCAAGGTGTTTGTTTGCTGCGTGGCGCGGTGAATGAACGAAGTGACCCAATGTTCGGGTCGAGTAAGTGAGAGTCTTATCAATTAACTCTCCCGGTGTTTGAAAAAATGCCAACTGAAGCAAAGAGGTGAAAAAATGCCACGTCGTCGCGAAGTCCCTAAACGTGAAATCCTGCCGGATCCTAAGTTCGGCAATGTCGAGTTGTCCAAATTCATGAACGTGATCATGGAAGGCGGCAAAAAAGCAGTTGCAGAGCGCATCATTTACGGCGCGCTTGAGCAGATCGAAAAGAAGAACCCAGGCAAAGATCCTGTTGAGGCCTTCACTATGGCCATCAACAACGTCAAGCCCATGGTTGAGGTGAAGTCCCGCCGCGTTGGTGGTGCCAATTATCAGGTGCCTGTGGAGGTGCGTCCTGTTCGCCGCTTGGCTTTGAGCATGCGTTGGATCAAGGAAGCTGCACGCAAGCGCGGTGAGAAGTCGATGGCCCTTCGTCTGGCCAACGAGCTGATGGAAGCTACTGAAGGCCGTGGCGGTGCCATGAAGAAGCGTGATGAAGTTCACCGCATGGCTGAAGCCAACAAGGCCTTCTCCCACTTCCGTTTCTAAGACGGTTACTGCAAGGCTTTTTATTGGGTCTTTGCAGCCTGAAGGCGCGCTTTATGCGCGCCTTTGTGGGTTGCAGACCCCTTGAAAGCCACTCGTTGCGCCGCATTGTTGCGGGTAGCGAATTTAAGATATAGATCAACCAAGGATCCATCATGGCTCGCCATACCCCCATTGAGCGCTATCGCAATATCGGCATTTCAGCCCACATTGACGCTGGCAAGACAACGACCACCGAGCGCGTGCTTTTTTATACCGGTGTGAACCACAAGATTGGCGAAGTCCATGACGGCGCGGCCACCATGGACTGGATGGAGCAGGAGCAAGAGCGTGGCATCACGATCACCTCCGCTGCCACGACCTGTTTCTGGAAGGGTATGGACAAGTCCTTGCCTGAGCACCGCATCAACATCATTGACACGCCCGGACACGTGGACTTCACGATTGAAGTCGAGCGTTCGATGCGCGTGCTCGACGGTGCCTGTATGGTTTACTGTGCTGTGGGTGGTGTGCAGCCCCAGTCGGAGACGGTGTGGCGTCAGGCTAACAAGTACAAAGTGCCCCGTCTGGCCTTTGTCAACAAGATGGACCGCACTGGTGCCAATTTCTTCAAGGTCGTGGACCAGATGAAATTGCGCCTGAAGGCCAGCCCAGTCCCGATGGTGATCCCAATCGGCGCTGAAGAAAACTTCACCGGCGTGGTGGACCTGATCAAGATGAAGGCCATCATCTGGGATGAGGCATCGCAAGGTATGTTGTTCGACTACCGCGATATCCCCGCTGAGTTGCTCGAAGTGGCAAAAGAGTGGCGCGAGAAAATGGTTGAGGCTGCAGCTGAAGCCAACGAAGAGCTCATGAACAAGTACCTTGAAGAAGGTGATTTGACGGAAGAAGAGATCAAGTTCGGCATTCGCACGCGCACGATTGCCAGCGAGATCCAGCCCATGTATTGCGGCTCAGCCTTCAAGAACAAAGGTGTGCAGCGTATGTTGGACGCCGTCATCGAGTTCATGCCGTCGCCTGTGGATATCCCGCCCGTCAAGGGGATGGATGAGGATGAAAATCCAGTCCTTCGCCAGGCGAGCGATACCGAGAAATTCTCGGCACTCGCATTCAAGCTGATGACAGACCCGTTTGTGGGGCAACTGACCTTTGTGCGTGTCTATTCCGGCGTGCTGCAAAAAGGCGATAGTGTTTACAACCCGATTCGCGGCAAGAAAGAACGCATCGGTCGAATCGTCCAGATGCACGCCAACAACCGCGAAGAAGTGAGCGAAATCCGCGCAGGCGACATTGCAGCCTGCGTTGGCTTGAAGGATGTCACGACCGGTGAGACCCTGTGTGATCCGTCGGCTATCGTGATGCTTGAGCGCATGATTTTCCCTGAGCCTGTGATCACACAGGCTGTTGAGCCGAAGACCAAGGTCGATCAGGAAAAAATGGGTATCGCCTTGCAGCGTCTGGCTGCCGAAGATCCTTCGTTCCGCGTCAAGACCGACGAAGAGTCGGGCCAAACGCTGATTGCTGGCATGGGCGAGTTGCATTTGGAGATCATCGTTGACCGCATGAAGCGTGAGTTCGGTGTGGAAGCCAACGTGGGCAAGCCCCAAGTCGCTTACCGCGAAACCATCCGCAAGACCATCGAAGATGCCGAAGGTAAATTCGTGCGTCAATCCGGTGGTAAGGGTCAGTACGGTCACGTGGTCCTGAAAATTGAACCCAATGAGCCTGGCAAGGGAATTGAGTTCGTCGACGCCATCAAGGGTGGTACGGTTCCTCGCGAGTACATTCCCGCAGTTGAAAAAGGTATCAACGAAGCCGTGACCCAAGGCGTGTTGGCAGGTTACCCTGTGGTGGACGTCAAAGTGACATTGCACTTCGGTTCGTACCATGATGTCGACTCCAATGAATTGGCGTTCAAAATGGCTGCGATCTTCGGATTCAAAGAAGGTTGCCGCAAAGCCAGCCCCGTGATTCTGGAGCCCATGATGGCCGTGGAAGTAGAGACACCCGAAGACTATGCCGGTAACGTCATGGGCGACTTGGCCTCACGCCGCGGCATGGTGCAAGGCATGGAAGACATGGTGGGTGGCGGCAAAGCCATCAAGGCGGAAGTTCCGTTGTCCGAGATGTTTGGTTACTCCACTACTTTGCGCTCCATGTCGCAGGGTCGCGCAACCTACACGATGGAGTTCAAACATTACACGGAAGCTCCGCGCAATGTTTCAGAAGCCATCATGGCTGCCCGCGCCAAATAATTTCACCTTGTCTGCGACGGTGTGCCGCCCTGTTCCCGTGCGGGGCGAACCAGCAACATCGTGCAAACATTAAACCTACACACGGGAATTAGCTCTTTGGAGAATTGAAAATGGGAAAAGAAAAATTCACACGTACCAAGCCCCACGTCAACGTGGGCACCATCGGTCACGTCGATCACGGTAAAACCACGCTGACAGCGGCGATCACCACCGTGCTGGCCGCCAAGTTCGGCGGTCAAGCGCGTGCGTATGACCAGATTGATGCAGCACCGGAAGAAAAAGCCCGTGGCATTACCATCAACACCGCTCACGTCGAATACGAAACCGCATCGCGCCACTACGCGCACGTGGACTGCCCTGGACACGCCGATTACATCAAGAACATGATCACTGGTGCTGCCCAGATGGACGGCGCCATTTTGGTGTGCTCCGCCGCTGACGGCCCCATGCCTCAGACCCGCGAGCACATCCTGCTGGCGCGTCAGGTGGGTGTTCCTTACATCATCGTGTTCCTGAACAAGTGCGACATGGTGGACGACGCTGAACTGCTCGAACTCGTTGAAATGGAAGTCCGCGAGTTGCTCGACAAATACGATTTCCCCGGTGATGCAACCCCCATCATCCACGGTTCTGCCAAACTCGCCCTCGAAGGCGACAAGGGTCCGTTGGGCGAAGAAGCCATCATGAAACTGGCGGATGCACTCGACAACTACATCCCCTTGCCCGAGCGCGCAGTGGACGGCGCTTTCCTGATGCCCGTCGAAGACGTGTTCTCGATCTCGGGTCGTGGCACCGTGGTGACCGGCCGAGTTGAACGCGGCATTGTCAAAGTTGGCGAAGAAATCGAAATCGTGGGCATCTCCGACACGCAGAAAACCATCTGCACCGGCGTTGAGATGTTCCGCAAACTGCTTGACCAAGGTCAAGCCGGCGACAACGTTGGCATCTTGCTTCGCGGCACCAAGCGCGAAGACGTGCAGCGCGGTCAGGTGCTGTGCAAGCCCAACTCGATCAAGCCGCACACCCACTTCACTGGCGAGATCTATGTCTTGTCCAAAGACGAAGGCGGCCGCCATACACCATTCTTCAACAACTACCGTCCCCAGTTCTACTTCCGCACCACGGACGTGACCGGTGCGATCGAGTTGCCAGAAGGCAAGGAAATGGTCATGCCAGGCGACAACGTGTCGATCACCGTCAAGTTGATCAACCCGATCGCCATGGAAGAAGGCCTGCGTTTTGCTATCCGCGAAGGCGGCAAGACTGTCGGCGCCGGTGTGGTTGCCAAGATCATCGCGTAAT
>CALRWE010000175.1:0-9343 GCA_943371745.1 Rhodoferax sp. OV413
CGGCATCCATGCGTTGCCTTTTGGTGAAGGGCTGTGGGCCGTGCCGCTGAAGCAGCTGCAAGGCCCAGCCCTCCACCCCTCAAATCCGCCCTTCCTCCACTGCATGGCACGCAATCCTGACGCCTGCAATTGTCAGCAGCGCGGGCCGCTCGGCTTTGCAGCGGTCGTTCACATGTGGGCAGCGCGGGTGAAAGGTGCAGCCTGTGGGCGGGTTCAGGGGGTTGGGTACCTCGCCTTGTACGGGGGTGCGAGCGCGCCCGGTGTCGTGCATCTTGGGGATGGCATCGATCAACATGCGGGTGTAGGGGTGGCGCGGGGTATCAAACAGGGCGTGTTTGTCGGCCAGCTCCACCAGGCGCCCCAGGTACATCACACCGACCTGGTCGCTCACGTGGCGCACCACGGCCAGGTTGTGAGAGATGAACAGGTAGGTGAGTCCGCGCTCGCGCTGCAGGTCTTTCATGATGTTGAGCACCTGCGCCTGTACGCTCACATCCAGCGCCGAGGTGGGTTCGTCACACACCAAAAATTCAGGCTCGGTGGCCAGGGCGCGGGCAATCGAGATGCGCTGGCGCTGACCGCCTGAGAACTGGTGCGGGTACTTGACCATGTCCAGCGGGCTCAGACCCACGGATTTCAGCAGCTCACCCACGCGCACCTTGAGTTCGGCCTCGTCGGTGATCAGACCGTGCTCCTTGAGCGGCTCTCCGACGATGTCTTCCACAATCCAGCGCGGGTTCAGGGACGCATAGGGGTCCTGAAAAATCATCTGGATGCGCCGGCGCAGGGGCGCTGCTTGTGCGGTTTTGAAGATGGCATGGGCGTCCTGGCCGTCAAAGGTCAGGTGGCCGCGGGTGGGCTCATACAAGCCCACCAACAGCCGGGCCACGGTGCTCTTGCCGCAGCCGGACTCGCCCACCAGGGCCAGGGTTTTGCCCTTTTCGATGTCAAAACTCACGCCGTCCACAGCGTTCAGGAGCATGCGGGGCTTGCCCTCCAGCACCCGGTTCAGCCAGGGGGGCGAGACATCAAATGTTTTGGCCAGGTCATGGGCCTGTACCAGCGGTGCGCCAGGGGTGTTGTGGGTACTCATGTGGGGCTCCCTTCCACCAGCCAGCAGGCGACACGGGTGGCTTTGGCGTCCATCAGTTCGGGGCGCTCCTGGCGGCAGCGCTCGAACACTTTGGGGCAGCGCGGGTTGAAGGCGCAGCCTTTGGGAATGGCGTTCAGGCGGGGCATGGCACCGTCAATCTGGTTCAGGCGCTCGCGATCCTGGCTGATGTCGGGAATAGCAGCCATCAGGCCTTCGGTGTAGGGGTGCGAGGGGTGGTTGATGACCTCATGCACCGGGCCGATCTCGGCAATGCGCCCGGCGTACATCACGGCCACGCGGTCGCAGGTTTCGGCGATCACACCCATGTCATGGGTGATGAGCATGACGGCTGCGCCATGCTTTTTGCAGATGCTCTTCAGGAGCATGATGATTTGGGCCTGGATGGACACATCCAGCGCCGTGGTGGGCTCGTCAGCCACGATCAGCTTGGGCTCGGCGGCCAGGGCCAGGGCAATCACCACGCGTTGGCGCATACCGCCCGAGAACTGGTGCGGGTAGTGTTCCATGCGCTGTTCAGCCGCCGGGATGCCGGTGTCTTGCAGCAATGAAATGGCGCGGTCTCTAGCCTGCTTGGCGTTCAGGGGCAGGTGCGCCTGAATCGTCTCCACGAGCTGCTGGCCCACGGTGTAAAGCGGGTTGAGTGAGGTCAGCGGATCCTGAAAAATGGCGCCAATCTTGCGGCCACGGATGTGGCGCATGCGCTCGTAAGGCAAGCCGTCGATGCGCTCGCCTTCCAGAATGATTTGCCCGCCGCCAATGCGGCCCGGTGGCTCCAGCAGGCCGATGATGGCAGCCCCGGTCAGGGATTTGCCGGCACCCGACTCGCCCACCACGCCCAGGATTTCTCCGGGCGCAATTTCAAACGAAATATCGTCCAGTGCCCGCAGGGTGCCGTGGCGCCCCGGGAACTCGACGATCAGATTTTGTACTTGTAGAAGACTCATGGTGTGGGGGGGGAGTTCAGCGCAGGCGCGGGTTGGTGGCGTCGCGCAGCCAGTCACCCAGCAAGTTCACGCTCAGGGCGATGATGACCAGCATCAGGCCGGGGAAGACGGTGATCCACCATTCACCGGAAAAAAGGTAATCGTTGCCGATGCGGATCAAAGTGCCTAACGAGGGTGATGTGGGCGGTGCGCCCACGCCCAGAAACGACAGCGTGGCTTCGGTGATGATGGCCGTGGCCACCTGAATGGTGGCCAGCACCATCACCGGGCCCATGACGTTGGGCAGCACATGGCGGCGCATGATGCGCATGGGAGCCACGCCAGTGACGCGGGCGGCCTGCACGTACTCCTTGTTGCGCTCCACGAGAGTTGAGCCGCGCACGGTTCGGGCATATTGCACCCAGCCGGTCAGGGTAATCGAGACGATCAGTACCCCGAGTGCCAGCGAATCCTGCGCATTGGGGAACAGTGCCCTCCCCACGCCGGCGATCAGCAAGGCCACCAAAATGGCGGGAAAAGACAGCATCACATCGCACAGGCGCATGAGGGCGGAGTCGATCCAGCCGCCATAAAACCCGGCCAGCAGGCCCAGGGCCACACCGATGACGACCGACAGCACCACCGAGGCGAAGCCGACGGCGAGCGAAATGCGGGCGCCATACATCAGGGCCGACAAGATGTCGCGCCCCTGATCATCTGTGCCCAGCAGATATTTGGTAGACCCCTCGGCCGACCAGGCCGGGGGCAGGCGGGCATCGCTGAGCTCCAGCGTCACCAGGTCAAACGGGTTGTGTGGCGCAACAAACCCGGCAAATACAGAGCAAAAAATGCAGATCAGGGCGACCAGCGCGGCAGCCATCGCGACCGGCGAGGTTCGAAAGCTGTAGCCGACATCGCTGTGCCACATTCGGGAAAAAACAGAGGTCATGAGGCGATTTGTAATGTGTTGAGATAAAAACAGGCAGCAATCAGGGCAAGAGGTCAATGCCCCCCTGAACCACTCACGCGCAGGCGGGGGTCGACCACAAAGTACAGCAGGTCAACCACCAGGTTGATGACCACAAAAATGAGGGAGATCAGGCACAAGTAGGCCGCCATCACCGGAATATCGGCAAAGGTCACAGCCTGAATGAAAAGCAGGCCCATGCCGGGCCACTGGAATACGGTCTCGGTGATGATGGCAAAGGCGATCAGGCCGCCGAGTTGCAGGCCGGTGATGGTCATCACGGGCACCAGCGTGTTCTTGAGGGCGTGACCAAAATGGATGGCGCGGTTGCTCAGGCCCCGGGCCCGTGCAAACTTGATGTAGTCGGTGCGCAGCACCTCCAGCATTTCAGCGCGCACCAGCCGCATGATCAGCGTGAGCTGAAAAATTGCCAGGGTGATGGCGGGCAGCACAATGTGGTGCCAGCCCTTGGCGGTCATCAAACCACTGCTCCACCAGCCCATTTGCACGACCTCGCCGCGCCCGAAACTTGGAAACCAGCCCAGTGTCACGGCAAACAGCAAGATCAGCAGAATGCCAATCAAAAAGGTCGGCAAAGAAACACCCAAAAGCGAGACGGTCATGAGCAACTGGCTCATGAAGCTGCCCCGGCGCAGCGCGGCATACACGCCCATGGGCACACCAATCAACAGCGCCATCAGGGCCGCGACCAAAGCCAGCTCCAGCGTGGCGGGAAAGCGCTCGGCAATCAGGCGCGAGACCTTGGCGCCTTGGCGCAGGCTCAAGCCAAACTCGCCTTGCACGGCATTGCCCAGAAAGTGGACAAACTGCACAAAGAAGGACTTGTCCAGCCCCAGGCCGGCACGCAGCTCCTGAATTTGCTCCGTGGTGGCGTCCTGGCCTAACAGAAAGACCACCGGATCGCCCACATACTGAAAGAGCATGAATGCGATGAAGGCGACCGTGACCATCACGATGATGGACTGGAACAGGCGACGCAGAATGAAGGCAAGCATGGAGTGGGTGGGTTGGGGGTGCAAAAGAGCGCAGCCGTCAGACAATCTGACGGCTGCAATCGGACAGTTTAAGGCCTGAAAAGGCGGCCTTGGCAGAACAAGCGTCTGCCAAGGCTCAATTGACCTTGATCAGGCGCCAGTCCAGTCGGTTGTCTGAACGGTGTACCACGTCGATATTCTTCTTCATGGCCCACGGGATCACCTGATTGTGCAGGGGAATGTTCGCCACCGTGTCGTTCTGGAGTTGCAGGGCTTCGGTCAGCATGCGGTTGCGCACCTGCAGGTCGGTTTCGGCCTTGACGCGGTCGACCAGGTAATCCATGCGCGGGTTGCTGTAGCGCCCGACGTTGTAGTTGCCATCACCGCCCGTGCCCACGGTGCGGGTGAGGGATTGCAGGCTGTACAGCGCATCAAAGGTCGGCACGCCCCAGCCCAGCATGTAGATGCTCGCCTCATAGCGCTGGATCATGGGGAAATAGGTGACCAGGGGCAGCGTGCGCAGCTTGGCCTTGACGCCCACCTTGGCCCACATGGCGGTGACCGCCTGGCAGATTTCCTCGTCATTGATGTAACGGTTGTTGGGGCAGGCAAAGTCCACCTCAAAGCCACTGGGGTAACCCGCCTCCGAGAGTTGCTTTTTGGCTGCCTCCGGGTCATAGGGGTGACGTTTGTTGGCCGCATCGGTCCAGCCATTCACCTGGGGCGCAACCAGTGCGCCTGTAGGCTGGCTCAGGCCGCGCATGGTTACGCGGCTGATGCTGTCAATGTCGATGGCCTGGTACAGCGCCTTGCGCACGCGCAGGTCTTTCAGGGGGTTTTTCCCCTTGATGTTGGAGCCGGGCAGTTCATCGCGAAACTGGTCCATGCCAAAGAATATGGTGCGGTTTTCCACGCCGTCCATCACCTTGAGGCTGGCGTTGTTGCGCATGCGGCCCAGGTCTTGCAGGCTGGGGTCCAGCACAAAATCAAGCTCGCCCGACAGCAGCGCCGCGACACGCGTGGCCTCGGACTTGATCGGGGTATAGATGATTTCGGTCACATTGGTGGGGTTGTTGCCCCAGTAGTTGGGGTTCTTGACCAGCACCAGCTTTTGGTCAGGCTGCCATTCCTTGAGCATGTAGGGCCCGGACCCCATGGCGTTGCGGTGGGCGAATGACTCGTCCTTGGTCTTGATGTCCTTGGGTTCCAGCGAATTATTTTTGGTGGCCCAGGCTTTGCTCATGATGCGCAGTTCGGTCAACTGGTTCAGGAGCACCGGGTTGGGGCCCTTCATCATGATGTCCACCGTGGTGTCGTTCACCCTCACGACCTTGTCGATGCCCTGGGTGTAGACGGCGTAGTTGGAGGTCTTGGCCATGGCCCGTGTCAGGGAATAGACCACATCGTCCGCCGTGAGGGGTGAACCATCGCTGAACTTGACGCCTGAGCGCAGGGTAAAGCGCAACTGAGTAGGGGAGACATCGCGCCAACTGGTGGCCAGCTGGGCCTCTGGCTTGAAGGTGGTGCTGTTGTAGTAGACCAGCGAGTCAAAAATGGCAGCATGCACGCCATTGCCCAGTGCATTGTTTTGCGAGTGGATGTCCAGCGTGGGGATGTCGCTGGCGCTTGACCATTTGAAGGGCTTGGCTTGGGCCGTGGAGCCAACACCCAGCACGGCGAGCGTGATGGCCGAGTAAATTGCAAATTTGAGCTTCATGAAAATCCTGACTAAAGAATCAAAAAAGGGACTATGCAATATGGGTGCCAGAATTCCATTGGGACTTTCCCTTGGCAAAACAGGTCGTTGGCACCTGCGCGACTCGCCTGATGCAGCGCCGACGTGACAGCCAAACCAGTGCAAAGCGCGCAGACTATTGCGCTGTGATGATGCTTGAGTCAACACCCGGGAGCAAACCGTGAATTTTGAATACCCACCGCAGGTGCGGGCATTGCGCCAGCGCCTGGAGGATTTCTTCAGCCGCTATGTTTTGCCGTTCAATGCGGCGTGGCACCAGTCGGTGGCGAACGGGGTATTTCCGCCCCCGTTCATGGCCGATCTCAAGGCGCTGGCCCGCTCGGAAGGGTTGTGGAACCTCTTTTTGCCGGGCCTGGGAGACGATGAACCCGGGCTCGCGCTGAGTAACCTGGCTTACGCGCCGCTGGCCGAGATCATGGGGCGCCTGCCCTGGGCTTCGGAGGTGTTCAACTGCAGTGCTCCGGATACCGGCAACATGGAGTTGCTGCACCTGTTTGCCACGCCCGAGCAAAACCGGCAGTGGCTGCAACCCTTGCTGGGTGGCGAGATCCGCTCTGCGTTTGCCATGTCCGAGCCCGATGTGGCCTCCTCGGACCCGACCAACCTGCAGACCCGCGTGCGCCAGGATGGGGCGCAATGGGTGCTCAATGGGCGCAAATGGTTCATTACCGGTGCGGCTCACCCTGACTGCAAGCTGCTGATCGTCATGTGCCGCAGCGGCGACGAGGACAGCGGGAAACACGCCCGCCACAGTATGGTGCTGGTGCCCATGGACACGCCCGGCGTGACGCTGGTGCGCAACATCCCCATCATGCAGCACCACTCACCCGAGGGGCACTGCGAGATCATGTTCAAGGACGTACGCGTGCCGCGCAGCGCCTTGCTGGGCGAGGAGGGCGCGGGCTTTGCCATGGCACAGGCGCGCCTGGGGCCGGGTCGCATTCACCATTGCATGCGCACCATTGGCCAGTGTGAGCTGGCGCTCTCCTTGATGTGTGATCGAACGCTGGAGCGCCATGCCTTTGGCAAGTACCTGGCGGACTTTGCCAATGTGCAGGAGTGGATTGCCGAGTCGCGCCTGGAGATTGACCAGGCCCGCCTGCTGGTGCTGCGCGCTGCCTGGCGGCTGGACCAGCCCGAGGGCTCACCCGAGCGGGCGCAGGCCCGGGTGGATGTGTCGGCTATCAAGGTGGTGGCGGCGCGGCTGCAAACGCGGGTGGTGAACCGGGCCATGCAGGTGTTTGGCGCCATGGGCCTCTCACCCGACACCCCACTGGCTTACTTTTGGACCTGGGGCCGGGCCATGCACTTGCTGGATGGCCCCGATGAAGTGCATTTGCGCAGCGTGGCCCGCCACGAGCTGGCGCAGGCGCGCGAAAACCGGGGCGCCACAGCCGCTTATTTCACGCTGCCGGAGCAACTGCTGGCCGAGCCGCACATTCGCTGAACATGGCGCCTACAGGTAGGGGGACAACAAGCACACCAGCCGGTCGCGCAGCCGCCCAAGTAGCGGCTGATCGTTCACCTCCTGGGCCGTCACAAGGTGGGCGCGGTGGATGCGCTCAGTCACCAAGCCGTCGAGTTGTTGCACCAATTCAGCGTTTTGGCACGCCAGGTTGTATTCGAAATTGAGCCGCAGGCTGCGGGCGTCCCAGTTGGTGGAGCCCAGCAGCGACCAGGCGTCATCCACCAGAAACAGCTTGGTGTGGTCAAACGGCAGGGGGGTGAGGTGAACCCGGCAGCCACTCTCCACCAGCCGGCTGAACTGCGCGCGCATGGCCCAGTCCAGCAGCGGCAAATTGCTGCGCGCGGGCAAGACGATGTCGACCACCACACCCCGCAGGGCCGTGACCTGCAAGGTGGTCAACAGCACCTCGTCGGGCAAAAAATATGGCGTGACGATGCGCACCCGGTTCTGCGCCGTGGCCAGAGCGCCCAGCATGACCAGGCGCATGTGATCGAGGTCAGCGTCCGGCCCATCGGAGACGCCGCGTGCCAGCACCGGGCCACAGGGGAAAAGGGCCGTAAACCAGGGTTTGCCGTGCAGCGCCTCGCCCGTGGTGAAGGCCCAGTCAATCGCGAAGGTGCGCTGCAGGTCGGCCACCACCGGCCCGCGCACGGCAAAGTGCAGGCACTGAATGGGCTTGGCTGGCGTCGTCGACAGCCAGTGTCCCGCGCTGATGTTCATGCCCCCGGTGAAGCCCAGCGCCCCGTCCACCACCATGATTTTTCGGTGGTTGCGCAAGTTGGCCTGAATCAGCAGGCGCGTCAACCGGGGTGGCAAAAAAGCGGCGGCGGGAACGTGGTGCTGGCGCAGCGCCCTGAGCATGCCGCCCGGGCGGTAACGCTCGCCTACGGCGTCGATCAGCACCCGCACCTGCACGCCGCGCGCTTGGGCGCGGGCCAGCGCAGCCAAAAATGCAGCGCCAGCGGCATCGTGGTGAAAGATGTAGGTCAGCAGCGTGACCGAGTGCACTGCGGCGTCGATGGCGGCCAGCATGGCGGGGTAAGCCTCGTCACCGTTCACCAGGGGCGTGACGGTGTTGCCAGCCAACAGCGCTTGGCCGGTGACGCGGTGGGTGAGGTGGCTGATGCTGGTGAGTTCAGGCAGGCCCGGGTCATTGAGGGCGGGTGGCTCATCGGTGTTGTCCGGCTCCCCCCGCCAGGCGGTCTTGAGCCCCAATGCCACGCCAGCTCGCTGAACGCGGTTGACCCCCAGCACCACATACGCCAAGGTCCCACCCACCGGCGCCAGCCAGGCCAACGCAATCCAGCCCAGCGCCTTGTGCACGTCTGGCTTGTTCAGCAGCGCATGCACGGTGACACCCACCGCGCAGCCCAGATGGAGCAGCGACAAGAGCAGAGGCGCGAGGCCCTGCACCATCTGCAGGATCGGTTCCAGCGAAGGGGGTGTCATGCCCGCATGGTAGCCGGGCGATTTCGTTTTACACCAGCAGCGCCATCAAGGCCGCAAGCGCTGCTGTCTCGGACCGCAGCACGCGGGGGCCCAGGGTGACCGACACAAAACCACAGGCCAGCGCTGCGTCTTCCTCGCTGACGCTCAGGCCGCCTTCGGGACCGGATAAAAATGTCACGGCCACCGTGGCTTGACCCGGGTTCAGGGCGTCCCGCAGGGCCAGGGTGCCGTGCCGCAACGACAGCAACAGTGACTGCTCTGGCGGGGTGCTGGCCGCGGTCAGTGCTGCTGCGCGCGCGCGCGTCCAGGCCGTCAGACTCAGCACCTCGTGGATGCGGGGCACGCGGTTGCCGCCGCACTGCTCGCAGGCCGCCACAGCCACGCTTTGCCAGTGCGCCACTTTTTTGTCGGCCCGCTCGTTTGCGAGTTTGAGCACGCTGCGCTCGGTCATCAGGGGCTGAATGCTGGCCACGCCCAGCTCGGTGGCTTTCTCCACCAGCCAGTCCATGCGGTCATTGGCGGGCATGCCCACGGCCAGATGCACGGCGCGTGCCGCTTCGCGCTCCACCGCGTGGTGGGCGCCGACCTGCACCTGCACGTCGCTGCGCCCCATGCGGGTGACGGTGGCGTCAAACTCGCCCCCCAGGCCGGACAGCTCACCCGCCCAACCC
>CALRWE010000176.1:0-9171 GCA_943371745.1 Rhodoferax sp. OV413
CCTGACGGGCGCGTCAACATGTCCATCGCCGTGCGCGACGGCAAAATCCTTGAAGTCACCCCCGACCTCATGGCAGATGCACGCGAGGTGCTGGACGCGCAAGGCTTTCTGGTCAGCCCGCCGTTTGTGGATGCTCACTTTCACATGGACGCCACGCTCAGCTACGGTCTGCCGCGCGTCAACCAAAGCGGCACGCTGCTGGAAGGCATTGCCCTGTGGGGCGAGCTGAAACCGCTGCTGACCCAGGAGGCGCTGATCGAGCGCGCCCTGCATTACTGTGACTGGGCAGTGGCCAAGGGCTTGCTGGCCATCCGCACCCATGTGGATGTGTGCGACCCGCGCCTGCTGGCCGTCGAAGCCCTGCTGGAAGTCAAGCGCCGCGTGGCGCCCTACCTGCACCTGGAACTGGTGGCGTTTCCGCAAGATGGCGCACTTCGCGGACCGCTGGGGCCAGAACAACACCTGAACAACCTCAAACGCGCCCTCAACATGGGCGTGGATGTGGTGGGCGGTATTCCGCACTTTGAGCGCACTGATGAGCAAGGCAGCTTGAGCGTCAAGCTGCTGTGCGAACTGGCGGCCGAGCAAGGCAAACGCGTGGACATGCACTGCGACGAGTCCGACGACCCGCTCTCGCGCCACGTGGAGACCCTGGCGTTTGAGACCCGGCGCCTGGGGTTGCAGGGTCGCGTGACCGGCTCGCACCTCACCTCCATGCACAGCATGGATAACTACTACGTGAGCAAGCTGCTGCCCCTCATGGCCGAGGCACAGTTGAACGTCATTTCCAACCCGCTCATCAACATCACGCTGCAGGGCCGCCATGACAGCTACCCTAAACGCCGCGGCATGACGCGCGTGCCAGAGTTGCTGGCCGCCGGCATCAATGTGGCGTTTGGTCACGACTGCGTGATGGACCCCTGGTACTCATTGGGCAGTGCTGACATGCTGGAGGTGGCCCACATGGGGCTGCACGTAGCGCAAATGACGAGTCAGGCAGCCATGCGCCAATGCTTTGATGCCGTGACCGTGAATCCGGCGCGCATTCTCGGGCTGGAGAACTACGGCCTGGAGGCCGGCTGCCACGCCGACCTGGTGTTGCTGCAAGCGCGCGACCCGGTCGAGGCCCTGCGCCTGCGCGCCACGCGGCTCAAGGTATTCCGGCGCGGCCAGCTATTGGCGCAAGCGCCAGCGGCCACCAGTACGCTGCACTTGCCCGGACGGCCGGGGCATACTGCCCTGATGCACGCCATGGTGTCCCCAACTACTGCTGCTGCGTAGCCACCTGGCCTGCCGCCGTCAAAGGGTTCATCACCTCCACCCCGTCGCGCATCGGGTACGGATTGTCGATTGGCGCCACCAGCAGCTTTCGGGTAGCCTTGACATCCATCGCGGCAATGTAGAAACCCTTGGACACGGTGGGGGCCGATGAGCGCTTGATCTCAACAACCCAGGTTTCTCCGCTTCTGAATTCGAGCACCAAATCCACCTCAGCACCATGGCTGGTGCGGTAAAAACTGGCCTGGGCCTGCGGCGCAGCCGCTATCAGTTGCTCAATCACAAAGCCCTCCCAGCTTGACCCGGCCACCGGGTGCCCCAAGACGGCATCAAGGTCTTGCAAGCCCAGCAAGGCATGAACCAGCCCGCTGTCGCGCACATACACCTTGGGCGCACGAACCAATCGTTTGCCCGCGTTACCGCTCCAAGCGGGTAGCCGGCGCACCAGCATCAAGTCGCACAACAAATCAATATAACGCCCCACGGTTTGCCCACTAATGCCCAGGGCGCCGGCCAGTTTGGACTGGTCCAGCAACTCGCCCTGGTTGTGGGCCAGCATGGTCCACAGACGGCGCAGCGTGGTGGCCGGTATGCGGGGGCCAAGCGCCGGGATGTCTTTTTCAAGGTAGGTGGTGATGAAAACATCGCGCCAAGCGAGACTGTCAGCATCACTTCCTGCCAACCAGGACAACGGGAAACCACCCCGCACCCACAGCGAATTGAGAGCAACTGCCGCAGAACTCAGAGGCAATACTTCACGCGCAAGAAAAGGCGTCAACTCCAGTTGGGCGACACGCCCCGCCAGACTCTCACTGGTTTGCTGCAGCAGCACGCCGCTGGCGGAGCCAAGCAGCAAAAACTGACCACCGGTTTCTCCATGGCGGCGGCGCTGGTCAATGACACCTCGCAACACGGAAAACAAATTGGGAAGGCGTTGGACCTCGTCCAAAATCAGCAATTGGTTCGGGTGCGCCAGAAAATAGGCTTCTGGGTCATCCAGTTGCCGCTGTGCACTGGGTAATTCCAGATCAAGGTAGATGGCCGTGCTGCGGATGTCTTTTTCAGCAAAAGCCAGTGTCGTTTTACCGGCTTGCCTGGGCCCAATCAAAACAACCGCAGGGAACTGGCGAAGTAATTCGCGGAGCGTTTGCTGGGCTAAACGAGTATGCATCCGTGTATTTTATCCATGCTATGGAGCAAATACGCGGTTCAAACTATTTTTTCAAGCATCCCACAACCCCACGGACTGCACCACATCACTCAATACCGTCGTGCAACGCCGTTTTCAATGCGCACACGATCGCCGGTGCGAATGTCGTCGATGCTGGTTTGCGTGACGGTTTGGTAGCTGCCGTTGTTCATGCGGATCGTGAAGCGGTAGGCCTCTGAGGGGTTCTGGTTGCGCTTCTCGATCTGGTTGCCGGCGTAGGCACCGCCTGCGGCGCCCAGGACTGTGGCGGCGGTCTTGCCGCTACCGCCACCCACCTGGTTGCCCACAATGCCGCCCACCACGGCACCCAAAATGGTGCCAGCGCCCACGCCGCTGCCGCCAATGCCGCTGTTGTCCTGGCGCACCACCTCGATGGACTGCACTACACCGTAGCCCACATAGGCGCCACTGCCCTGGTTTGACTGGGGGTAAGACGAGTCGCTGTAGGCCGGTTGCATGGTGTTGCAGCCGCCGAGGGCCAAGAGGGTGGCGAGGCCTAAAACAGGGCCGATTTTGGTCATGGTGTTCATTTGGTATCTCCTGAAAGGACAAGGGGCCCCGGGATCGACCAGTCGATCCCGGGGTAGTGACTGATTGTTCTCCTGCAGACTCAATTGCTCTGTGCGTTTACGCACATACGCCACCACTGATTTAACCTAATCTTGGGCCCGTCAACGCGTGACAGCCTGTAAGACAGGCGCACTGATTTTTACAATTTTCGAGGCACAGACACACATGAACACCGCAAAACTCATTGGCATCATCCTGATCGTCGCTGGCGGACTGGGCCTGGCCTATGGTGGCTTCAGCTACACCAAGGAAACCACTGGCATGAAGGTAGGCCCGCTGGAACTCAAGGTGCAAGAGAAAGAAACCAGCAACGTACCGCTTATCGTGAGTGCCGGGGTCATGGCCCTGGGCGTCGTCTTGCTGGTGGTTGGCCGCAAATAAGCCATAACGCCTCAGAGCAGGCGACCCCACAGCTGCGCCATCCACTCCTTGACCCGGAACTCAAGGGGGCGCTGCTGCCAGGTGGGCAAATCAATCGCCTTTGAAGCCGCCAGGTCCGCATTGAACATGGCCTGCATCTTCTGCGCAAACTCCCGTCCCAAGATCACCGCGTTGATCTCATCGTTGTCCAGAAAACTGCGCCAGTCCAGGTTGGTTGAGCCGACGGTGGACCACACACCGTCAACCACTGCCGTTTTGGCATGCAGCAAGGCGCCTGCGCGCTCGTACAGCTTGACGCCGCCCTGCAGCAGCTCGGTGTAATGCGCCCGACCGGCGTGAAACACCACCGCCGAGTCCGAGTGGCTGGGCAAAATCAACTTGACGTCCACCCCGCGCGCGGCGGCGTCCACCAGTGACTTGAGCAACTGCGGGTCGGGCACGAAGTAGGCGTTGGTCAGGTAAATCTGCTTTTCAGCATTGCCGATAGCAGAGATCAGGGTCAGGTAGATCAGGCTGTAGGGGTCATCTGGCGTGCTGCCAATCGCGCGTACCAGTTCTTTGCCCTGGGCTTTAAGCACCGGAAAATAGTCTTTTTTGGCCAGCTCGGGACCGTGCTGCTTTTGCCACGTCTGCAGAAAAAGTTTCTGGAATTCACCCACCACGGGGCCGTCGACTTGCAGATGGGTGTCGCGCCAGGCCAGTTTTTCCGGCTGCTCCTTGCCCGGGCGGTGCAGGATGGAGCCCGACGAGTAAACGCTGCTGATGTTGATACCCCCAAGGAAGGCAACTTTGCCGTCGACAACGAGCAGTTTGCGGTGGTCCCGGTTGTTGAGCAACCATTCTTTTTTGACCAGCAGCGGGTTCAGCGGGTTGAATTCCAGCACGGCCACGCCGCCTTGGATCAGCCGTTCAAAATAGCTTCTGGGCGTATTGAAACCGCCCACGCTGTCATAGATGAGATTGACCTGCACCCCGCGCGCCTGGGCGGCCAACAGCAGGTCGGCAAACTGACCGCCCACCTCGTCGTCTTCAATGATGTAGGACTCCAGATTGACATGGTCACGGGCCTGGCCAATGGCAGCAAACATCGCAGCATAAGTGGCCGGGCCATCCTGCAACAAAGTCACCTTGTTGCCCAGCACCAGCGGGCTGCCGACAATGGCCTGCTCCAGCGCAATCTGCTTGTCCAGAATATCAATGTTGCCGGAGTTTTGTTTGAGCCGGGCCAGGATGGCCGCCGTCCGTTGCTTGGAAATCGGGCCGCGCGCGGTCTCAAACCGGGCCGCCTGCCCGGCATGGCGTGCAATCAAGGTGTCGGTATCCGGGAGCGTGGCACAGGCCGAGAGGGCAAGCAGGCTAAAGGCGACCAAGCACGCCCAGGCGCGCGACCAGTTCGTCGACGGACTGACCCGCACAGGTGATAAGAGCGTCATTTTGGTGGACCTGCTGATGTATTTTTTTCGGATGGCGCAGCCGTGGCGTCCCGGACCAATTGCGCACAATCGCTGTCCTTGCCGGGTCCGGCGTCGATCAGGGGCAGCAGCGCCAGCAGGGGGTTCACCAGCCCCAGGACCACGGCACCCAGCGCGCGTGCCGCCATTTGGCCCTTGTCCACCCCCACCTGCGGCCGGGCCAAGGAGCCACGAATATGGATCGGGCTGCGCAAGGCCAGCGGGCTGGTGGTTTTGGTTTTCTGGTTGAGCGTCAAATCCAGCGTCTCCTGGGTGAGATCGATGCTGCCGGTGCTCCTGAGCGTGGTCACCGCCGTGTCGAGCACCAGGGCGTCGACATTGGCGGTGCCGTTCTTCAAGGTGAAGTCGGCTACCGCACAGCGCAACTTGACTTGTTTGTCTCCGGTCACGCCCAGGGCCAACATCTCCCACAGGTGCAGTCCGGCTTGCTCCATCATCAGCTGGCTGACCTCACCGCCATCCACCACCAGGCCGACACGGCCATTGGCAGTCCCCAGCATCCGCGCCACCGAGTTGCCTGTGCCTTTGAGGTCGAAATCGCCGTGCAGCTCGCCGATGCTGGTCTTGTTGAGTGTCACCGCCGGAAATAGCTCTGCCACCCGCACCTTGTTCACGCGCACCCGGGCACGTGCCTGGATGGCGGGCTGGCGCCCATCCAGCGACACCGTGGCCTTGAGCTGACCGCCCGCAAACCCCAAGGTCAGCGGGTCGAGCGTCAGTACGGCGTCCTTCAGGGTCAACTGGGTCGCCAGATTTTGAAGCGGAAACTGGCGGGTGCGCCGGATTTGCTTGGCTCGCAGGCTCACCTGGGCATCCAGCGTGTCCCAGCTGTCTGCCTGAAACGGGATGTCCGGCAGCATGCGCGCCTTGCCGGACGTGCTGGCCATGGCCTGCTTGACGCTGCCGGGGCGCGAACCTATTGCAGGCCCCAGGTCGTTCACATCCAGCACCTCGGAGACCAGCTCGCCGGAGAGAGCCGGGCGCTTGCCACCGGTGGTCAGCAGGAGCGAGCCTGCAATGTCGCTGGCGCCCACCCGGCCCGAGAATTTTTCATAGCGCCAGGCGTTGCCGCTGTGCAACAAGTGGCCTTCAGTGGCGTAGGCGGGCGTGGCCGGCAACGCCAAGCCCATTAAGGCAGACAACTGCGCCAGGTTGTCGCCACGCAGATTCAGGCGCAGATCGGCGGCCGTCAGGCTCAACAAGCTGGTGACCGTGCCGGTGACCTGCAAGCGGGTTGCACCGGTGCTTGCATCCAACTTGAGCGGGTAGGGCGTGCTGTCATCGCGCAGGGCCAGCACCGGTCCGCCCGTGCCTGCGGCCTTGAAGGGCAACCCCCGGTGCTGGCCTTGAGCGGTGAAGACGAGACCGGCATCAGCCGCACCACCCACGGCAACCGGGGTCGACAGCGTAGCACGGATGCGGGTCTTGCGGATGGGGTCGTCAAACCCCAGCGTTCCTTGGTCAAGTTGCAGGCGGCCAATCTGGATGCGCGCGCCTTCGTCTTGCTGGCTGCGGTCCAGCAACCAGTTCTTGCGGCCGTGGGCATCCCGGGCCAACATGACCACCGGGCGCACCAGCCGCACTTCGGGAAACACCAGGTTTCCCAGAAGCAACTGCGGCACGTTCAGCGTGATGTCGACCGCGTCGGCAGTGAACATCTGTTTCTCCTGGACCCAGGCGGGGTTGGCAAATGTCACGCCAGCCAGGTTCACCTGCGGCCAGGGCCAGCCCCAGCTGAGCGACAGGTCACCGCCTATCACCAGTACCCGACCGGTGGCGTCCAGGGCCAGGCGCTCAAGGGGCGCGCGCAGCCAGTTCAAGCCAAACAGCGCAACCACCAGCGTCACCAAGGCCACGGCGGCCAGCAAGGCGCCGCCGATCCACCCCATAGCGGACAGGATCTTGAATGAAACGGGGTGGCGGATGGCTGTCATTTTTTACCAGGTTGACGGGGTGGCGACAGCCAGCCCGGGCGGGACCCGATTGTCCGCTGCCTGAGATAGTGCCTGTGTGCGCAAGCGCACGGAAAGTAATGCTTCTTCATCTTAGTCTGCAGCGTTACGGGTGTCCGGGTGGCACCTTCACCAACGAAAGACTCACCATGATGATGCCCTATCTTTCCCGCCGAAACTTGGCCTTGGCTGGCGCCAACGCGCTACTCTGTGCTGCATTCGTCCTGCCCGTTGCCGCGAGTCCGGCCAGCGACGCGCAAGCCCGCTATCGCCAGGACATGGCGACCTGTAACAGCGGCCAGTCCAGTCAGGACCCCGACACCTGTCGCCTGGAAGCCAGAAACGCCTTGGCCGAAGCACGGCGCGGTGGCCTGAACGACGCCCCCGGCACTTACACGAGTAACGCACTGCAGCGCTGCAGCGGCCTTCCAGGCAATGACCGCAATGACTGCGAGTCGCGCGTGCGTGGCGAGGGACGCAGTGAGGGCAGTGTGGACGGCGGGGGCATCATCCGCGAGACCGTGACCGTGGTGCCAGCCAAATGAACCCGGGGACTACCATGAATCTCAGCTACGCCCTCAGAGGTTTCTTTCTATCCATGCTGCTTGCCACCGGGTTCTCCGCGTTGGCCCAGGTCAGCATCAACATCCAGATAGCACCCCCGGCGCTTCGGTATGAGCCCGTGCCGGTAATGGCGCCAGGTTATGTCTGGGCACCAGGCTACTGGGCCTGGCATCACGACCACCACATCTGGGTTCGCGGGCGCACCATCGTCCAGCGCACCGGCTACCGTTGGGAACCCGAACGCTGGGAGCAGCGCGGCAATACTTATTACCAGCAGGCCGGACGCTGGGCTCCTGACGCCAACTACCGCCCCGTCAAAGAACCAAAGGCCCAAAAACCCAAACACAACAACGGTCGCCAAGACGAGGCACCCGGGCACCACAAGGGCGACAAGCCCGGCAAGGGCCCCAAGCACGACCGCTGACCGACACAAGCAGGACAGCGATCACCTTGGCGACTGGAATGGGCGGGAGTTAGTGTTTACCCGTCTGCTTGAAATGGTGACGCAAGCTTAATATCGCCGGGCGACCCAGACCACCCGGTTCTTGGCACACCCCCATTCCAATCAAATTCGGAGCAACCCATGAAGCACATCAAACTCACGCTGTCCTGTCTCGCCGCCGCCGCCCTGCTCACCGCCTGCGGGGGCGATGACGGCAAGATCCAGTTCACCCAGGTGGTGACGTTTGGCGACAGCATCAGCGATGGGGGCGCCTACCGTGTGGGCACCATTGCCCAGCTGCGTGGCGGTAAGTTCACCGTGAATGGTGCGAGCGACAAGGTGTGGTCGGACGCCTTGGCCACCAACCTGGGCGCCCCGGCCCAATGTGCCGCCCAGACCGGTCTGCTGGCCAACAACGGCGTCACGGGTGCAAAAGTGGAAAATTTTGCAAACTGCAACAACTACGCGCAAGGCAGCAGCCGCGTCACCTCGGTGGGCTCCGGGCCCAATGGCGTGGCCCTGCAACAGGCACCTTACAACCAGAAAAACCTGGGCCTGATGGCCGACTCCATCCAAAACCAGATCAATCGCCACCTGACCAAGGCAACGACGTTTGGCGCCAATGAGCTGGTGACCGTCAATGGCGGCGGCAATGACTTCTTCATGCAGCTGGGTGCCGTGGGAGCGGCCGCAGGTGGCGGTGCAGCGGCAGCAGGCGCCGGGGCCATTGCAGGCTGGCCTACGGCAACGCTCGGCATCGTGAGCGCAGGCGGCGGGGCTGCGGCAGTTGCAGCCTCGGGCGCAGCCGTCACGGCCATGGGACAAGCCGGAGCGGAGCTGGCCAATTACGTGAAAACACTGATCGTAGCCAAGGGAGCGCGCTACGTCGTGGTGCGCAACCTCGGTGACCTGAACGCCACACCGTTTGGCTCCACGTTTGATGCAAACACCAAACTTTTGTCCACCGAATTGACCACGGCCTTCAACGCCCAACTCAAAAAGGGCCTCGACGGGGTAGCAGGCGTGATCTACTTTGATGACTACGCGCGCAGCCAGGCAACTGTTGCCAACCTGGCGGCTTCTGGTTACTCCAACATCAGCGGCGCAGCTTGTGGCCCCGATGCGTTCAGCGCGCCCGGCGACGTGATCGGCAATTCCATCATCTGCAATGCCAACACGCTGATCCCGGGTGACACCAGCAAATACGCGTTTGCGGACAGCGTGCACCCCACCCCTTACGCCCACCAGGACGCTGCCAACCACACCGTGACCCTGATGCGCAAAGCAGGCTGGTATTTCTGA
>CALRWE010000177.1:0-9040 GCA_943371745.1 Rhodoferax sp. OV413
CGCGACATCAACAAATACAGCAACAACGTCATGGCGCAACAGCTGTTTCTTTCCTTGAGCCTGCCCGCACGCAGCCCCAACGGCACGGCCAATGGCACGCCAGCGGTGCAAGGCACCGCCCTGCCCGCCTCGCGCGAGGCCTCCCGCGCCGTGCTCAACCGCTGGTGGAAAGACCGCATCAGCGCGGATGACGCGCCCACCATGGACAACGGCTCGGGCCTGTCGCGCAGCGAGCGCATCAGCGCCCAGGCTCTGGCGCGCATGCTGCAAACCGCCTACCGCTCGCCGTTGATGCCCGAGCTGATGTCCTCCCTGCCCATCACCGGGGTCGACGGCACGCTCCGGCGCAGCAAAGCCGCCACCCAAGGCAGCGCCCACCTCAAAACCGGCAGCCTGCGCGATGTCACGGCGCTGGCCGGCTATGTGCACGGCACCAGTGGCAAACGCTACGTGCTGGTGGCCATTGCCAACCACGCCAACGCCAACGCCGTGCGACCGGCCTTTGATGCGCTGGTGGACTGGACCGTACGGGATTGACCACCATGCAACTGATCGACGTCATCGGCACCCTGGCCGCCATCCTCACCACCGCCAGTTTTGTGCCCCAGGCTTGGCACACTTTCAGAACCCGCGATGTGCGCGGCATTTCATTGAGCATGTACAGCGCGTTCACATTGGGTGTGGCTTGCTGGCTGGTGTATGGTTTGCTACTGAGCGCCTGGCCCATCGTGATTGCCAATTGCATCACCCTGGCGCTGGCGGCCACTATTTTGGTGATGAAGCTGCGCTACCGGTGAGCGCTGTCAATCCATGGCCGGCGGCAACTGCTGCAAATGGCTCACTTTGGATTGAAAAATAATCCAGGCCTGAACCACAAACCCGGCCAGAGCCAGCATCAGGCAAGCGGGCTCACCCCACGCCGAGCCGACAAAGCCGCCCAGCGCCGCGCCCAGCGGGCGGGCCCCCATGCTGACCGTCAAGAACAAGGCGGACACCCGGCCCAGCATGGCACCGGGGGTGACGGTTTGCCGCAGCGTGATCGAGGTGATGGTCCAGACAATCGGGCCGACACCGAACAGGAAAAAGGCCACCGCAGCCATGGCGGCGGTCGGAAAAACCAGGGTCATCACCATCGCCAACGCAGCCAGAACGGAAAAAGCAGGCCCCACCTGGATGGCTCTGCCAAAGGGCATGGCCGCCACGATACGCGGCGCCAGGAGTGAGCCCACGATCATGCCGACGCCGTAACCGGCCAAAGTGATGCCCACCACGCTGGCGCTCAGCCCCAGTGCCCGAATGGCATAGGGGATGTAGGTGGCCTGCAAGACAAACCAGGAGATGTTCCACGCCACCGATGTCAAAAGAATAGGCTTTAACAACGGGCTACGCCAGACCAGGCGTGCGCCATCCTGAAGCTCAAGAAGGGGGTGGCGCTGGGCGGCGGGTGTGCGTTTGGGCTCAGACAACTGTAGCAACAGCGCCACGGCTGCAGCAGACAGGATAGCCGCCAGGACAAAGGCCGCCGAGGCACCCGCCCCCGCCACAAGAGCCCCGGCCACCGCGGGGCCTGCAGCAAACGCGGTGCTGCGGGACAACTCCAGGCGACCATTGGCCCGTGCCAGTGCGTCACGCGGCACCAACGCAGGCACCAATGCGGGCGCAGTGACGCTGAAGCCCACTGTCCCCACGGCGCCAAGAAACCCGAGCAGGGCCAGTAAATTGATGGAAAGCTGGTCAAAAAGCAAGGCCCCGAGCAAGCCAAACAGAGAGAGCGCGCGCAATACTTCGGCGCCCACCATCAGCTTGCGGCGCGACATGCGGTCAGCCAGCAAACCGAGAGGGATCGACAGCAACAGAAAAGGAAGCGTTTGAATGGCGGCTAAAAAGCCAATCTCCCCTGGCCCCGCGTTCAAAGCCAGGACCGCGACCAGCGGCACAGCAGCCAGACTTAGCTGTTCAGCCGATTGGGCGGCGAGATTGGCGCCTGCAAGGAAGCGGAAATGCGATGGAAGACCTGATGACATGTCGTTTTTATCTTCTACGAATTTACAAGACTCATTGTGAAGCCGCCAAGTGGGTGGCTTGCGTCATTTTCGAACTTGTGATTCTTGCTATTTATTAAATAGCAGACCAGGCAAAAATACGGCAGTTCAGCTGGCCGACGCCCGCTGCAGGCGATCCCGCACGCCATCCCACTCGGGCGCACTGGGCAGGGTCTCGATCCAGATCAGCTGGACGCCTTGCGCATCGAACTCGCGCAGCACGGCAAAGAGCTGCTGGGCGGTGGCAGCGGCGTCACCGGGCATGCGCCGGATCAACACCTGGCCAGATCGGGACTTGAGCGGGGCGCGTGCATAAACTGCGATCCGGGGGCCACCGGCAGTGCTTTTGGCGGCCCGGTCCAGTTCGCTACCCAACACATCCAGTGCCTTCTGCAAGGCCGGCGCGTCCATCAAACGCACTTTGGCGCGCGGGGCGTAATGCGACTCCAGCGTGCCCGAGGCGCGTGGGGCGGGGGTATCGGGGACGTGCATCTCCTGGGGCAGACGCACAGTCAAGCCGCACGCGACCCGCACCTGCTCGGGCGTGATGGCGCCGGGACGCAGCAGCACGGGCACGCCGCGGGTGCAGTCAATGATGGTGGACTCAATGCCCACATCGCAGGGGCCGCCATCCAGTATCAACAGGTCCGCCCCAAACTCGCCCTGCACGTGCGCAGCGGTAGTGGGGCTGACCCGGCCAAACTGGTTGGCACTGGGCGCTGCCACGCCCCAGACCGGCGCTAGGGTCTGGCCAGCGTCATCCACCGTCGCCTGGCAAGCCAGCAGCAGCGCCTGAGCCACCGGATGCGAGGGACAGCGCAGTCCGATTGAATTTTGGCCCCCCGCTGCTGCGGCAGCCACGCCCGGGCGGCGCGGCAAGATCAGGGTCAGCGGGCCGGGCCAGAAGGCCTGCATGAGGGCATGGGCAAAGTCGGGCACCGCTTGGGCAAAATGCGCCACGCTGGTCTCATTGAGCACATGAACAATCAGCGGGTGATCAGACGGCCGGCCCTTGGCGCTGAAAATCTTGGCAATGGCCTGCGCGTTGTCGGCGTCGGCCGCCAAACCGTAGACGGTTTCGGTCGGCAGGCCCAGCAATTCGCCGGCGCGCAGGGTCTGCGCGGCGCGGGCAATGGCCCCGGGTGCCTGACCGTCCAAAATCATGGGGCCGCTCAAAACGCCTCAATACCCAAAATGGCGGCTGCCGCCAGCGCGTTGGCGCGCACCTCATTCACCGTCGCGCCGGTGAAGGTCAGGTGGCCCATCTTGCGGCCCTTGCTGGCCTGGAGCTTGCCGTACAAATGCAGGTGCGCGCCGGGCAGCGCCAGCACCTGGTGCCACGGCGGCGTCTTGCCACCCACCCACAAATCGCCCAGCAAATTGAGCATGATGGCCGGGCTGTGCTGGCGCGGCTGCACCAGGGGCAGGCCGGCCAGGGTGCGCACCTGCAGGTCAAACTGCGACAGGTCGCACGCGTCCAGGCTGTAGTGGCCGCTGTTGTGCGGGCGCGGCGCCATCTCGTTGACCACCAGCGAGTCGTCGGCCAGCACAAAGAACTCCACGCACAACACGCCCACGTACTGCAGTTCTTCTGCTATGGCTTTGGTAGCTTCTATGGCTTTATTCACATAGGCCAGAGGCATATTTCCTTCATAAGCCTCGGTCACAGCCAATATCCCCTCGCGATGCAGGTTGAGCTGCACCGGCAGGTTGACACAGGTGCCGTCCCAGCCGCGCGCCACGATCACCGAGCACTCGGCCTTGAGCGGCAGCATTTTCTCCAGCACGCAGGTCACGCTTTTGAGATCCATCCACGCTGCAGCCAACTCGGCGCGGGTTTGCACCCGCACCTGGCCCTTGCCGTCGTAGCCCATGCGGGCGGTTTTCAGGATGCCGGGGAACAGGCCGTCGGGCACCGCGTCCAGTTGGGCGGCAGAGTCAATCACCGCGTAGGGCGCACACGGCACGCCGCAGCGCACAAAATGCGCTTTTTCTTTCACCCGGTCTTGCGCAATGCCCACTGCCTCGGCACTCGGCGCCACCGGCCGGGCCGAACCCAGCGTCATCAGGGCGGGAGCCGGCACGTTCTCAAACTCGGTGGTGATGGCGGCGCAGCGCTGCATGAGTTGCGCCAGGCCTTGCTCGTCGAGGTAAGCGGCCTGAATGTGGTAGTGGCTCACCAGCCCGGCGGGGCTGATCACATCGGGGTCCAGCACCACGGTGTAGTAGCCCATGGCTTGGGCGGCCTGCACAAACATGCGGCCCAACTGGCCACCCCCCATCACACCCAGCGTGGTTTGCTGGCCCCCGTTGGCAGCCGTGCCCGGCAGCAGCATCTGGCCGCTCATAGCGTGGGGGGCAGCGTCGTGCTGCGGGCGGTTTCGGTCTGTGCAGCGCGAAAGGCGTCGAGCTGGGCGCGCAGTGCGGCGTCTTCATTGGCCAGCATGGCCACGGCAAACAGGGCGGCGTTGGCGGCCCCGGCCGCGCCAATGGCAAAGGTGGCCACCGGAATACCCTTGGGCATTTGCACAATGCTGTGCAAGGAGTCCACCCCCGACAAATGCTTAGATGCCACCGGCACACCCAACACCGGCACCGTGGTTTTGGCCGCCAGCATGCCTGGCAAATGGGCCGCGCCACCCGCTCCGGCGATGATGGCTTTCAGGCCCCGGGGCACGGCTTCTTGCGCATACGCAAACATGTCATCGGGCATGCGATGCGCCGAGACCACGCGCGCTTCATGCGTGATACCAAACTGTTGGAGAATATGGACTGCGTGTTGCATGGTGTCCCAGTCGGAACTGGAGCCCATGACAACCCCGATTTGAATGTGTTTCATAGTGTGTGAACCGTGTTGGCCGATACGCTTTGCGGGTGTCGGCAGCCGGGGGTCCCGCAAGTGATCAAGCAGAGATTTTAATGACAGGGCACTCATCCGCGCGGATGGCTGTGCCCGATAACCAACCGAGCGACCCAAAAATGATGAATGTGACTGTTGACAATTTCGATGCCGAGGTGGTGGAAGCTTCGATGCAAGTGCCGGTGCTGGTGGACTTCTGGGCCCCCTGGTGCGGCCCGTGCAAGGTGATTGGCCCCTTGCTGGAAAAGATCGAGCTGGCTTACGGTGGGCGCTTCAAGCTGGTCAAGATCGACTCCGACCAGGAGCAGGAGTTGAGCCAGGCCTTCGGGATTCGCAGCATTCCCACCTGCGTGCTGATGGTTGGGGGCAAGCCGGTAGACGGCTTCACCGGCGCGCTGCCCGAGGGGCAGATCAAGGCGTTTCTGGACAAGCATGTGCCCGAGGGCGATGTGCTGGAAGCCGAAGTCACCCACGTGGAGACCACCGACGCGCCGGACGCCAACGACCCCGCCACCATCCATGAGGCAATGCACCAGGCCGTGCTGAAAAACCCGGACGACGAGAACGCCCGCTTCGAGTACGTCAAACTGCTGTTGCAACGCGGCCAGACTGACGATGCCAAGGTGGCCTTTGCCCCGGTAATTGCCAAAACCGGCCTGGTGCGCCGCTTTGACTCGCTGCAGCGCTGGATGAATGCCATTGACTTCACGCAAGACCGCGCCGACCTGGCGGCCGGCGAGGGGAGCTTTGACGCCAAAATTGCCGCCAACAAGCGCGACTTTGACGCCCGCTTCGGCAAGGCCCAGACTCTGATGGCGGCTCAGCAGTGGACTGCCGCCATGGACGAGTTGCTTGACATCCTGATGCGCGACAAGACCTGGGCCGACGACCTGGCCCGCAAGACCTTCATTGCCATTCTGGACATCATCGAGCCGCCCGCCATCAAGGTGGCCGATGGCCAGATCCCCCCTACCGACCCTGTCGTTGCCACCTACCGCAGGCGCCTCTCCAGCGTGATCCTGAGCTGAAGCGGGCAGCGCCTGCATGCCCGCGCTGCTCGTCTTTTTGGGCCTGACGCTGCCCTGGCTGAACCCGGTGACCTGGGGCCCCCTGAGCGGTGCCCTGCCCCTGTGGTTTTCCTGGGTGTGCGCCACCGTCGCCTTGGGCGTGATCGCCGCCACACCGGCGCGCTGGAGTGCCGGGCAGCTGATGCGCGTGGCCGCTGGTGCGTGGCTGGCGGCGGCCCTGGTCAGCGTCTTCATCGGGCTGGTGCAGTATGTGGGGGCGGCCGAACTATTCAGCGGCTGGATCAATGCCACCCCCGTGGGCGTGGCCTTTGCCAATTTGCGCCAGCGCAACCAGTTTGCCAGCCTGACCAGCCTGGGCCTGGTGGCCTTGCTGTGGTGGATATCCCACCAGGCGACTGCGTCCGCCAGCCCAGAGCGCACAGCAGGCGCCCTGCCGGCTGACGGCACCCTCCCCCAGCAGACGGACCTGCAACCGGTCGGCACCTTGGGCGCAGCGCTCTTGCTGGGCATGGGCAACGCCGTATCGTCGTCGCGCACCGGCCTGATGCAACTGGTGCTCATCGCCGGTCTCGCCGTGGTCTGGGGCGGGCTGCGCCAACCGGCGGTGCGCCGCGCGCTGCTGGTCGCCGGGATCACCTACGGGCTGGCCTCGGTCGCCCTGCCCTGGATGGCGGGTCTGGACCCCCTGTCAAATGGCGCCTGGGCACGGCTGCGCGATGGCGACAGCGCCTGCGCCAGCCGCCTGACCCTGTGGGGCAATGTGCTGCACCTGATCGCCCAAAAGCCCTGGCTGGGCTGGGGCTGGGGCGAGCTGGACTACGCGCACTTCATCACGTTGTACCCCGGCGAGCGCTTTTGCGACATTCTGGATAACGCCCACAACCTGCCGCTGCATCTGGCGGTGGAGCTGGGTGTGCCCGCCGCTGTGCTGCTGTGTGGCGCCGCGATGGTAGCCGTGTGGCGCGCCAAGCCCTGGGTTGACACGGATCCGCTGCGCCGGATGGCCTGGGCCGGGATGGCCGTGATCGGGCTGCACAGCCTGCTGGAGTACCCGCTGTGGTACGGCCCGTTTCAGGTGGCATTCGGTTTGTGCGGGTGGTTCTTGTGGCGCACACGGGTCCGTTCCGTGCATCATGAACCCCAAACGGGCCTCAACGCGGGCTTGGATACGGGATTTAGTCCGAATTCAAAGCCTTTCAGGCCTCTGGCCTCGGTATCCATTGGCTTGGTAACTCTGCCTTTGATAGTTCTCGGGGCCTATATCAGTTGGGACTACCACCGCATCAGCCAGGTCTACCTGAGCCCGGACAAGCGCTCGGCGGCCTACCGCGAGAACACCCTGTCCAAGATTCAAGGCTCGGTGTTGTTCAGCCAGCAAGTGCACTTTGCCGAACTCACCACCCTGCCCTTGACCCCGGAAAACGCAGCCCATGTGCACCACCTGGCACTGGCCCTGCTGCATTTTTCCCCTGAGCCGCGGGTGATCAAGAAGCTGATTGACAGCGCGGAGATGTTGGGCCATTCCGAAGAAGCGCAGTTTTACCGGGTGCGGTTGAAGGCGGCGTTTGCACGCCAATAGCCAGACTCGGTCATGGACCCAGTGCGATCTGCAGCGAATCCGGGGCAACTCACATCCTTGTGAAAACCCCCTGAAAACTGACCTGTCATCTGCAAATCAACTGCCGGTTGGCGGCGCGCCGGGGCGCCTCTCATGCACTGCCTTCCAGGCTGCCAGCCACATGACTGCCTGTGTTTTTTCTTGCTTGGACTCGTTCCTTAGCAGACGATCAATGGCCAAGCCCATCCGGTGCAATGCATAGTCCTGCCGCTGCTGCTGACCCATTCTTTTCATATTGCTCCCTGATCCCGGTATTGACCGACCTGTTCACGTAAATCGATCTTAGGCAGGCGCGGCTTAGCGGGCTATCCCACAACCGGGGGATACGAGTCGCTTTTTGTACGAAAAAACAACGAATGGGCCGAGATATCGACCAGTTCAGCATCATGCGGGCGATGCCCGGGCGGGCTGTCTCTGGCAGGCGGGCTGCATCAGACTCAGTTCACAGCCCCGCCACAAAACTCCCCGACTTGCCGCCGTGCTTCTCCAGCAGCTTGCAGTCGGTGATGGTCATGCCCCGGTCCACGGCCTTGCACATGTCATAAATGGTGAGCAGGGCCACTTGCACTGCGGTGAGCGCTTCCATCTCGACGCCGGTCTGGCCCACGGTCTCGACCGTGGCGGTGCAGACCACACGGCCCACGCAGCTGGCATCAGGTGGTGCAATCTCGAACTCCACCGCCACCCGGGTCAGTGCCAGCGGGTGGCACAGGGGAATGAGGTCGCTGGTTTTCTTGGCGGCCATGATGCCGGCAATGCGCGCAATACCGAGGACGTCGCCTTTTTTGGCGGTGCCGCTCTGGATCAGGGCCAGCGTGGCGGGCAACATCTCGATCTGCCCACGGGCAATGCCGATGCGGTGGGTGCTGGCTTTGGCGGCCACATCCACCATGTGGGCTTGGCCCTGGTCGTCAAAATGGGTAAGAGAGCTCATGGGGGATCAAATGCGCTGGTCGGGAGGGTTGAAAAAACACGTAAATCGCCCCTTGACAGAACGTTTACACAAAACGCGCATCATACGAGTCTTGCGACGAACGATAGCCCGGGAACACCCGGGCAGCTTCCAAAGGAGTAATCTGTATTTTGAGCAAGAAATTCAAGGCAAATGGGACTCTAGCCAGCAGGTTTATTGCATTAACAGGTTCTATTTTCATAGCATTCAGCCTGCCGGTTGCTCTGGCGCAAACGGGCACTGCGGGCCCGATCCAACTGCCCACGCTGGGCGATGGCAGCGACATCAGCAGCAGCGCCGAGCGACGCCTGGGTGACCGCATTGCACGCGAGCTGTACCGCGACCCGGACTACCTTGACGACCCGGTGCTGGCCGACTATGTGCAGGGCATCTGGCAGCCCCTGATGGCGGCGGCACGCGCACGCGGCGACCTGACGCCTGAGCTGGAGGAGCGTTTTGCCTGGGAGATTTTGCTGGGCCGCGACCGCAGCGTGAACGCCTTTGCCCTGCCGGGGGGCTACCTGGGTGTGCACCTGGGTC
>CALRWE010000178.1:0-8849 GCA_943371745.1 Rhodoferax sp. OV413
AAGCCACCGGCATGTGGCAATTCATGCCCGCCACCGGAAAAGAATATGACCTGAAGCAAAACGCTTTTCGGGATGATCGGCGTGACGTTCTTGCTTCAACCCGGGCCGCCCTGGATTACTTGCAGAAGCTCCATAGCTTATTCAATGACTGGCACCTGGCGCTGGCGGCCTACAACTGGGGCCAGGGGAGCGTCGGCCGGGCGGTCGAGAAAAATCGCCGCGCGGGTCTGGGCACAAGCTACACCGAGCTGAACATGCCCATGGAAACCCGTTTTTATGTGCCCAAGCTGCAGGCCGTGAAAAACATTGTGAGCAACCCAAGCAACTTTCGTTCCCAGCTGCCCCTGATCGAAAACCATCCGTTTTTTCAGACCGTTGACATTGAGCGGGACATTGATGTCGCGCTGGCGGCAAAACTTGCCGAGGTCTCTCTGGAAGACTTCAAGGCGCTCAATCCATCAGTCAATCGCCCCGTGATTCTGGCGGCTGGCATGCCGCAAATCTTATTGCCCTGGGACAACGCTGCCGTCTACCAGAGGAATCTTGAAGCCTATGGAGGCAGCCGTCTGGCAAGTTGGACCGTGTGGGTTGCGCCCACCAACATGGCCGTGTCGGATGCAGCCAAGCGCTCGGGTATGACCGAGAGCGATCTGCGCAGCCTCAACAACATCCCTCCCCGGATGCTGATCCGGGCGGGCTCCAGTCTGCTGGTCACCCGCTCAGCCCAACATCAAAACGATGTTGCTGAACATGTGGCGGATAACGGCCAGCTGTCTTTTTCCCCTGACGTGGTCCTGAAGCGCACCCTTCACAAAGCGGGCAAAAATGAAACAGTCGCCACAGTCGCCACCCGCTATCGGGTGAGCAAAGAGAGTATTGCGGACTGGAACAGGGTCAGCGCATTGGCCGCCTTCAAAGTGGGGCAAACAGTCGTCTTGTTTCTGCCCGCCCAGAACAGAGGCGTGAGCCCAAAAGTAGGCCCGACACGATCAAGTGCCAAGATCAAACCGACGGGAGCGAGAGCTGTGCAAGGCAAGTCGGTTCGGGCCACCCCCAAAAAACGTTGATCCAGACCACAACACTGGATGTCCTTTGTAGCCAGTTCAGGCCTTGTAGCGGCCTTTGGCTTTTTTGGCGAACTCATTGGTAAAGGTTTTTGAGAGATCGAGCTTCTCAAACCTGATCGACGGATCAAAACCCGCGAGAACTCGAGCCACATGGCGAGGTGCCTCATCTGACATCATGCCGTCGGGTGAAATCGCTTCTCTCACCTTGTTGAAGGCGGCCAGGTACAGGGCACGGTCGCCCAATAACACGGACTGGGGCACGGTTCTGATGATGTCAAGCGGTCCGGCCGTTTGCAGCCACTTCAGGGCATGCGCCAAAGCGTAGGTCAGTGCTTGTACGGTGTTGGGGTATTTCTGGATGAACCCAAGGGGCGCGTAAAGACATCCCGATGGCATGGGCCCACCAAACACGTCCACCGTCCCTTTAAGGGTGCGGGTGTCCGCAACCAGGCGGATCTCGCCTTTTTGTTCCAGAATGGTCATCACCGGGTCTACATTGCTCAAGGCATCAATCTGACCGCTGCGAAACGCGCTCAATGCCCCTTGCGCTGTTCCCACTTCAACAAAAATGACATCAGACGGGCGCAGCCCCGCGCGCGACAAAACCAAATCGGCGACCATATTGGTGGACGAACCGGGTGCAGAGACGCCGATCTTCAGGCCCTTCAGGTCGGCCGCACTGCGGTAATGGGACAGCGTTCGCAGTGAGATGCCCAGGCTGATGGCAGGCGCCCGGCCTTGCAACACAAAAGATTGGAAAAATTGCCCCTGAGCCTGCAGTTTGAGGGTGTGCTCGTAGGCGCCTGAGGCGACATCGGCAGAGCCAGTGACAACAGCCTTCAGGGCCCGTGATCCCCCTTCAAAATCGACAATTTCAACCTCCAGTCCCTCGGCACTGAAATAGCCCAGTTGCTCGGCAATGGTCAGCGGCAAATGGTAAAAACTACCTTTGCCGCCTACGGCAATCGTCACCTTCGCTTTTTCAAGTCGGGGCTGGGCCCACAGGGAGGGCACGTTAACGGATGCGGCCGCCAATGCTGTCACTGCCGCAAAAGTGCGGCGGCTAAACACTGTGTTGTTCATGGTCGGTTCTTTTCGAGTGGGGCGTGTAGTTTGCCTATCAGGATAGCCCGCTAAATGGCCTGTTGCATCAGGAACATCCCTCAGGGGTTTGTACTGAGAGCTTAGCGATAACCCACAAACAAAATGCCGACGTTCGCGGCAAAGGCCAGTGACCAGACCGAGGTGCGCATAGTGGGCAGGCCGCCCACATACATCGTCACGTACACGAGGCGCAACAAGATGTAAGCCAAGGCCAGAACATCCAACCGGCCCTGATGCGCACCCAACTGGTGGGCAATGACCACCGCGCCAATAAAGAATGGCAAGGCCTCAAAACTGTTGGCCTGTGCTGCGTTGGCACGGGCGCGCCAGTCGGTCTGTTGGGCGAGCCACGCGCGCGGATTGCCGTTGTCATAACCACCATCGCGCTTTGACTTGTTGAACATGCCCCATTTGGCCAAGCCTGCGCAGGCGATGGGCAGCACGGCAGCAACCAAAACACACCAGTAAGCGATCGTAAAAGGAGCCAAGGTCATGGTGTTCTTCTTTTAAATGTGAATATCAATTTCAAGCGTGGTCAGCGTCGGTCAACCAGCGCATGGGCAATGGTGCCCAGATCGACGTACTCCAGTTCACTTCCAACCGGCACGCCGCGAGCCAAACGGGTGAAGCGCAAGCCCCGGGCCTTCAGGCCCTCACCAATGACATGGGCGGTGGCTTCCCCTTCGGCCGTGAAGTTGGTGGCCAGAATGACCTCTTGCACGATGCCGTCGGACACCCGATCAAACAGTATCTTCAAGCCGATGTCGTTGGGGCCTATGCCATCAAGGGGGCTGAGTTTGCCCATCAGCACAAAGTACAAGCCCTGATAGGCTCGGGTCCGCTCTACAGCCGACTGGTCAGCTGGCGTCTCCACCACGCACAGCTTGGATACATCGCGTTTGGGGTCCAGACAGGTGGCGCAAATGTCGGTCTGCGTGAGCGTGTTGCACAGCGAACAGTGACGTACATTTTCGGCTGCGTCTTGCAGCGCGCGAGCCAGCGCTTGCGCCCCCGCCCGGTCATGCTGCAGCAAATGGTAGGCCATGCGAGAGGCTGACTTGATCCCCACCCCCGGCAGACGTCGCAGGGCCTGGATCAGCGTGTCAATCGATTGGTTATCAGCCACGCAGCCTCAGAAGGGAAATTTCATACCGCCGGGCAAGCCCGGCATGCCGGCCGTGAGTTTGCCCATTTTTTCTGCAGAAGTTTCTTCTGCCTTGCGCACTGCCGCATTGAAGGCCGCTGCCACCAGGTCTTCCAGCATGTCCTTGTCTTCGGCCAGCAGGCTGGGGTCAATGGTGATGCGTTTGACGTCGTGTTTGCAGGTCATCAAGACCTTGACCAGGCCAGCGCCAGACTCTCCGGTCACTTCGACGTTGCCCAGCTCGTCCTGGGCCTTCTTCATGTTGTCTTGCATCGCCTGGGCCTGCTTCATGAGACCGGCGAGTTGTCCTTTGTTGAACATGAGATTTCCTTTGTTTAAATTCAAAAAACCAACGATTAAAAAAATTTTGAGAGAGGACTGTGGTCAGTCTACTCAAACCGGCTTGACGGTGCCTGGCACAATTTTCGCGCCAAAATCACGCATCATGGATTGGACGAAGGGATCATCAAAAATCACTTTCTCGGCCGCCAGTTGCCGTTCAGCGGCTGCAGCTGCGTTGCGCCGGGCCGGGCTATCGGTCACTCGCCCTACCTCCACAACCAGTCGTACACCATGGCCCGCTGCCGCCAGCGCAACCATCAAGCGGTCCCGGGTACCGCTTTGATTGAGCGACTCGCGCTCCACCCGCAGGAGCCATTGGTCGGTGTCTCGGGCCACCAGTTGCGATTGCAGCGCCAACTCGCGCACCAGCGCAGCAATGGCCTCGGTGCGAATCAATTGCAGCACCGTGGCATGCCAAAATTCACCCTCACCAGAGGGCACAAGTACCGCAGTCCCTGATTGACCCGCGAGCGCCTCAACCCGGGAATCCGCCTGCAAACGCACGGGGAGCGCCTCAATCGTGGAGGCTGGCCGCGATTCCTTGGGGAGAGCCTGCGTTGAAGCCGACGCCGCTGTGGTGCCCGACAGGGGCGCCATTGTTCGCACCGGCACCTGCTGGCCCGGCGGCAACACGATGGGAATTGCTATTCTTTCCGACTCATTAACATCAATAGATACGTCGGCAACAGGCATATTTGGCGCATCTTCCCAGGGTTGTAAACGCGCTGCCTTGGCAGGTGACGCCTGGGCCGAAGGTGCAGGCGCGACCACACCGCCCCCCGGAAGAGCGAGTTCTTGTGGCCTGGGCGCTGGCGTGACGCTCGGCCTTGGGATGGGTGGCGAAACGGGTTGATGGGCTGCCAACGCCTTTGGAGTTGGCTCAGCTACCGGCGAACTCAGGTTTTTTTTTTTGAGGATGCTCTCACCTGGCTTGCCGGGCTTGAAAGCGAGCAGACGCAAGAGCACCATGGTCAGCGCGGCATAGTCATCCGGGGCCAAACCGAGCTCGCCACGGCCATGCAGGCAAATGCTGTAGAGCAACTGCGTCTCGTCAGCAGGCATCAAAGCAGCCAGACGCGCCACATCAGCTGCTTCCGGGTCACTCTCATCCGCTGGCGCAGCGGCATCCGGCACAGCCTGCAACACTGCCATGCGCTGCAACACGCTGCTCATCTCTTCCAGGGTGGAGGCCGCGCTCAGGCCATTCAGGCGCAAGGTTTCGGAGGTCTCAACCACGGTTTTGCCATCGCCTTCGACCAAGGCTTCAATCAGGCGAAAAACATAGGACCGATCAACACTGCCCAGCATCTGGCGCACGGTAGCCTCAAGCAACTGCCCCCCCCCAAAAGCAATTGCCTGATCCGTCAGGCTCAGGGCATCCCGCATGGAACCCCTGGCTGCCCGCGCCAACAGGCGCAGCGACTGGGCATCAGCCTGCACCTGCTCAGTATTCAGGACTTTTCCAAGGTGCTCCCGAATGGTTTCAGGTGCCATCGGACGCAGGTTGAACTGCAGGCAGCGCGACAGCACCGTCACGGGCACCTTTTGCGGGTCGGTGGTGGCGAGCACAAACTTCAAATACTCGGGGGGCTCTTCCAGCGTCTTCAACATGGCATTGAATGCCGTGTTGGTGAGCATGTGCACCTCGTCGATCATGAAGACCTTGAAGCGACCCAACACCGGTTTGTAGACCGCTTGCTCCAGCAGGGCCTGCACTTCGTCCACACCCCGGTTCGAAGCCGCATCAAGCTCGGTGTAATCCACAAAGCGGCCGGAATCTATGTCAACGCAGGCCTGGCACACACCACACGGGGATGCGGTGATGCTTCCTGTGCCATCCGGGCCCCTGCAATTGAGCGACTTCGCCAGGATACGGGAGACCGATGTTTTGCCAACCCCCCGCGTACCCGTGAACAGATAGGCGTGGTGCAGTCTCTGGGTTGTGAGGGCATTGGTCATGGCCTGCACCACGTGGTCCTGCCCCACCATTTCAGTGAAGTTGCGAGGGCGGTACTTGCGGGCGAGCACGAGGTAAGACATTCTTTGATTCTAAGTGCCGTGCGCCTCTGTTTTTATAGAGAACTGACCTTGAAGGTCAGCGCAGCGCCCTTACAATATGTCTTGACGGGCCTTCCCGCATGGTAAAGCGGCCAACCGGGTCAGGTGGGGAACCAAGCAGCCCTAACTGTGGAGCCAGTGCCGGGGTCAAGGCTCGTCAACCCTATTGTTTGTTTCAATAAAACCACGGGGTTAAACCATATCGGTCCTCCCTTTTGGATTTTCTAACACATGGCTGTGGCACCCAGGTTTCTCGAGGTGCAGTTCCATAGGTCATTTGACGGGTATTTTTCAACGCGGCAACTCGTTTTTTGCGCGCATCGCTCTACCCGGAGGTCACCCCCCTTTTTGGTGTGCTATCGCAATGGGCGCCTTTTAGAACCCTTCGGAGCCTGCAACGATGACCGAGCACTTTGATCAGCGAAAGATGGCGGCGCAATCCAGCCCAAACGTGGCCAAAAATTCTGCTACCGCCTAAAACGCGACAATATTCAAACCAACTCCGAGCATCTTATGAAGCCACCCCCAACACAGAGCTTGCCAGCAAGACCTGCCCACCTTTGGCGGGCCACCGCGATTGCCTGCCTGCTGGTGATTGCGATTGCCGCAGCCACTGGGATGAGTATGTTTGAACAGTTCAAGGCCCAGATTGCCCATCTTCAAGCCAAGCTTCGAACCACTGCCCAGATCAAGTATCTGTCCGTTCTGATGGATGAACGGCATGCACCTGCTCTGCTGATCACGTTTGACCCCCTCGACAAGGCGCTACAAATACAACGTCTTAACGCCGTGACAGAGGGTCAACAAGACACGATGCAGCTTTGGGCGTTGTCTCCCGACAACCCGCCGCGCTCGATTGGAATTTTTCAGAGCAAGGGTAAGACCTTGCGGCTTGGCATCAACGAAGAAGGCTTGACCAATGTTTCGGAATTGGCCATCAGTGTGGAAAACAAAGGCGGCGTGGGACCGGACAAAGGCCCCAGACTGCCCTATCTTTTCACTGGCGCCGTGCTGCAAAAAGCGCTGTAGTCATTAGCCAGAGACGGACATCCGGAGCGAACCCGTTCAAAGAACACTTTATTCTCCGGCCTGATCGGATTCGCTCTGTTCGTCCAAATAAGTGAGCACGCCGTGACCCGCGCGCTGTCCGCTGGCCAGACATGCCGTCAACAAGTAGCCGCCGGTGGGGGCTTCCCAGTCAAGCATCTCGCCGGCACAAAAAACACCAGGCAGTTTCGTCAACATCAGCTTGCCGTCCATCGCGTCAAACAAGACACCACCTGCTGTGCTGATGGCCTCATCCATCGGGCGCATTGCCGTCAACACAACAGGCAGGGCCTTGATGGCGGTTGCCAACTGCACTGCATCATTCATCTGCTCCTTGGTCAGCAATTCATGCAAGATGGCGAATTTGATACCGTCAATGCGCAAACGGCTCTTCAGATGACTGGAAAGTGAACGGGCACCGCGAGGGTGGAGAACTTCAGCCAATACCCGCTGAGGCGAGATATCGGGCAAAAGATCCAAATGGAGCGTGGCGTGTCCCTGCGCCAGGATGTCATCGCGCAACAGACTGGAGGCTGCATAGATCAGACTGCCCTCCACACCCGTGGCGGTGGCCACAAACTCACCCCGGCGCTGAAAGTGCACCCCCTGGGAAGTTTTGACTTGAATAGAGACCGATTTAAACGGTTGACCGGCAAATCGCCTCGAAAAATGCTCACTCCAGCCGATACCAGCAAGGTCAGACCCGCTATGGGCGACCTCCGCCCGCTGAGGGGGGAGCGCTCGCTGCTTAATATCGACATCGAAACCACAATTGCTTGGTAACAGCGGCGCAACCATGACACCAGAGGCCTGAAGCCTTGGCACCCACGCGCCGTCCGAGCCCAATCGAGACCAACTGCCCCCCCCCATCGCCAAAACCACCGCGTCAGCTTCAGCTTGCACCGGACCGCCGGGTGTTTCAAAACACAAGCACTGGCCGCTGCCAGCCCCGTTCTTTTTCGACTCGACATCACACCATCCGGTCCAGCGATGCCGCATGTGGAAGACCACTTGAATTCTATTGATTGGACCTTCGGTTGGATGACGCAACCGATGAAGCCAGGCCCGCAACAAAGGAGCTGCCTTCATATCGACAGGAAAAACCCGCCCAGAGGAACCCACAAAAGTGTCGATCCCCAAGTCAGCAGCCCAAGCCCGCACACCAGTGGCGTCCAGACCCGCCAATAAAGCATCAATCTGGGGACGCCGAACACCATACCGAGAGGCGAAAATATCAATGGGTTCCGAATGGGTCAAGTTCAAGCCCCCGATACCCGCAAGCAAGAACTTTCGCCCAACTGATGGCATCGCGTCGTAAAGATGCACAGCAAATCCTGCTTTGGACAACACATCTGCAGCCATTAACCCAGCAGGCCCACCACCAACGATGATCACTTTTTTCATCAATTTCCATTCCATTTTCTAAAAAATTCGCGCCGTTTCATTGTAGAAAATGCGGCACTGGATGCATGCGCACAGTTTCTGTCACAATTTCCTTGATGGATTGTCCAGGTCCACTCAACTCAAACACTGCAAATCAAGGCGCATAGGACCATGCGGCGAGCAGTTCCGTACTAACCAGCAAAGGAAAAACATGGCCAGCGAACTCATCAAACACGTCACAGACACCTCATTCGAAGCCGATGTTCTGCAGTCTGCCTTACCGGTACTGGTGGATTACTGGGCTGAATGGTGCGGCCCTTGCAAGATGATCGCGCCTATTTTGGATGAGGTCTCCAGCGCTTACGAAGGCAAGCTGCAAATTGCCAAAATGAATGTCGATGAAAATCGGGACATCCCTGCCAAGTTTGGTATTCGTGGCATCCCAACGCTCATGCTGTTCAAGGGGGGCGTCTTGGCGGCCACCAAGGTCGGAGCCATGAGCAAGTCGCAGATGACAGCTTTCATTGACCAGCAACTCGCTTGATGGTTCAGAAAATCAGCTAGTTTTGCACGACTTCCCGCCCGAGTTTTTCAGGGGCTCAGTTTTTTTCCTGTCATAATCCAACCGAGCGTCGCCGGCTCCACCCAGAGTCGGCTCGAAGCTCACGGTTTAGAACCTTGAGGCCGAGGCAAAAGTTCCGCCT
>CALRWE010000179.1:0-8817 GCA_943371745.1 Rhodoferax sp. OV413
GTAAGACTCCTTGCAATCGCAAAGCTTCTTGGCCAGGCGCTGCGCCAAAATGCCCAACAGCGCATCCGCAAAATTGAATGGGTCCATGCCCATGTCCAGGAGGCGGGTGATGGACTCGGGCGCGGAGTTGGTGTGCAGGGTGGAGAATACGAGGTGGCCCGTCAGCGAGGCTTCCACGCCCATGGCCACAGTTTCCTTGTCGCGTGACTCGCCCACCATGATGATGTCGGGATCGGCCCGCAAAAAGGCGCGCATGACCAGCGCAAAGTCAATGCCGGCCTTGCGGTTGATCTGCACCTGGCGCAGGCCTTTCTGGGTGATTTCGACCGGGTCTTCAGCGGTCCAGATCTTGGTGTCTGGGGTGTTGAGGTGCTTGAGAATCGAGTGCAGCGTGGTGGTCTTGCCGGAGCCGGTGGGGCCGCACACATAAAACAGGCCATAAGGCTTCTCGATAGTGCGGATGACGCGCTCTTTGTTGTGCGGCGTCAAACCCAGCTTCTCCAGCGGAATAGGCTCACCAGCCCCCAAAATCCGCATGACCACGTCTTCCACGCCGCCTGCCGACGGAATGGTGGCCACGCGCAGCTCAATGTCGAGCGGACCGTATTTCTTGAACTTGATCTTTCCGTCTTGCGGGCGGCGACGCTCTGAAATATCGAGATCGCACATGATTTTCAGGCGGGTCACCATGGCTTGGCGAAAGTGGGCCGGTACCTCGATGTAGGACTGCAGCGTACCGTCAATCCGAAACCGGATGCCAGTTTTGAGCTTGCCTGGCATAGGTTCGATGTGAATATCCGAGACACCTTGCTTATAGGCGTCAATGATGATCTTGTTGACAAACTTCACCAGCTCGTTGTCAGCGGCGGCCGATTCCAGGGAGTCGTCATTGACGCCGTCATCCCTTGCAGCACCGTCCATATCGGCCAGCAACTCGTCAATGGAGCCCCCTTCCACGCCAATACCAAAGATCTGCGCCAGCGTTTCGGTGAATTCATGCTGGGTGGTGACTCGGTAGGCAAACCGGGCGATGCGCGGAAAGACCTGGGGTACCACGCGCGAGGCGCGGGCCGCTTCGGGGTCCAGACACATCACGACCAGGCCCTCCGGCGATTCCTCCAGAGGAATCCATCCTTGTTGCTCCACAAACTCGCGCTTGAGTGCACCATGCAGAGTCTCTGCGCGGATGCGTCCGGGATGGAAGGCTTCGTAGGGCACCCCAAAAAACTTGGCGAGCGAAGGCCCGATCTGAGCCGGGCGAACTGCGTAAGTTGCCATCAGAACCTGTTCGACGTGCTGGCCGCTCTGGCGGGCCTCCCGCAGGGATGTCTCAAGCTCCAGATCGGTCAACACGCCCTCCGTCACCAGCGCGTCGTACTTGGACGCTCTTTGCCGTCCGCCCCGCTCCATTTTCTGCATCCGCTGCCGAATGGCTGTTGCCAGTGTCTTGCACAGCTGGGTCACCCCTTCCACCTCCAGATCGCCAAAGGGGTAATGGCCTTTGTTGTTGATGACCTGCAACACGCCGTGGAGCCGGTTGCCTTCCAAAATGGGTGCGACCAACATTTGCCGGGTGCGGTAGCCTGAGCGCTTGTCCACCTCCTTCAGGAAGGTGAGTGCCGGATGAATGAGCTTGAGAGCTGCATCGTCATACACGTCGGGGAGGTTGACCAGCTTGCGGCTGTAAGCCACAAACCCTGCGATGCTCTGGGGTGTCATGGGCAGCTTGAGTTCGCGGCTGCTGTTGAGGCCGGTCTTCACCTTTGAGACGATGGCGGTCCGGTCTTCGTTCAAGGCGTAGAGCGTCAGCCGATCGGCATTGAACAGTCCGCAGATGTCTGGACTGACTTCCAGCATGATCTGCTCGATGTTGTCCGTCTCATGAATCCGGACCGTGACCTGCTGCAATTGCCTGTAAAAAAGCGCCTCAAAGGTCATATCCCGTTTTTCAGGGGGGAGTTTTTGCGCCTCAACAAATGCCTGTTCAGGCGGGGACTCAGAGCCCCTTGGTTTCAACACGGCACCCATGATTCAAGGGCTCGTTGCATTGCGGCGACACGGTTCATGGACGGCACAGCGGGCACCGGACGGGGTCAGGTTTGCACAAACTGCATTTGGGTACCTGCCAGCTCAATCAGGTCTCCACTTTTCAGGGCAACGGGATCCGAACCAATCGGTGCCCCATTGAGCGCCGGGTTACCCGCGCCTTCCACGTGGTGCACGACGAACCCGAGTTGGCGTCGGGTGATGGCAGCAACCCCCACACCGGGTTTGCCAATGGTGGTCACTGTCTTCGTCAAATTAACCTCGCGACCAGAGGCTGACCCTGAAAGCACTCTGATGCTTGCATGCAGTGGCTCTGGTGCCGCCAACTCAGCGGCCGAGTCGGCTGTAAATTTGATTTTGTATTTGCCAACCTCCACGGTATCTCCGTTTTGAAGCAGCTGCCTTCTGGCGGCCTTGCCGTTCACGTAAGTGCCGTTGGTACTGTTGAGATCTTCAAGATGAACCTGATCGCCAGTCATTTCCAGTACGGCGTGCTCACCGCTCACTGCCAGATTGTCAATGACGATGTCGTTATAAGGCCGCCGGCCCAACGTGGTGCGCGCCTTGGTCAGCTGGACTTCCTTGATGATGACACCATCAATCGATACGATCATTTTCGGCATGACCGGCTCCTGTGCATGAAACTGGTTACGGGGAAATTCATGGATCGGCTATTTTCCGAATAACCCGGATATTAAACCCCGCTTTGCAGAGTCGCTTGCCACGCGAGTCAACAAAACGGTGATGTTGTCACGCCCGCCATTCTCGTTCGCCTGGGCCAGGAGCTGGTTGGCCAGGACCGACAAGGGGGCCGGCTGCCGCAGAGTGGCTGCAATCCGGGCGTCTTTGACCATGTCGCTCAGCCCGTCAGAACACATCAGGTAGATGTCACCTGGCTCCAGCAGGTGTTCGTTCAATTCCAGCATCACTCCTTCCTCCACGCCCAGTGCCCTGGTAACCAGGTTTTTATGGGGTGACAGCGCAGCTTCCTCTGCGGTCAGTAAACCGGCATCCATCTGTTCTTGCAAGACAGAATGGTCGCGGGTGATCTGAGTCAGCGCCTGGCCTCGCAGTCGATAGCAACGGGAGTCCCCCACATGCCCCAGCAGCAGCCTGTCACCAAGAAAGGCACCAACCACCAAAGTGGTCCCCATGCCTGAATAATGGGCATGGATCCTGGATGCGTCAAAAATAGCGGCGTTGGCGTTGCGCACACAGCGCTCGATCGCGTGGCGCATCTGCTCCTGACTCACCTGAACACCCGCCTCACACCACCAGGCACTCAGCTCTGCCTTGATGATTTCAGTAGCCATGCGGCTGGCGACTTCACCAGCGTTGCAGCCCCCCATGCCGTCCGCGAGCACACCCAAGCCCATGCGCTCATCAAACACCACGGCGTCTTCATTGTTCGACCGGATTTGCCCGGGATCGGTTTGCGCAAAAAAAGTGCAGTGCATTTTGATTCGAACCAGATTTCGAGAGGGTTGAGTTCTTTGGGCAATCATAGTGCTTGCAATCCAAAATCCCATTTTTCTCACCGCCCTGGCAGCGCATGACGGGCTCTTTTCACGGGCCTTGGCGACCAGGTAGCCGACGTGGCAAGTCACATGGGCAGGCATCCCCGACACGCCCCTGCACCGTCCATCGCCAGACGGCAAGCTGTTGCGTCCAGGGCTTAGCCCGTTTGCTGCGCGCGCTTCTTGAGGGTTATGCCGACCAGCAACACGCCCAAGGCACCCGCAGCACCCAGCCCGTAGCTCCACATCGGGGTCTGTGGCAACAGGTCCTTGATTGCCGGATCGCTCAGCGCCATGGTGCCTGCAATCCAGCCCAGCAACATCGCGCCTGCCGTGATGATGATGGGGAAACGGTCCATGAGCTTGAGCACCAGTTGGCTGCCCCAGATGATGATCGGAATACTGACCAACAAGCCAAAGATGACCAACGGCATTTGATGGGTTTCACCGGCACCGGTAGCCGCGCCGGCAATGGCAATGACGTTGTCGACGCTCATGACCAGATCGGCCACGATCACGGTCTTGACCGCTGCCCACAGCTTGTCGCTGCCCTCGATATTGGAATGCCCTTCTTCATCAGGCACCAGCAGCTTGACGCCAATCCACAGCAGCAAGGCTGCGCCCACCAGCTTCAGAAAGGGCACTTGCAACAGGGTCAACGCAAAGCCAATCAGAATCACCCGCAGCACAATCGCGCCAGCGGTGCCCCACAAAATGCCCTTGGTGCGCTGATGCGCCGGCAGCTTGCGACAGGCCAGCGCGATCACCACGGCATTGTCACCACCCAACAAAATGTCGATCATGATGATCTGACCAACGGCGAGCCAAAAATGGGCAGTTAGGAATTCTTCCACGGTGTACTTTCTATTTCAGGGTCAATGGCTTACAAATAAGTAAGCCGGATTGTCCATTAGGAAATCCGGCTTATAAATGTGGATAACCGCAATGTGTTACCCGACAGCAACACCTTAAAAGGCCTAAAGCATGGCTTTGAGCAGCTTGGCCATCTCGGATGGGTTGCGGGTGATAGTGAAACCGCACTCTTCCATCACCGCCAACTTGGCATCGGCCGTATCGGCACCGCCAGAGATCAGGGCGCCCGCGTGGCCCATGCGTTTGCCTGCGGGTGCCGTCACGCCAGCGATGAAGCCGACGATGGGTTTCTTCATGTTGAGCTTGCACCAGCGAGCGGCTTCGGCTTCATCCGGGCCGCCAATTTCACCAATCATGATGACGGCGTCGGTGTCCGGGTCATCATTGAAGGCACGCATGATGTCGATATGCTTCAGGCCATTGATGGGGTCACCACCAATACCGACCGCGCTGGACTGGCCCAGACCGATTTCGGTCAGTTGCGCCACGGCTTCATAGGTCAGGGTACCGGAACGGCTCACCACACCAATGCGGCCCTTGCGGTGAATGTGCGCCGGCATGATGCCGATCTTGATTTCGTCAGGCGTGATCAAACCAGGGCAGTTGGGCCCGAGCAACAAGGTTTTCTTGCCACCGGCCGCTTCTTTGGCGCGCATTTTGTTGCGCACTTCGAGCATGTCACGAACCGGAATGCCTTCAGTGATGCAGATAGCCAGGTCCAGGTCGGCCTCAACGGCTTCCCAGATGGCGGCAGCAGCACCAGCTGGCGGCACGTAAATCACCGACACCGTTGCGCCAGTGTCTTGGGCCGCTTCTTTGACGGACGAGAAAATCGGGATGCCAAAAATGGATTCGCCGGCTTTCTTGGGGTTCACACCCGCGACGAAACAGTTTTTGCCGTTGGCGTATTCCTGGCACTTTTCAGTGTGGAACTGACCGGTCTTGCCGGTGATGCCCTGGGTGATGACCTTGGTGTCTTTATTGATGAGGATCGACATAATTTTTCCTTATGCAGCAGCTTTGACAGCCGCAACCACTTTTTGCGCAGCATCAGCCATGGTGTCTGCGGTGATGATGGGCAAACCGGACTCGGCCAGCATTTTCTTGCCCAAGTCTTCGTTGGTGCCCTTCATGCGCACGACCAATGGCACGCTGAGGTTGGTGGCTTTGCAGGCCGTGATCACGCCGGTGGCGATGGTGTCGCACTTCATGATGCCGCCGAAGATGTTGACCAGAATGGCCTTGACCTTGGGGTTTTTCAACATGATCTTGAAGGCTTCCGTGACCTTCTCGGGGGTGGCACCGCCGCCCACGTCCAAAAAGTTGGCCGGCTCGGCGCCGAACAACTTGATGGTGTCCATGGTGGCCATGGCCAGACCGGCACCATTGACCAGGCAACCGATGTCGCCGTCCAGGCTGATGTAGGCCAGGTCAAACTTGCTGGCTTCGACCTCGGCCGGATCTTCTTCGTCCAGATCGCGGTAGGCCACGATTTCCGGGTGACGGAACAGCGCGTTGGCGTCAAAGTTGAACTTCGCGTCAATGGCTTTGATGCCGCCGTTGCCTTCAAGAATCAGGGGGTTGATTTCGACCAGCGAGGCGTCGGTGTCCATGTAGACCTTGTAGACCTTTTGCAGCACGTCCACGCACTGGGCGGTGGAGCCCGCAGGCACGCCAATGCTGTCGGAGAGCATTTTGGCTTGCGCGTCGGTCAAGCCCAAGGCGGGGTCAACAAACTCGGTCACGATTTTTTCCGGGGTGTCGTGGGCCACGCCCTCGATGTCCATGCCGCCTTCGCTTGATACGATGAACGCCACGCGCTGGGTGGCGCGGTCGGTCACAGCCGATACGTAATATTCTTTTTTGATGTCCGCACCGTCTTCAATCAACAGGCGACGAACTTTTTGGCCTTCCGGGCCGGTCTGGTGGGTGATGAGCTGCATGCCCAGAATTTCACCCGCCAGCTTCTTGACGTCTTCAATCGAGCGCGCCAGCTTGACGCCACCGCCCTTGCCACGACCACCCGCATGAATCTGCGCCTTGACCACCCACACCGGGCCGCCCAGTTTTTGAGCGGCTTCCACCGCTTCTTGAACGGTGAATGCCGGGATGCCGCGAGGCACCGGTACACCAGCTTGGCGCAAGATTTCCTTGCCTTGGTATTCGTGAATCTTCATGAGGTCTCTCTCAGGAGGGGGGATTTTTACCCGGCCGAAAAACGCAAATGCTCTGGGGCCGGCACTGTTCAATGCAACTCGGAAATGTATCATGCTGCAACGCACCAATAAAACAGGCGGTTTGTCGCTCACATAATTCATAATTATTGAACTTCCATCTGAACTGAAACTGACGAGGACTTCTCAGGCATGCACAAAATATTCATCGACGGGGAAGCAGGCACCACCGGCCTCCAAATTCGCGAGCGCTTGCAATCCATGGCCGGGATCGACGTGATCAGTATTGCGCCCGAGTTGCGCAAGGACGTGGCGGCCAAACGTGCGCTGATGGCGCAGGCCGATCTGGTGGTGCTGTGCCTGCACGATGAAGCAGCGATTGAATCGGTGGCGATGATCGACGACATCGCGCAGTCAACGGGTCAACCGGGCCCCAAGATCATCGACGCCTCCACCGCGCACCGCACGGCACCGGGCTGGGTGTTCGGTTTTCCGGAACTCGTGGCGGGTCATGGCGCGCTGGTCGCGCAGTCGCGCCGGGTGGCCAATCCGGGCTGCTACGCCACGGGAGCCATTGCGCTGGTACGCCCCTTGGTGGATGCAGGGCTGATCCCTAAAGACTTCCCCTTGAGCTTGCCCTCGGTCAGCGGCTACTCGGGCGGCGGGCGCACCATGATCGAAGCCTATGAAAAGGGCGAGGCGCCGCCGTTTGAGCTCTACGGTCTGGGCCTCAAGCACAAGCATTTGCCTGAAATCATGCGCTACACCGGTCTGTCGCGCCGGCCGGTCTTTATCCCATCCGTGGGCAATTTCAAACAAGGCATGCTGGTGCAGTTGCCGCTTGACCTCGACGCGCTGCCGGGTCGACCCCGCGCTCAGGATCTGCATGATGCGCTGGCCCGGCACTATATGGGCAGCGAATGGGTGCGTGTGTTGCCCGCCACGCCCGACAACAAACTGGATGCCGTGGCTTTGGCTGATACCAACCAGATGGAATTGCGCGTGTTTGCCAATGACGCCGACGACGACGATTTTCGCCATGCCGTGTTGGTGGCGCGTCTGGACAACCTGGGCAAGGGGGCCAGCGGCGCGGCGGTGCAAAACCTGAAACTGATGCTGGGCCTCTGACGGGCCATTAATCTGACCAATTGAACGCTATGTTTTTAGACTACGAATGGCAATAAAACCGCTGGCTAGCAGCTGATTTACCATTCATTCAGTCGTCTGAGGCGCCTTTGACCACCTGACGGATCACGTCACCGCCAAAGCCGCGCGACGCCAGAAAGCGCATTTGTTTGGCGGCGTCCTGCGCATCGGCGGCAAGGGCGCCAAATTTTTTGCGCCAGACTTCCTGTGCCCGCTCGCGCTCGCTGTCTTTGAGCCCGCTCAGGGCGGTGGTAACTGCCTCGGGATCAAGCCCTTTGCCTTGCAACTCTTGCCGGATGCGCATCAGCCCCAGTTTGCCAGAGCGCCTGTGGATCACCGATTCGATCACCCGCGCCTCGCTGATGAAGCCCTTGACCTGCAAGTCATCGAGCGCCAGGCTCAGGGTGCCGGGTTCTTCTTCAAAACGGATTAGCTTGCGCTCCAGCTCGGTCCGCGAGTACTCGCGCCCACTCAACAGCCGCAGGGCACGGCCTTTGAGGGAGGGTTTGGCAAACGACATGAGGGGCTTTGCTCAATCTGGCGCAACGTTCTGGTGCAACAAGAAGGCCACAACCATTATTAAATTAATAGCGGTTACGGCAATAAATCCGACGGCTAGACTGCCTTTTTGCTTGTATTTTTGCCTTTGGCTGCTGGTTCTTCACCCCCCGGCAAGACCGGAATGCCCACGGAGACGCGCACCTTGTTTTCAATCTCGCGGGACAACTCCGGGTTTTCGCGCAAGAACTCCCGGGCGTTGTCACGGCCCTGGCCGATTTTTTCGCCGTTGTAAGCGTACCAGGCGCCCGATTTGTCGAGGATGTTGGCGGTCACGCCCATATCGATGATTTCGCCGTGGCGGCTGATGCCTTCGCCAAACAAAATATCGAATTCGGCGGTCTTGAAGGGCGACGCCACTTTGTTCTTGACCACCTTGACCTTGGTTTCGTTGCCGATGGCCTCGTCACCCTTTTTGATGGTGCCGGTGCGGCGAATGTCCAGCCGAACCGAGGCGTAAAACTTCAGGGCGTTGCCGCCGGTGGTGGTCTCGGGGCTGCCAA
>CALRWE010000180.1:0-8638 GCA_943371745.1 Rhodoferax sp. OV413
GAGGTCCCTCGTGTAGCGGGGGTTGTCCACCTCCCATTTGAGGGTCTCGTTCGGGTGGGCTGCAACCCACTGCCGCAGGCTGGTACCGGGCGCTGCAAGTAGATCGGCACGGACTGCTGCGTCAAACATTACAGGATGACCCGGCACTCCGCTAACCATGGGAATCAAGACCCGGAAACCAGGCGGGCAGCACAGTAACTTGGCACATACAGCGCCGATGTCGGTCGCGTTGATCAAGGGCTGATCGGCCAACAGCACCATCACAGCTTGCGTATCGCTTTCCAGTGCTCGCAAACCGATATGCAGCGAAGTGGCCGGGTCGTCTCCTGGCGATGGGTTGATAACCTGACGTGGCACCAAGTGAGCTGGCCATTGAGTCAGGTGGGTCTGGATATCGCGGGCATGGTGACCAAGCACAAGTACGCAATCATGGAATCCCTCGCTATGGATTAAGCGCATCAGGCGCTCCAGCAGGCTCTGGCCCTGCACCTCTAGAAGGCACTTGGCCCGACCGCCCATGCGCCGTCCCGCACCAGCTGCCAGTATGAGGACGCCAATTCGTTCGCGCTGTTTGATTGTCGAAGTATTCACCAGGAATCACACAGTGCTTTTTTGGCGTGTGTCACGCCCATATCGCGCGGTAGCGGTACGCCGATCTTTGCCGCCAACGCCTCCGCCATGATGCTGACTGCGATCCCGGTGCGCCGCTGGACCATGTGGCCATCGGCAAGCAACTTGACCAGTGCGAGCAACGAGGCCGCGTAGGGGTTGGGTTCGAGCACCAGCTCAAGCGTGCCGCCACACGGCAAGCCGAATCGGTGGGCTTCGTCAGCGCTCACGCCGTACGCCATCCGTGCAAGCTGCGCAGAACAGTGAGGTCGAGATTTACCGTATTCGGTTTCGGTTGGGCTTGACCTTGTGCCCTGCTCAAGCCCGCATACGACTTCGGCCAGCATCAGAAGCTTCTCAGGTCAGTATGAGTGCCATGGCCGGGAAAACTGCGATGAGCAGCAACACGACCAGCATCACGACCACATAGGGCATGGCGCCGGCGAAAATGCTTTCGACCGACACGTTGGGATCGTTCAGGGTGGACTTGACCGTGAATACCGAAATGCCAAATGGCGGTGTGAGCAGGCCGATTTCCACCGCAATGATGGTGATGATTCCGAAGTGGATCAGGTCGAAGCCCAGCCCAGCGGCAATCGGCACGGCCACTGGCGTCATGATCAAGAGGATGGAGCTGGAATCCAGGATCATGCCCAATAGCAGCAGGATCACCACGTACAGAAACAGGAAGCCGTAAGGGCCCAGACCCGCCCCCTGCACCAGCTCGCTGATGGCCATGGGCACGCCGGCCACCGACAGCATGCGACTGTAGAAGCCCGCAGCCACCAGCAGGATGAGAATGCCGACCGACACCGCACCGGTTTCGGTGAGCACGCGCCAGAGGTTGCCGCCGCCGAGCTTGCGCCGCAGGATGGCGATGACGAAGGCACCAAAGGCACCCACGCCACCAGCCTCGGTGGGTGTGAAGAAACCCGAGTAAAGACCGCCCAACACCAATGCAACCAGCGACGCAATCGGAACCAGCTTGCCCAGCATCTCGGTGGTGGTGAGCAGGCGCGCGGAGCTGAGCTCGGCCGCCAACCGGGCTTGGCGCTTGAGGTCAAATACCAATCCGGGAGTAAATCGGGCCATCAGCATGATCATGACGGCGAAGGCCGCAGCCATGGCGAAGCCGGGAATGATGCCGGCAATGAACAGGGTGCCGATAGACTGCTCGGCCAGCACGCCGTAAATGATGAGCAGCAGGCTTGGCGGGATCATCATGCCCAACACCGAGCTGCCCGCCACAGTGCCCGCCGCGAAGCTGGCGCGGTAGCCGTGACTCACCATCTCGGGCACCGCCACTCGGGTGAACACGGCCGCTGACGCAATGGAAACACCGGTGACAGCAGCAAACACCGTGTTGGCTGCCACGGTGGCCACGCCGAGGCCGCCGCGCAGGCGCCGCAGCAGCGTTTCGGCCACATCAAAAGTATCCTTACCAACGTTCGATATCGAGACCAGCAGCCCCATCAGCACAAAGAGCGGGATCGTGGCAAAAATATAGTCTGCCACGCCGTTGTAGGCAGAGAGGTACATGAGCCGCATGGCCATATCCATATTTTCCCGGATGAGCCAGATGCCGGCGAAACCGACGGCTGTGAGGGCGACCGCGATGTGCAGGCCGAAAAGGACGAGAAATACCAGGGCTCCGATCAGGAGTCCGCCCAGGGCAAGTTCGCTCATGCGTGTGCTCCGTTGAGTGGGGGCTGACGCAGCAGCGAAGGAATGCAGGCCAGATAGGACAGGGCGGCTGCCACGGATCCCAGAACGATCAGGGCGCGGAACGGCCAGGTCACTACGGTAAAGACACCTTGCACGCCAAAGTACTCACGCGTCTTCATGGCTTCGGTCAACTCTGGCCAGGCGATCCATGCGAGTGCGAAGAAGAGAAGTGCACCAACCACGACGTTGAACACTTCCAGGGCCTTGAAAGCACCCGGCGAGTGTTTGCCGATGATGCGAAGCAGAAAGTCGCTGCGGGTCATGCGGCCGGAGCAGACGGCCGCGGCCAGCTGCAGGAAGACGATGGAGGCCACGGAGCGGGCGGCAAACTCAGCCACACCGGTGATGGGCGAATCAAAGAAGTTGCGCCCAAGCACGTCAGCAACAATCAGCAACATCATGAGAAATATCCACACCGTACCCACGGCCGCAAGCACGTTAGCCACGCCTTGCAGGGGGTTGGTGAGACCGGCGACCGCTGGGGTTTCGCTGGCGAAGTCGGGTTCATTGTGCACATGTCACCTATGAAGTCTGGAAGAAACACCGCCCAGCAGCGCAGGGCGCCGCTGGGCGGATAAGTGGGTAGATCAGCGGTTTTGCAGGTCCCAGTCGCGCAGGGGTTTCACGCCTCGGGCGCGCAGTTCGTCGAAGTAGGCCTTGAGCACCTGCTTACCTGCGTCACCCGTGCCCTGCAACCAGGGCGCCACGATGTTGGGCAGACCGCTAACCCATTTGGCCTTTTCAGACTGAGGTAGTTCTGTGATCTGCAATCCGGCGGTTTTCATGGTGTCCAGCGCGGCGTTGGCCGTCTTGGTGACGTGCTTGCCGTGAGCAACCGAGGTGGCCTTGCCGGCTTTGAGCATGGCGTCCTGCACGTCCTTGGGCAGGCCGTCGAAAACCTTCTTGTTCACCGCCACGCTGCCAAAGTACATGGCGCCGATATCGATACGTGTCAATTGCTTTGCCACCTCGTGCACACGAGCCGGACCGATGCCGCTGGCAAACGACAGCGCGCCATCGGTCACACCGGTCTGAATGTTGGTGTAGTAAGTGGTCAGCGCGCCGTCCACTGGCGTGGCGCCGGTCTCGCGCAACCAGTTGGCCGAGGTGCCAGGTGCGTTGATGCGCTTGTTCTTCAGGCTGGCCATGTCTTTCACCGGGAAGGTGGCGTAAATGTCATAGCTGTCGGTGATCAACGAGGACAACGGCACCATGTTCTGCGCGGTCCAACTGTCGCGCAGCGCCGGGACTGTGGCGTTGAGCTTGTCAAAGATCTCGATGAGCTGTTCGTGGTTGGTAGTGGCGAACGGGGTGAAGTAGGTCACGTTCTGCAGTGGCATGGCGGAGTTCTCCCACACCGTGCCAACCATGCCCACGTCCACAATGCCGTCGCGCACGGCGGCGCGCGTGTCGGTGAATTTGTAGAGCGTGCCGCCGTAGTTTTCGCGCCAGCGCACCTCGTACTTGGCGCCGCCTTCTTTCAGAATTCGGTCCACCTCGGGCTGAAAAACCTCCTTCATGGCGAAGGCCCAGATGTTGGTGGTCGGATGGCTGGAGCCGATGTTGACCGTGACGCGCTGCTGTGCTAGAGCAGATCCGACGGTCATCGTGGCGCTCATGGCGACAAGGGTTGCAAACGCGATTTTATTGAGCTTCATGTTGTCTCCTCGGTGGGTTTAGTGGCTAAATTTAAAGCCGGGTGGTAAAACGGACCGATGCCCCCGCACCGGCTTCATCAAAAAGTGTCATCCAAGTTTTGGGCTGGGCGCTTGAGCGTACTGCCTCTATACCGCGTGAACATGTCTTGGCTCGCTTGCATGTAGGCGCGGACCCGGTCGCGCACCAGAATTTCGTCGTAACCATCATGTGCGCTTTCGCTATAAACGTCCTGCGCGTAGATCCAGCGGCGCATGGCGATGTAGAAAAAACCACCGTGCAAACCCATGAGCAACTCAAGCTCGCGCTCGCTAGGCTTAGCTCGGCTTGCAACTCCACGAAAACGGCGCGTCTCACGGATGAGGCGAGGGAAAAGTCGCTCGCGCAACATGGCGAAAAATCGATCGGTGATGGTGTGATCGGTCAGACCGGAAAATACCAAGATGCGCACGAACGACTGCGATAGCGTGATCGTCACGTATTCCAGGTAGAAGGCCGTTAACTTATCTTCTGGCGAAATGCCGGGGGAGTCGAGCAGTACGTCCCACTCAACGCGCCAACGACCTTCGAAAACCTCAGCGTACACGCGATCGATCAACGCCTGCTTGGTAGGGAAGTAGTGATAGAGCAATGCGTGGGTGACCCCCACGCTTTTGGCAAGGTCACGCAGCTGCCCACTGAACCCGTGTACCGAAAAAAACTGGATCGCTCCATCGAGGATCTGGCGCTCGCGCTCTGCCACGCCCATGCGCCGACGCACTGGAGTCTCTGGTGCGGTTGCTTGGGCTTTCTTTGCCTTGTCAGGGTTTTTCTGGATACGCAAGCTATTTACCAATGGGTCAATCATTAGTATTATTGTTATCCAATTGGTAAACAAAAACACCCGTGAAAACCCGAGGATTCAACTCATGGAATTGACTGGAGACATCCTGATCGGCGCACCGCGCGAGAAGGTATGGGTTGGACTCAATGACCCTGTGATCCTGACGCGCTGCATTCCTGGTTGCGAGAGCATGGAAGCTACGAGCCCGACCGAACGCACTGCACGCGTTGCGGTGAAGGTCGGCCCAGTGCGCGCCCGCTTCGTGGGTAATGTGCGCATGGAAGACATTCGACCCAACGAAGGTTGTGTGCTGCGCTTTCAGGGTTCTGGCGGCGCGGCTGGCATGGCCAAGGGCCACTCGAACGTGGAACTAACTGACGAGGCCGGTGGCACGCGTTTGCGCTACACCGCACAGGCATCCATCGGCGGCAAGCTGGGTCAAGTGGGCGGTCGCATGATCGACGCCGCATCCAAACAGATGGCTGACCAGTTCTTCACCGCGTTCAACGAACAGATGGTGGGCCTGCCTGTGAGCGAGCCTGAGGCGGCGCGACCTTCCGAGACCGCTGCCGCTTCAGTGCCGTCCACTTTCCTGCCGCGTTCCGTCCAGGCACCCCAGCCCGTCCAACCCGCCGTCAGCAGCGAAAGCGTGCGCGTGCTGTGGTTTGTACTGGGCGCACTGTCCACCGCCTTTGGCGCGTGGATCGCCTCTTTGTTGACTCGTTGAGGATCGCCCTATGAAAGCAGCAGCCTTTGGCTATGTCAAACCCACCTCCATCGATCAGGTGCTCGCACTGCTGAAGGAGCACGGCGACGACGCCCGTCTGCTCGCCGGCGGCCAGACTCTGATGGCCACATTGAACATGCGCCTGTCGGAGCCGCAGCTCTTGATTGATATCACCGGCATCGAGTCCCTGCGCGGTATTGGCGTGCAGGGCAGCATGCTGCGTATCGGTGCGCTGACAACGCACACCGAGATAGAGTTCAGCCCGCTGGTGGCGCGCCACACTCCACTGCTGAAGGCGGCCGCACCCCACATCGCGCACCGGGCCATTCGCAACAGCGGTACCTGGGGTGGGTCCATCGCCTACGCTGACCCAGCGGCCGAATGGCCCACCTGCCTGCTGGCACTGGGAGGCACAGTCATCGCGCGCGGGCCCCAAGGTGAGCGCCGCATCGCCGCCGACGAGTTTTTCACCGGCCTCTACAGCACCGCGCTGCGGCCTGACGAACTGCTTTGCGCTTGCGAAATACCCCTGGCAGGCTCCAACCACTGGTTTGGCTTCAGCGAACTGGCGCGCCGCCACGGCGACTACGCCATCGTGGGTCTGGCCGCCACTGCCAGGCGCGATGGGATGGCGCTGCGCGATCTGCGCATCGTATTGCTGGGTTTGGACGCTACACCGGTGCGTGCGCGCCAGACCGAAATGATGCTGGAAGGCCTCGCGCTGGACCTCGCCTCAGTTACCCAGGCAGTAGCGAGCCTGCGAAGCGAGATCGACCCGCTACCCGACCTGACCAACACCCCCGACACCAAACGGCATCTCGCTGGCGTACTGCTGCAGCGCATGCTACCTGTCAGCTCGGCCACCTGAGCCCATTAAGGAACACCCATGGCAGACGCCTACCCGATCAAAGTCACCGTCAACGGCAACATGCGTCAGTGCAGCGTGCAACCGCGTACCCACCTGGTGGATTTTCTGCGCGAGGATCTTGGCCTCAAAGGCAGCCACCTCGGCTGCGAACATGGCGTGTGCGGTGCCTGCACTGTCGAACTCAACGGCCATATCGTGCGTGGTTGTCTCATCCTGGCCGTGCAGGCCGATGGTGGTCAGGTGCAGACCATCGAAGGTGTGAGCGCCTCCGGCGTTATTCGCGACCTGCAAGACGCCTTCGTGCGTCGCAACGCATTGCAATGCGGGTTCTGCACCTCTGGCATGTTGATGGCAGCCAAGGAACTGGTGGAGCAGATGCCCAACGCTAACCGCGCCGAGGTACGCGACTGGATCTCGGGCAATTACTGCCGCTGCACCGGTTATCAGTCCATTGTTGACGCGATCTGCGATGTGCTTCAACAACGCAAGGAGATCGCATGAAACGAGAGACCGTAAACCTCGAACCCGGTGTTGACCACAGCCGCCCGCTCGCCCCTGTCAACGACGATCAGCGCTACATCGGCGTCTCGGTGCCGCGCGGCGGCATCGAACGCCTGACTCAGGGCTTGGGTCAATACCTCGACGACATCGAACTGCCGCGCATGGCTCATGTGGTCTATTGGCGCAGCCCAGTAGCGCACATGCGCATCAATTCTGTGAATGCCAACTTCGCGCGCGCCATGCCGGGCGTGTTACTGGTGGCCGACGGGCAAGACCTGGCCAAGATATGCAAACCCTGGGTGGCCACGCTGGGCCATCTGGCCGGCATGAAGTCGGCACCGCAATACGCGCTGGCCCTGGGCCGCGCCTGCTGGCAGGGTGAGCCGGTGGTGGCGGTGGTGGCCGAGACCCGCGCATTGGCCGAGGATGCCTTGGCCTACATCGAGGTGGACTGGGAAGAGTTGCCCGCGGCCACCGACATGCTCGCAGCCCTGGACCCGACTACGCCTCTGATCCACCCCGAGCTCGGCGATAACCTGTGCTTTACCCGCACGCTGGATGTAGGGCAGATCGAAGAGACCTTCATCAACGCCGATGTGGTGGCTGACATCGAGTTCGAGTTTGGCCGTCACACTGGCGTGACGCTGGAGCCGCGCGCTCAGATCGCGCACTGGAGCCCGGCCGACCGGCGTCTGACCGTGCACCACTCGTGCCAAGCGCCGCACATGATGCAGGACCTGTATGGGCGCCAGTTCGACCTGCCAGCCAGCGCCATCCGGGTGGTCTGCAAGGACGTGGGCGGCTCTTTTGGCATCAAGGTGCACGCGTACCCTGACGATTTCGCCACCGTGGCGCTCTCCATCATGCTGGGTCGCCCCGTGAAGTTCGTGGCCGACCGGCTGGAAAGCTTTACCAGTGACATCCACGCGCGCCACCACCACATCAAGGCGCGCATCGCGGTCAACCGCAACGGCGAGATCCTCGGCTTCGACATGCAGGACCTCACGGGCATCGGACCGTACTCCATGTTCCCTCGCACCAGCGCCATCGAAGGCAACCAGGTCGTCAACCTGGTGGGAGGTCCTTACAAGCACAAGCACTATCGCGCCAAGCTCGACGTGGTGTTTCAGAATAAGACACCAACCTGCCAGTACCGTGGCGTAGGTCATCCCATCGCCTGCGCAGTGACCGAAGCACTGGTGGACCTTGCAGCGCAGAAGATCGGCATGGACCCCCTGCTCATCCGTGAACTCAACGTGATTCCAGACGACGCCTACCCCACTGTGGGCGCATCGGGTATCAAGCTGGAGATCCTGTCGCACCAGGCCAGCCTGACGAAGCTGCGCGAGATCATGGACTACGACGCGCTGCGCATCGAGCAGGCTGCACTGCGCGAGAAGGGCATCTACCGGGGCATCGGTTTTGCTACCGTGATCGAGCTCACCAACCCAAGCGCTGCGTTCTACGGCGTCGGGGGCGCGCGCATTGCTTCGCAAGACGGTGCCACAGTGCGACTGGACCCCGAAGGCCATATCACCGTGCTGATCGGCGTGGGGGAGCAGGGCCAAGGCACCGAAGGCATCTACCAGCAGATCGCGGCCGACTCGGTGGGTGTGGATATTACCAAGGTGCGGGTGGTCACCGGCGACACCGACGCCACGCCGTATGGCGGCGGTACTTGGGCTTCGCGTGGCGCGGGCATCGGCGGGGAAGCCGTGCTGCTGGCCGG
>CALRWE010000181.1:0-8627 GCA_943371745.1 Rhodoferax sp. OV413
TGCAGGCGTCCACGTGGTCGTTGCACCAAAATTCACCGGTCAGGGTGGCGTGTATGCCCTGCTGATGTTGGCATCGTCCCCGGTATTTGCAGCGTCATTTCTAATGACAAAAACACTCACACGTTATGAAAGTCCGGGGGTGATTGTTCTGTGGCAGGCCATGTCGGTAACCCTGCTGAGTTTGCCTTTGAGCTTGATCCACTGGACCGCACCAACCATCTGGCAATGGATCGGGTTCGCAACCGCTGGCATTTTTGGCTCATTGGGCCACTACTGCCTGACTCGCGGCTTTCGTGTCGCGGACATCTCCGCCACCCAATCTTTGCGATTCCTGGATTTTGTTTGGGCGTCGTTAATGGGGTGGCTGGTCTTCTCTGACGTGCCAAGTCACACGACATTGATTGGGGCCCTTGTTATTCTGGCCTCAACCGTGTGGATCGCCCGACGTGAGCATGGTCGCTGAATCTGCACAACCGCAGTGCCCTCGACGTCCCAAACAAGCCAATGCGCCCGCCGCCTCCAAAGCCACACACCGCCGGTACACCCCACCATGCAAAACGAGATCGAGCAAAGGGTTCGCGATCGTAAACGGGGCCAATGGGTGAGTGTCGTGGTGCCTCAGGCTATCCAGAATCAGGTGGCTCAACGCACTGAAGTGCGCCCCGGTAAGCACTGCAGTACGAATGACCTCTTCAGGCTCCAATAGCCACTTCTGTTTGCAGAAAGCGACTTCTGGGTTGTGCCGTCGCGATATCGGGATGCAAATGCTGGCTGCAACCCACGCCAGCAGGCCAGCAATCAGCAACGCGCCCAGAATCGTTTGATTGGGGCCGTGCAGAACGCTCCAGCCGAGCCCCATGGCGATTCCAGGTTAAATATCCATAGCAATGTGCGCGATACCGAAAGTCAGTAGGCTGAAATGCTTGCGCATCGCCGGTTTGACGACCATCGCTGCGCCCGTGTGGAAAGGTGTGAATGGCACAGCAGTCAGTTGCTTATCATTTGAAGCGCCCGATAAAAGCCAACATGGCTTTGACCAAGTCGCCACCCATTTATTTCAACGACCCCGGTCACATCAGACCAGCCCGCACTGTGCCTGGAAGAATTAGCTGCATCGTGTATTTACGGTAATGAATACCGTTTATCGGACGTCGCCGAGATATTTGCAGATCGCGATGAAGGTGCCCGACTTCAGATAAACCACGTTGTATCGAACCGCCAGTCAATATGGTGAAGATGCCCGTTCTGATCGAGTTGCTTGACTTGTTCAGCAGGGGGCTAGCACCCCTTTACCGGACAACTTCAAACTCGCGCTCGGTATGCTTTACGGCGCCCGTGTGTTGGAACTGGCAAAGGGCAAATTCTCTGTTGAGCCCACTTCCGACAAAGAGCTTGTGGTCGCTATGGAGAGCTTTGCACAGCGACCAAGTCCAGTCATTGTGACCAGTTGCCCGATTGCTGTTATTGGGCGAACTGAAGTCTCACTACCGGTCACACAGGTCTGAAAAGTGCAATGTGGCCTTGGTCGGCTCCTGAGCAGCGTCAGGAGTCATTGGGGCTTTGGCGGCGAACGACTCGTTAGGGCTGCAAGCGGTCATCCAAATGGCGTGTACTCAAACCCGTTCCCTATCAAACTGATGACGCCATCCTGATTTTCTTGACTTTCACTAAATGCTGCGAGCACGTCAGCAACGGTTCCATCGCGACGGTCAAGGACGCCCAACCAAAATGCATAACCACCGGGCTCGCCTGGGCGTTTAAGTACGTTGTCATACAGGCGCGTGACAATTTCGGCATTAGTTGGGTTTGCCCCATAGATTGACTTGAATTCGGCAGAGTTGACAAAACCACCGGCAACACTCTTCAATCCGGCTCCACCATCCATCACGCTCATCCAGTAACCCACCCCACCTGAGTCGGGCGTGCGATTAAATGCCGCCTGATATATGCGATAGGCCTGTCCACCAACGCCATTAAAATCTAGAGCAAATGACTTGTCGGCAAATTTCAGCCGTTCGACATCGACAAGTGTGTCGACCCCGTCAGCACCAGTTTTGTCTTTTACGGTGTAGCCGGTCGCGCCGTTAACTGTTGTATTGGTGATGATGTAGTTGGATGCGGTGGTGCTGTACTGGGCGGTGTCGGTGCCCAAGCCTCCGTCTATCGAATCGTTACCACTGCCTCCCTTAAAGGTATCACCACCTCGGCCCCCAAACAACGCATCATCTCGCGATGTTCCAAATCTGCTGACCGGATCAGAAAAATCTGTGCGGACTGGCAATACGGGAGCAAAGGTTGCAGGTATGGTGTAAACCTTGACAACACTATTCTCAATCCCTAATTTTGCAAAGCCAGTTTGTCCCGACCAAGTTACCACTTGAGTTGTGTAGTCAAAGAACCAGCTGTAGCCACTGGCTAAGTCAGAAACCTTCGCCGCCTGAAAACTTCCGTCACCTTGTTGGACATACGCGACTGGCATAGCGGCAGGTGCACTGGTAACGCCACGAGCATCTAAAACGAAATCCATTCGACCGTCACTATTGAGGTCGATGAGGTTCACGAATTGCACCCAGTACTGCGACTCTGCTGAATTTGCACTCGGAAACCCACCGTATTGGGCAGATTCTTCCGGGATGTAACGCGAAGTCTGATCCGAAAAGCCTCTGTTGCCGTCGTTGATTAAGACCTGCAGTTCCCAGCCACCGAGGGCAATACTCTTTTGATAGGCAATGATGAGGTCTTTACGCCCATCTGCGTTGAGGTCTAACGACTGAATGTCATAAACACTGTTATCGGCACCAAAATGCTTTGGGGAAGGCAACACGGTCATGTTGCTTTCTTTAAACTCTCCCTGCGCATTCCATAGAATGAGCGGTGGTTTAGGTTTGCTCGCCGTGCTGTCTAAACTCCCTACAACCAAGTCAGCCAGCCCGTCTTGATTGAGGTCACTCAACAGCTGAGAGGTCATTCGTGTTTGAAGCTGGTTAAGTACCTGTCCCGTCCCCGTTGGAAGAGCAGAGTCACTGCGAGTGAAGCGACCGGCACCATCATTCAAAAGCAAATAAGGGTGGATCGGATTGGGCTGAGGAACATTGCCAACCACGATGTCGAGGTATCCGTCGCCGTTTATGTCTCCTGCACTCGCGCCATGCGTAAAGTCTGATACCTGTGGCAGCGTCGATGTGGCGTTACGCCAGGTTCCATCTGGGTTTGACAGATACAGTAAGTTCTGTTGCCCCGGAAACGGCATGGCGTCGTAACCGTGGCCGGCGACGTAAACATCTGGACGCCCATCACCATTGAAGTCTGCAAAGACAACTTCCCGCGGGTGCACCGTCTTGAGTGTGCTAATTGGGAATTGTTTTTCGGTGGCTAATGTGAATCCGCCCGCCCCGTTGCCAAACGCTACAAAGCCAGGCTGAGCTACTGGCGCGCCATCAGATGGATAACTGGCGCCTATAACGAGCAAGTCACTGTTTCCATCTGAATTTAGATCAGTCGCATAAACCTGAGACACCCATCTTGGCGTGTACCCACTGGTGATCGTGGAATCAAACAAATTGCCAATCGTGAAAGATGCAGCCATAACGCTTTCCCGCATTTATTTGGTAAAAACTTGATTGAATTTTCATCTTATCAAAGAATCCGATCCACGCTTTTAGTTAGAAATAGTTCACCCTAGCGACGGGTGGGAACATTTATGCCCAGTTTTCAAAGCCCCGAAATTGATGCAGACCCTGCGGGGTTATGAGATGCTGGGTCGGTAGGTTGTGCTTATTAGCATTTCAGTAAATTCTTCGCGGAGGGAGACCTTGTGCAAATTAATTGCTACCCGCCAGCAGCGCTAAAAAATCTTGTTCACTCGCCGTCAACCCCGCCTTGCGCTTGGTCGCGTCTGCTGAAGGTTTACTATTTTCAGGTTCGCCCGCAAGTAACGCCAACACTCGCGGATGCACATACGATTTTCGGCACACCGCTAGCGTATTTCCGAGCAGGTCCGCTACTTCAACCAGCAGCCGGTTTGCCTGGGCAGCGGTGGGCTGTAGCTGCTCAGCTTCTCCAAGCTTGCGCCACAGCCGCAAAGCCAACTCGCTGCCGTGCCAAGTGCGGAAGTCTTTGGCGGTAAATTTTCCTTTGCAAGCCGCCTCCAAGTAAGCGTTGACATCCGTTGAGCCGACGCTTTGTACCTCACCTTTATCGTTTACATAGTGGAACAATTCCTGCCCGGGCAGTGCCTGGCGGCGGCGTACGATGCGTGCGATACGCGGGTCCGTCAGCGTTACGTCGTGCTGGACGCCGCTTTTACCGCGAAAGCGCAGGCGCAACTGTATGCCTTGAATATTGACATGGCGTTTGCGCAGCGTGGTCAAGCCAAAAGAGCCGTTGCGGCGGGCGTATTCGTCGTTGCCCACCCTTACTAAGGTTGTGTCAAGCAAGCGCACTATCGCGGCTAAAACGGTCCCGCGCTGCACGTCCGCGCCTGCACAAGCAGCCAGGTCGCGTTTGACTTTGGCTCGAATGCTCGGCAACGCTGCACCGAATTCGGGTAGGCGGTCAAACTTGGTTTCACTTTTGGCCAGTCGCCAATCGGCGTGGTAGCGGTACTGTTTGCGGCCCCGCGCATCACGCCCCGTGGCCTGAATATGGCCTTGCGGGTATGGGCAAATCCAGACCGCGGTGTAGGCCGGCGGAATCGCCAGTTTTTCAATTCGTGCAATATTTTTGACGTCGCGCAGCGGTTGGCCATTGGCCTGCCGATAGACAAAACTTTTACCGCGTTTTATGCGCGTAAAGCCAGGCATTTGGTCGTTGGCATACAGCAAGTCCTCGGGCATGTCGGTGGATTGCAAGGCAGAGTCGGGCTTCATCCTTGCCAAGTTACCGCAACATTTGTCCCAGCACAAGAGGCCCCGCTGCGCTGCGGATTCTGCGATTGGTCCGACGTGGGCCGCAAGTGTGGTGGCGCACAGACGCGCATGTTGTTTGCGGCATTTAATGAGTCACGAAAGTCAGGTCGCTGACGTAGCCATTCGTAACTTAAATTAAGGGCTTGCATGACCGCGAAAAAACCCGGCCTTTGGGCCAATATTCACGCTAAACAAGAACGCATCGCCGGCGGCAGTGGCGAGCATATGAATAGGCCAGGTAGTAAAGACGCGCCCAGCGCTGATGATTTCAAGAAGGCAGCCAAAACTGAAAAGAAAACGCCGGCTACAAAAGTTAAATAGGAGCCCGTTCGCTCATATTGGCCTTCCTACAAAACTTCTAATCAGTCGCCCAATCAAGTACTCCTGTGCGGACGCTTGAAAATGTTGCCAAGGCAGCGCTGTCGCCGGTCACGGCGAAGCCTGTGTCGCGCCAACGCGGCCAGTGCGGCAAAGTGAAGGGCGTTTATTCACCTCGACCGCTCGGCCGAGGAATCAGAACCGGAGGCAACGGCGGATGCAAAGTGCGAAGACCACAAGGTTAGCTAAGGCTGGCACTTTATTCGCCATGCAGAACAAAATTGCAATCGAGCCACTATCAATCACGTTCACGATAGGCGAATGCTACTCTCGAGATGAGATTCATTGCGTACTCGGTGGTAGCAAGGTGTCCTGTCTGCCAAGCGTAGATGGCAAGCTGGTCGCCGCTTGCTTAACATTAAAGTTTAGTCCCGCAGCACCAACAGTGGTTTTGTGCGGTCAAGGCCCTAAAACCACTCCTGCTAGCAGGCGCCTCGCGCTACAACACGAACCACTTCCGATATTCATCAAAAAAGCCGCAAACCGATGGCAGTTTTGCGGTGACTTTCGCGTAGCAGAGTTTTTAGTGGGCGGACCTCGCTTTGAAGAACTCATCGCCGGCTCGGGCCGTTCCTTGGCAAGCGTGTCCTACGTCGTATTACTGCGACCAAGCTAGTTTTCAGGTGGTAGGCCGCGCTTACTGCCCGAGCTTGTTTAAGAGTTACAAAACGCTATTTAGTTCATAGCATCTACAGCAGGGATTGTTTGGTCTGCAGGCGTTCTTTCTCAGTGACAGCATCAGCATCAACCGCAAAAGGTGGGCCGCCAGACGACTGCTTTTGGGCGACGATCCCCCGTAGCGGCCTGTGGCCAATTGGAGGTGCTCCGATTTTTCAAATCAGCGCCACATGGCAGTCCGTCGGGCTGTAGAAGCCTACGACCGCTTTAGAGGGGCCAGATCGCAAACCGCTACTAACGCTTCGGTTCTGTTGAAGTCCTTCGCAAAGCGAAGTCAGCTTCACAGCGATGGCAAAGGCAGTTGCAGAGCTCGCCAATCCACCCTTTTCAAACCAGACACTTGAAACGCCTTTGGCGCCACTTCGCGTTCAGCGGCAAGCAGCAAAAGCCAAGCCGGGGATTTCGCCTCTCTGTCGCTTCAAAGTTAATCGCCGGTAGCACCAAGCTCGTCGCAGCCGCCAGCGCGGCATGGCCCCTGAGGCGTGGCATCCAGAAGCCAGGCCAGCAAGCGTCTTGTGCGCTCGGGTCTGTTTTCAAGGGCAACCGGCCATCGCCTCACCCAGCCGAATGGCTCGCCCCGGCGCCCATTCAGGGTTGAACGCCAGCGGGCCTTTGGGAAACAGCATGACCACCGTGGACCCCAGCAAAAACCGGCCCATTTCCTCGCCCTGGCGCAAGGCGGTGGACAAGTCATAGTGCCACTCGCGCACCTCGCCCGCGCGCGGCGGATTCACCACACCATGCCAGACTGTGGCCATGCTGCCCACGATGGTGGCCCCCACCAGCACCAACACAAACGGGCCACGGGCCGACTCAAACACGCACACCACCCGTTCATTACGCGCAAACAGCCCCGGCACGCCTCGGGCGGTGGTGGGGTTGACTGAAAACAGAGCGCCCGGCACGTAAATCATGCGGGTCAGTCGCCCCTCACAGGGCATGTGGATACGGTGGTAATCCCGGGGACTCAAATACAAAGTCGCAAAACTGCCATCGTCAAATCGGGCTGCCAACTCCGCGTCGCCGCCAACCAGCGCGGTGCTGGAATAACTGTGCCCTTTGGCCTGGAAGATCTGGTTGCCCTGGATCGGGCCAAACTGACTGATGGCGCCATCCACTGGACAAATCAGGTCGGCATGGGCCAGGGGCCGTGCACCTTCTTGCAGTGCACGGGTAAAAAACTGGTTGAAAGTGGGATAGCTGGCCACATCCGGGTTGGCGGCCTCAGCCATGTTCACGTTGTAGCGTTTCACAAACCACCGTATCAACGCGGTCGTGAATGCTCCGCCTCGGGCACCCGCCACCCAGCCTGCCAGAACGGTCAGGGCCTGTTTGGGCAGAATATATTGAGGCAGCACGGCAAGACGGTCGGACATAGATGGCTTGCGGAGTTGAGAATGGGCGGGATTGTACCCATCGCTTCCCGGCACATGAGGTGTAACAATTCCGCATCAATTCAAGCCTTTTTTCAGTCAGGCATCTCTTTCATGACACTTCCCGCTTATTCCGCCTTGACCACCGTGTTCACCCGCCTTTACCGCTACCAGCATCTGGGCGCGTTCATGGGCTGGGACCAGGCCGCGATGATGCCGCCGGGCGGCAACGAGGCCCGCGGCGCGGCGCTGGCGGAGCTGCAATTGCTGATGCACCAGACGCTCACCGATCCGGCCCTGCCCGCCCTGATGACGCAGGCCACGAACGAAGCGTTGAGCGACGAGCAACGCGCCAGCCTGCACGAGATGCGGCGCGACTGGGAGCCAGCCAACTTACTGCCCGCCCGCCTGGTGGAGGCCCAGAGCCTGGCGGGGTCCCGCTGCGAGCATGCGTGGCGCACGCAGCGCAAGAGCAACGATTGGCCCGGCTTTTTGGACAACTTTCGGGAGGTGGTGACCCTGGCGCGTGAAGAAGCCCACACCCTGTCCCAGGCCCAAGGGGTCAGCCCTTATGACGCCCTGATGGGCAAGTACGAACCCGGCACCCGCAGCGCGGACATCGACGCCATCTTTGGCCAGGTCAAGACCTGGTTGCCCGGGTTGATTACCCAGGTGCGTGGCCGCCAGGCGGATGAGCCCGTCATTCAGGCACAAGGCCCCTTCTCCACAGAAAGCCAGCGCGCGCTGGGCCAGGAGATCATGGGCTTGCTGGGCTTTGATTTTTCGGCAGGCCGACTCGACATCTCGACCCACCCTTTTTGTGGCGGCGTGGCGCAAGATGTGCGCATCACCACGCGTTACAGCGACGACGATTTCATGCGCAGCATGATGGGCATTGTTCACGAGACCGGGCATGCCCGCTACGAACAGCGTCTGCCGCGCGAGACAGCCCACCTGCCCGTGGGCCGGGCCCGATCCATGGGGATTCATGAAAGCCAAAGCCTGTCGTTCGAGATGCAACTGGGCCGCAGCCCGGGCTTTTTGGCCCTGATCTCTCCCTTGATCAAAAAGCACCTGGGCGATCAGCCCGCCTTTGATCCGGCCAACCTGGCTCAGCTGTACACCCGGGTCAACCCCGACTTCATTCGCGTGGATGCCGACGAGTTGACCTACCCTGCCCATGTGATCCTGCGCTATGAGATTGAACGCGCCCTGATGGATGGCGACATTGAGGCCGAGGACATTCCCGCGCTGTGGGACGAGAAAATGATGCACTACCTGGGTGTGGACA
>CALRWE010000182.1:0-8587 GCA_943371745.1 Rhodoferax sp. OV413
AAACAACGACGGTATTCAGTACCTGTTCAAGAAGAACAAGGTTAGTTCTTTCCACGGTCGCGGCTCGTTTGTCAAAGCCGTTGAAGGTGGCTATGAGATCAAGGTGGCAGGTTCAGCTGAAGAGACATTGACGGGCAAACAAGTCATTGTGGCTACCGGCTCCAACGCTCGCGCCTTGCCGGGTACGCCGTTTGACGAAGAAACTGTTCTGTCTAATGACGGAGCCTTGCGGATCGCCGCAGTTCCCAAGACGCTGGTCTTGATCGGCTCCGGTGTGATTGGACTGGAGATGGGGTCGGTTTGGCGTCGTCTGGGCTCTGATGTGACCATCCTGGAAGGTCTGCCGACCTTTCTGGGTGCGGTCGATGAACAAATCGCCAAGGAAGCGCACAAGGCTTTTGTCAAACAAGGCTTGAAGATCGAACTTGGTGTCAAGGTAGGTCAGATCAAGACCAGCAAGAAGGGCGTGAGCGTGGCTTGGACCAATGCCAAGGGGGAAGCCCGGACTCTGGATGCTGATAAGTTGATTGTCTCGATTGGCCGTGTGCCCAATACCATAGGCCTCAATGCCGAGGCTGTCGGCCTTGCCCTGGATGATCGTGGCGCGATTGTGGTCGACGGCGATTGCCGTACCAATCTCCCTGGCATCTGGGCCATTGGTGATGTTGTACGCGGCCCTATGTTGGCACACAAGGCAGAGGAAGAGGGTGTTGCCGTGGCTGAACGCATCGCCGGTCAGCATGGTCATGTCAACTTCAACACCGTCCCTTGGGTCATTTACACCAACCCCGAGATTGCCTGGGTGGGTCGCAACGAGCAGCAACTCAAGGCAGATGGCGTAGCCTACAGAGCAGGGACATTCCCATTTCTGGCCAATGGGCGTGCCCGCGCGCTGGGTGATACCACCGGCATGGTGAAAATGCTGGCCGATGCGGCGACTGACGAAATTCTGGGCGTTCACATCGTGGGTCCCATGGCCAGTGAGTTGATAGCCGAGTGCGTCGTCGCCATGGAATTCCGTGCCAGCAGTGAAGATATTGCCCGGATTTGCCACGCTCATCCTTCGTTGAGTGAGGCCACCAAGGAAGCCGCTCTGGCTGTCGACAAGCGGACCTTGAATTTCTAAACAAAACACTTCGGGCCCGGCGCTCTTCCCGAGATGCTGCTGTTGGCAGCTCTTGAGTTCGGCAGCCTGACTTTGTTTGCGACCCCCCAATATGTCCGTTAAAGCCGTCTACGAAGCCGAACTCAAGGCGCGGGGATTTGAGTCTGACCCGGCTCAACTCCGTGCTGTGGAAGCGCTGGATCGTTGTAGCCGAGAGTGGGCTGCCTTCAAGGACAAGCGTTCCAATGCGCTGAAAAAGCTGATCAATCGGCCGGATATTCCGCGCGGCGTTTACATGTATGGCGGCGTCGGGCGAGGTAAAAGCTTCTTGATGGATTGCTTTTTCAATGCCGTCCCTCTGAAGCGGAAAACGCGGCTCCATTTCCATGAATTCATGCGCGAAGTTCACCGGGAACTGGTAGGTCTGCAGGGAAAGGCAGATCCTTTGGAGGTGCTTGCGAAGCAGATGGCTGGCAAATACCGGTTGATCTGTTTTGACGAGTTTCATGTTGCCGACATCACGGATGCCATGATCCTTTATCGCTTGCTGGATGCGTTGTTTGAAAATGGCGTTGGTTTTGTCATCACCTCAAATTTCAGGCCCGACGATTTGTATCCTGATGGGCTGCACCGCGACAGAATTCTTCCGGCCATTGCGTTGCTCAACAGGAAGCTTGAGGTACTCAGTGTCGATAATGGAACCGACTATCGCCGTCTGATGCTGGAGCAACTCAAGCTCTATCACACCCCTCTCGGCCCCGCGGCCGATCTTGCCATGGCTGCAGCATTTGAAAGGTTGGCTGAGACGCAAGATGAAAATCCCGTCTTGCACATAGAGTCGCGAGAGATTCAGGCGCGCCGCAGAGCTGGCGGGTTGGTTTGGTTTGATTTCAAAACCTTGTGCGGCGGGCCGCGGTCACAAAACGATTATCTTGAAATTTCGTCACAGTTCCATACAGTTCTTCTCAGTGACGTACCCCATATGCCGGTCAACAAGGCTTCCGAAGCGCGCCGTTTTACGTGGCTGGTCGACGTTCTTTACGATAGGCATGTCAAGTTGATCATGTCCGCTGCTGTGCAACCTGAGGCTTTGTACACCGAGGGGCCTTTGTCACATGAGTTTCCCAGAACGGTTTCTCGCTTGAATGAAATGCAATCAAGCCAATTTTTAGCTTTGGAGCGCCGTATCGTGGACACCCGACTGACATGATTCGACTCGCCACGGTTTTTCTGGCGATCTTGCTTTTCACCTTGTCTGCTTGGGCGGATAGCTCCGACAAGCCGACGTCGGCTATTTCGGTGGAGCGAACAAGGATTCAGACCGACCGTCACTCAGGCGAGTTGGTATTCGATAGCCAGAAGGCAGCTTGCTATGCCAGGTTCGCTGTAACAGACTGCCTGCACGAAATACGCACACAACGTCGTCGCCTGTTGGACGACTTGCGACGTCGAACAGGTGTACTCAATGATATCGAACGGAAAAAATAGGCCTGGTTCCAGATGCCTTGAAATCATTCAGGAGTCTGGCTCAGCGGGTCGTCAACCCATCACTTGCGTGCAGTCTGAGGAGTCGGTCGACATCGGTGGGGCGGTTCTTCCTGGTGCCAGGGCAGTCGAGACGCCCATTGGAGTGAGGAGAGACACTGGCTTGCTGCCCGAATGAACACCCCCGTTGGACCGGGGCTTCAAGATGTGTATTCAGAGCCCGTTTGAGCAGCCGACTGCATGAAAGTGATGGATGCGGGGACCCCCGGATGATCCTGGCAGCATTCGCCGCTCGGGTTGGTCGGAATCTCAGCGTCGCTACCACCAGCCTGGTCTTCAATTGAAACGGCGTTCATTTTGACCAGCGTTTGTCGAAAAAAAGATTTCGACAAAGCTTCTCACCAGAACTTCCACCATGGATCAGTATTGCCCTTGAATCCCCGTGTCAGATAGTCGGTTTTTGGGTAGTTTCTCTCCAGCACCCGTTTGGTGTCGTCGCGCAATTGAGTCATGCCGAGGGCATCATATGACTTGAGCATGATGAATAGCGCCTCTTCTACGGCAGGGACACCCTGGTAGTCTGAAACGGTAATTTGAGCCCGGCTGATGGCCGCCACATAGGCACCTTTGCCGAAATAATAACGAGCAACATGCACTTCATATTGAGCCAGTGAGTTGACGATATAGGCCATTCTCTGGATGGCGTCAGGCGTGTACCGTGAAGAGGGGTAGCGAGTGGTCAACTCCTTGAATGCCTCAAAGGATTCTTTGGCTGCCTTCTGGTCTCGTTCTGCCAAATCTTGACGCGTGATAAAGGCAAACATGCCCAAATCGTCATTGAAATTGACGATTCCTTTGAGGTACAGGGCGTAATCCAGTGCTGGACTGGCCGGGTGCAGCTTCATGAAACGGTCAAGGGTGGCCAGGGCTTGTGCGGACTCGCCGGACTTGTAGTGCGCATAAGCTTTGTCAAGCTGTGCTTGCTGGGCCAAGGGTGTCCCCGCAGCGCGGCCCTCCAGTTTTTCGAGTAGCGTGACTGCCTTGGCGTAGCCGCCTGAACTCATTTCATCCTTGGCTTCTGCATAGATCTTGTTAGGACTCCAACTGGCGGTTTGATCCTCCTCAATGGATGCGCAACCACCTAGCAGCAATCCTGCACCTGCCGCTGCGCAGGCACAGACAAACGATAATTTGGCTCGAAGCATAAGGAACAACTTTCTTGAAAAATACCAATTTCATTATATCGGCCGGGTTGGATGGCGAAGATGTCGAAGATCGGGCCGAAGTTGGCCTTGACGTCGAGTTGCGTGAGTTGGTCTTTGGAGAAGATCAACACGGATTGCGTCTGGACCGTGCACTTGTTGAAATGGTGTCAGAGTTTTCACGGAGTTATTTACAGCAGCTGATTGAGCTCGGCGGGGTCGCTGTCAACGGCACGGTTGTTTCCAAGGCTTCAGGGCGCATCAAGGCGGGAGACACCGGGGTCATTGAATTGCGCCCAACGCCCCAAAGCCAGGCGTTCAAGCCGGAACCAATGAGCCTGAGCATTCTCTATGAAGATGCGCATTTGATGGTCATTGACAAACCTGCAGGATTGGTTGTCCATCCTGCACCGGGTAATTGGAATGGGACACTTCTGAATGGGTTGTTGGCCCACGACGCCGGGGTCATGAATTTACCCCGGGCAGGAATCGTGCACAGGCTGGACAAGGACACCAGTGGCCTGCTTGTAGTTGCAAAAACCCGTCCTGCTATGGACGCGTTGATCAGGGCCATCGCCGCGCGGGAAGTGGGTCGTCAGTATGTCGCGATTGCGCACAAACCGTGGGTAGGCAGTCGTCATCGGCAAGTGGATGCTGCGGTTGGACGGGACCCGCGAAACAGGTTGCGAATGGCCGTGGTTGATCTGGAGAAATCTGCTGGAAAGACGGCCAGAACTGACGTCGAATTGATTCAAAGCGCCGAACTTGGATGCTTGGTTCGCTGTACCTTGCACACCGGACGAACACATCAAATTCGCGTCCACATGACTTCGATCGGGCATCCTCTTTTGGCAGATTTGACCTATGGTGGCAGTATTTCTGCGTTCATTCAGCGTCAGGCGCTGCATGCCTGCCGCCTTTCTTTCGTTCACCCGATGACTGGCCAGCAGATGACTTTCAGTGCTGTTTTGCCAGACGATATGAAGGCGGCTTTGGATCATTGGTCCCTTGGTTATAATCTTGCAGCGGGGTAGCGACCCTCTGCGTCGGTTTTTGATGTAAAGCCATTCAGATTTTCAATCTAATGAGTGCCTGTCAAGGCGTGCTTCTCAATGGCACTTAAACAGTGTCTTCCTCGGAATTACAAGACCATGAATACATCGGATGCCAAACGCATCCTTGAAACTGCACTGATTTGTTCGCAGCAACCCCTTCAGCTTCGTGATTTGCGTGTGCTGTTTGACGAAGCTTTGGGCGTCGATACGCTCAAGCTATTGCTGATGGAGATTCAACAGGATTGCAAACAGCGAGGCGTCGAGTTGGTGGCCGTAGCAACAGGATGGCGCTTCCAAAGTCGGCCCGAAATGCGGGTATACCTTGATCGCTTGCATCCGGAGAAACCGCCCAGATACACCCGGGCGACCTTGGAAACTCTGGCCATTATTGCGTATCGGCAGCCTGTGACTCGCGGTGATATTGAAGATGTGAGAGGGGTAACGGTAAACTCATTGCTGCTCAAGCAACTGGAGGACAGAGGCTGGGTGGAGGTGATAGGTCATCGAGATACAGTTGGGCGTCCGGCGTTGTTCGCCACGACCAAGCATTTTCTTGATGACTTGGGCCTGAAGTCTCTCGACCAGCTCCCCCTGCTTGAAGCATCGGCTCCACCAGCCAGTTTTTTGGATGCTATCGATGTACACGCGCTGGGTTCAAAGGCTGATTTGGCAGCGTCCTCCTTACCCGATCTAGATGAAGATCAGAACAGGATGCTGGCGCAGCTAACTGGAACCGGTGATGTCGCTGTGGGCGACGATTTATTTATCTTGGACAGGACTCAATCATGACCGCATCTAATGCCGAAACCCCGACGCCTTCAGCAGAAAACCCGCTCCAGACGGTAGTGGCCATCGGATCTGAGTTACCCGTAAATACTCAACCCGAGCCGGTTTCAGCTGAAAGTGGCAGAGCCGAGCCCCAGGTTGCAAATGCATCTGCAAAACCGGCTCCTGGCAACGCGACAGGATTTGGCATCCGTTTTGACGATGTTGTTTCCGGGCAATTTGATGCTGATGAGGCTGAGTTTGATGCCGGTCCCGTCAAGCGGGTCCTCGCGCCGTTGGCCGAAACACCAAAGCTCCACAAGGTTCTGGCCCAAGCGGGAATGGGATCCCGCCTGGAAATGGAGCAGTTGATCATGGAGGGGCGGATTACGGTGAACAACGAACCCGCCCACATTGGCCAAAGAATTCAATTTGGCGATCATGTGAAGGTGAATGGCAAGCCCATTCGATTCCGCATTGACGCCCCGCCAGCCCGAGTGATTGCTTATCACAAGCCAGTTGGGGAAGTTGTGACCCACGATGATCCGCAAAATCGACCGACGGTGTTTCGTCGATTGCCCAAGCTGTATCAGGGAAAGTGGCAATCAGTTGGGCGACTTGATCTCAATACCGAAGGTCTGTTGTTGTTCACGAGCTCCGGTGAGCTGGCCAACAATCTGATGCACCCTCGCTTTGGTTTGGAGCGTGAGTATGCTGTTCGTGTTCTGGGGGCCTTGAACAAAGAAGAAAAACAAAAATTACTTGATGGTGTCAAGCTGGATGATGGTTTTGCGCAGTTTGGTTCGATTGAGGTCGGCGGAGGTGAAGGGTCCAACTGCTGGTACCGAGTCACTATTTCCGAGGGGCGCAATAGGGAGGTCCGTCGGATGTTTGAAGCTGTCGGGCATGCTGTGAGCCGTTTGATTCGCATTCGCTATGGCGCCATGGTGTTGCCGCGCGGCCTCAAGCGCGGAGCCTGGATGGAGCTGGATGAAGGGGATATCAAATCCTTGATGCAAATTGCCGGTGCGAGGCCTGAGGGCAGGGCAGTGGATCCGAACGCATCAAATCATCCTGCCTCTGTCCAGGATCCGGGTCCAAAAAACAGGCGTCGCGGTGTTCGCGGCAGCGGACCACGGAGTTCAGGAGCCGGACAACGTTCTGCCTCCAGTGGCGGTCCGAAGCTCGGTGGCTCAAGTCGAAACAACCGTCAGGACACGCCAGACCGCCAAGTGGGTGCGAATCAGCCTGATCCGATGAAAACGGCCTTCGGCTACATCGGAGCAGATAGCTTTACCCGTCAGCGCCAGGATCAGGGCTCAAGGCGGCCCGGGGCCGCTGGCGGGGGCGGTCAAAGGCGAACCGGACGCGGGCGTTAACCATCGGCGAAGTAGGTCATGGGTGCTCGCCCAGTGCAAGTCACTGATTCACGCAGGTTAAAATACTAGGCTTTGCACAGGTGGCAAAAATTTAAATATCATTTCCAGGAAAAATATATGTCTATCGAACGCACACTCTCAATTATCAAGCCAGATGCCGTCGCTAAAAATGTCATTGGTCAGATCTATGCTCGTTTTGAAGCAGCCGGTTTGAAAGTGGTTGCGGCCAAAATGGTGCGCTTGTCTCCTGAAGAAGCGGGAGCCTTCTACGCAGCTCACAAAGAGCGTTCATTCTTTAAAGATCTCGTGGATTTCATGATTTCTGGACCCGTCATGATTCAAGCCCTTGAGGGGGAAAACGCAGTGCTGAAACACCGTGATCTTATGGGTGCCACAGACCCGAAGAAAGCAGCACCCGGCACAATCCGTGCTGACTTTGCTGACAGCATTGATGCCAACGCGGTTCACGGGTCAGACGGTGTCGAAGCTGCGGCAGCCGAGGTCGCATTCTTCTTTCCTGGCATGAATGTTTACCCGCGCTAAATGATGAACTCATCGAGCCGCTCCAACTTGTTGCTTCCGCATGGCTCGGCTGCTGAGTTAAGTCGGCCTCGATTGTTTGTCATTCAATGACTGCCAATCTCCTTGATTTCGACCTTGAGGGGATGGCCTCTTTCTGTCTTGACCATGGTGAAAAGCGGTTTCGGGCCGTTCAGTTGTTCAGATGGATTCACCAAAAAGGTGCCTTTAACTTTGACAATATGAGCGACTTGGCGAAGTCCTTGCGTGAAAAGCTCAAAGCCTGTGCAACGGTCAGTGCGTTGGACGTGCTTTCCGAGCATGTTTCAGCGGACGGTACGATCAAATGGCTGTTTGACGTCGGTCACGGCGACGCGGTAGAGACGGTATTTATCCCTGAAGAAGATCGGGGAACTTTGTGCATCTCGTCCCAAGCGGGCTGTGCAGTGGGTTGCCGATTTTGTTCCACAGGTCATCAAGGTTTCAGCCGAAACCTCAAGACGGGTGAGATCATTGCCCAACTTTGGTTTGCCGAGCATTCACTGAGGAAGCGCTTGGGTCGAGAGGAGCGCGTGATTTCCAACGTGGTGATGATGGGTATGGGCGAACCCCTGCAGAACTATTCTGAACTTCTGCCAGCGTTGCGGACCATGCTTGATGACCACGGCTACGGTCTGTCCCGAAGGCGCGTAACGGTGTCTACTTCCGGGGTTGTACCGATGATGGACCGTTTGTCGCAAGATTGTCCAGTTGCTTTGGCGGTCTCGCTACATGCCCCGAATGACATTCTTCGGGATAATTTGGTACCGCTCAACCGGAAGTACCCGATTGGCGAGTTGCTGGAAGCCTGTAACCGGTATTTGACGCGTGCACCGCGTGACTTTATTACCTTCGAATACTGCATGTTAGACGGGGTTAATGACTTGGAAGAGCATGCGCATCAACTCGTGAACTTGGTTCGTCAATATTCATCCGGGGCGGGGTGGTGCAAATTCAATCTGATACCTTTCAACCCTTTTCCTGCATCGGGCTTGACCCGATCCCCCGTCGAAAAGATCAAAGCCTTTGCAGGAATAT
>CALRWE010000183.1:0-8516 GCA_943371745.1 Rhodoferax sp. OV413
GAACTTCCGCCCACCGTGCCGGTTGAAACCACGGCTGCATTGAGCGTGGAGCCAGAGAAAAACTCTGAACGCACGCCATTGAGCGCCGCCAGCGTGGGCCGGGCGAGCACTTCATTGATGTTGGCGTTGGAATTAACAATATTGAGTGAATAAGACAATGCAGGAATGCTGATAGCCCGGGTCAATGCAGTGGCCGTGGTGTTGCTTGTGGTGATAGTCCCTTCAAAGCCCGGCTGCCCTGTACCGCTTGACGAAAAGGTTTTCGAGAAGGCTGGTGAACCGTTGCTGCCAAACTGCAAGGTCAAGGCATTAAGCAGGTTCACGCCCTTGCGGGTGCTGAGCGAGTCTTCGGTGCGCATGATCACGACATCGACCAGCACCATGCGCCGGGCGTTGGGGTCATCCGGATTCATTGCCACCTGGTTGCCATAGCCACCCTGGCTTGGCTGGCCCGGAAATCCACCTTGAATCCCCTGTGAATTAAAGCCACCCTGACCACCTTGGGCCTGGAATCCATTGTCCTGCACAGCTGCGCCGTAAGGGTTCCACGGTTGACCCTGCGTGCGTATCATGGCAGGGTCCTGGTTTAGTGTCGCACTCGCCAAAGCGCCATCTTGCGCAAGTGCCTTGCTCGGCGCCTCATTTTTTTTACTGTTGCGGTGCACCACGGCCCAGTGGCTTACCCGCTGCTGCAAGCTTGCAAGTTCGGTGGCAGATGGTTGCAAATCCTTGTAGCGCGCGAGCCAATTTGCGGCCTGCTCAGGCTGGTTGATGGCAGCGCTCACCAAAGCTGACAAGCGCAGCACCTGCGGGTCGGAGGGGCTGAGTACGCGCAAGCGCTCCAGACACGCGGCAGCCGTCACCGGGTCGCCCGCATAGTAGGCTGCTGCCACCATGCGCAACAGCACCTCCTGATCTTCACCCAGAGCCAGCAGCACGGCAGCCCACTCCTGCTGCGCGGCAGAAAAGTTGCGCTGCTCAAAGTACATCGTGCCCAAAAAGTAGTGGGCAATCCAGTTGGACGCATCAAACTGCACAGCCAGCAGATAGCCCTGCTCTGCCAGCGCAAACTTTTGCGTGTCCCCGCGCTGCGCCATCTGGTGATAGGCGAAGGCATTGAAAAACTGCAGGTAAGAGTTGGAAGGGTCCAGTTTAAGGGCTGCGTTGAGTTGCTGCGAGCCTTCGTCCAGACGGTCTTGCGCCACCAGGACCAGCGCCTGGCGCATGGCCTGCCGCGAATCCGAATTGACCCGGGCGTCGGGCATAGCCTTGAGCAAACGCGACAAATCGGCTTGCAGCACATTGGGTGCTGACATTGCGCCGCCCCACACGCACAGCGACATGGCCAGCACCAGCATCGTGCGCTTGTGTACTTTTCTTTTCATAGAGTTTTCTCGGTCTCCAAGCAATTGCAAAATGGTTGCTGGCGTTTCAACCTTTTATCGCATATTTCCAATAATCCCGGAGCGACTGTCGCTAGCCTTTTTCATGAAATTGGTCATCAGATCAAATGCCTCGTTGCGCTTGTTCGAGAGGCTTTGCAGCCGCAACATATCCATTTGCTGGGTATTGCTCAGGGAGGCGGTTTCCGCCCTGAGTTCGATTATCTGAACATCAAGCTTGGCTATCGTTTTCGGATCGGTGGTTTTGCCCTTCGCCAATGTCAGTTCGTTGAGCTGGGTATTGAGCGCCGCGATTTTGGCATTTCTGGCTTGAACGTTCCGCATTTCTCCTTTCAACTGTTCGTCGAGGAGGTTCACTCTATTTGACTGTACTGCCATTAGCTGCGACTCTAGGTCTAATCCCTCCATACTCATCATTTGCGTTTGATCAGGACGTCCAACATTGTTAACGCCCTGCGCTGATGCCTGTAACGAAAAGGTGTTCGCGAGTCCGAAGGTCAGTAGATAAAGTAATTTTTTCATAACAGTGATGTCCAGTAGGGGTGGAAAATAGTGAAACTGGTTAACTCTGATGAGCAGGAAGTACAGGGAGCAGAACCTGCTACACGGCTTTTTACATGGCCAGCTCTCATTAAACGTCCAATGAAGAAGTGACAGCCAGCAGGTGCTAACCCGCCACCAGCGCCGCCAAGCGTTGCATAAACTCCAGCAGCGACATCACGATGTGCGTGGTGTCATCGCGCAGGGCAAACTTTTGCGTGTCGCCGCGCTGCGCCAACTGGTGGTAGGCGAAGGCATTGAAGAACTGCAGGTAAGAGTTGGCAGGGTCGAGCTTGAGGGCTGCGTTCAGTTGCTGCGAGCCTTCGTCCAGACGGTCTTGCGCTACCAGCACCAGCGCCTGGCGCATGGCCTGGCGTGACTCGGAGTTCACCCTGGCTTCTGGCATGACCTTGAGCAAACGCGACAAATCGGCTTGCAGCACATTGGGTGCTGCAACCGCGCCGCCCAACAAGAACAGCGACGTGGCCAGCACCAGCATCCCGCGCTTGTGTATTTTTCTTTTCATACAGTTTTCTCGGTCTCCAAGCAATTGGAAATTATTGCTGGCGTATCCCAATTCTTATTGGGACAATCCCGGCGCGACTGTCGTTAAACTTTTCCATGAAATTCGTCATCAGATCAAATGTCTCGTTGCGCTTGTTCGAGAGGCTTTGCAGCCGCAACATATCCATTTGCTGAGATTTTCCCGCGCTGTCGATTTGCACCGTGATGTCGTTTATCTGAAGATCAAGCTTGGCAAACTTTGCTTGATCGTTGGGCTGGAGCCAGGCCGCTTTCAACTGGCCAAGCTGAGTATTCAAAACCATGATTTCGTCATTCTTGGCCTGAACCAACTTCATTTCGTTCATCAGTTGCGTTTGGATCAGGCTGGCCCGATTGCTCTGAACGGCCATCAGCATGCTCTCGAGGTCCATACTACCCGAAGTGCCCGCGGACGGCGCTGCAACATTCAGCACTTCAGCATGCACAGCGGCCATGGTTGACTCCAGCGCCTGGTTCTGTGCCGACGCAATGGCAACTGGGTTCGCCGCGCCCTTCACGACCGCAGTTGTAGGGCTGAGCGGGTTGCGCCCCACTACCAGCACCGCATACTTTGGCGACAGCACCTCACGTCCACCATAGCCAAAATTGCAGTTGCTTGCGACCACCTTGCCGACATGCACACCACCTTGGTAGGGCGCCTGGCAGATTGGCAAAATAGGCCGCCCCGGCTCATAGGCGCCAAAGAACGCGCCTGGCGGTACTTGGCCGCCTTGCGCTGCGATCCAGCGAACAAATTGCGGGCTTTGCGTCAGCACGGCTGGGTTGCCCACCAATACGTCGTATTGCGGTGCCAGCACTTCTTTGCCGCCATAGCCAAAGTTGCAATTCTTCTCCACCACCTTGCCGGGGTGCACGCCCTTGTTATAGATGGCGCGGCACACGGGCAAGCTGCGCCCGGGCTCACGCCCGCCGATGATGGCATTGGCCGGCACCATGCCATTGGTGGCGGGCACCCACAGCACCGGAAAGTCTGCTGCAGCGGCCGAGGCCGCAACCAACAGCGCAAGGCCAGCGGATACGACAGGAGCTAAAGATGTCATTTTTCGTACCCGTTTGCCGTCAAATCAGTTGGTTTTCCTGATCGTCAAAGGGGTTTTTTGGTATTGATACAGTACCCCGCCGCCTTGAAGCTGTGTCCTGATCGGACCACCGGTGATCTCATAGATTGGCATCACCCGATCTACCGTCTTCCAGGGCCAGGGGTAACCCGCGTACTGACCGAACAAGCTGGCTGACTGCGTCAATTCGGCCGTCATCTTGTCGAGTTTGGTCTGGCTCAATTCAGAAACGATGGCTGTGAGCCCACCGGCTGCTAATGCCTTGCCGACATTCGGCACCATCTGATTGCTCATGGTGACGATGCCGTTGATGCCGCCCACCAACCCACCGCCGACTGCTATAACGGCGGTCTTGGCCGCAATCGCTTCCAGTTCGGTTCCGCCTTTGGATTCAACAAATGACGTGGTTGCATAGGCCGCCCCTTGGACCATGCCGGTCAGCATCGCCATTGGCACTGCAGCCGTACCGCCGGAAACGCCTGCGGCTACGACCGTTGCAACCATCAGGGCCGGTTTCGACGCACAGGAAAGATCTGTCGGTGGCTTCAAATCGGGTGCGATGACAGCCTTGACCGTGAACCAGACAGCGCCGGTCTCACGATAGAAAGTCTCCCCCGGTTTGACGGTACCGTAATAGAGACATCCGACCTGCTCAAGCGTGACCAGTACATCATGATCCGTACGATTTTGGATCTGGAACCCCGGCGACAACTTAGGATTAGGGTAAGGAAGAAACCCCTTCATCTGTCCAGGAATATATTGCTGTACACCTGTTAGAACCCATCCGCCATCTTTCGCTGAAACAGACCCAAGGGTTTTTCCACTCAAAGAAAGGTAGACCCCATCACTGAATCGCACGCCGGCTCGTCCTTTTATTTCCGGGATCAACGCCTTCAAAGCATTTGTATCAGACCTATTCATGACAATTGCTTTGAACGCTCCCCCCTGAAAACCCAGGTCGAAATATTCAATGTCCCATAGCGAATTCCCTCTGCCTAACATCGTTGTCGAAAGACCACCAAGCGAATAGCCCGTTATGCCGCGTGGTTCGAACTCACCGAGCAAGACCTGACAATCAGTGTAGCCCGCACCGCTGACTCTGCAGGTGTTTGTCAAAAGATCTATCGACGTAACCGATGAATTTGTGGTCTTCAACGTAGCGCTACTCGCATTGGCATTCGTCTTGAAGGCGGCATCATCCATCAGGTTGGAGCTTTCCCGCAAGAACTGCCAGTAATAAGGAAACTTTTCGGGAAGGATCTCCACCACCTTGTTCACAGTTCCAGTAAACGTCACTTTTTTAGTATAAAGATCTATCTGTACCTTAGGGCCCCAGACAGATCGGGTCAGGTAAACGCTCCACTCGTCCCGCCTCAATTCGGTGAATACGCCAGCGGGCGTTCGCAGCCATTCGTCAGTGTAAGAATATGAATCATTTCTGTATTCACGCCATGTTCCATCTGCATGTTTTTCAAGGCGACTCCCGTCCTTAAGATCTACACGGTTGGCAGTTGGACCTTTGGACGGACTGAAAGAAGCTCCCATTGCCCGATAAATCTTGCGCCCCCACTGGCCCGGAGTGCCATCGGACGTCATTGCCGCGTCGATTTTTTCTCCGGCAGGCGCAAAATACCGATCTGCATCCACATGGACCAGTCGATCAGGCGATCGGAGCAAGACCGAAACTCCGTTCAGGCCCGGGCCGCTGGCGTCCACGACTTTGGTTATCAAACCAAAGTCTGTTGGAGTGGTCGTTGTGGCTTTCAAAACCTTTACCTTTCTCTCTTGCAGATCCAGGGTGTACCTGTCCATCGTTGCCAGGTCCTGCAAGGTGATGTAGTTGGGATTACGCTTCATCAGTGCCAGCGAGCTCGCATTCAGGCCCCAGGTGAGCGCATCTTTTTGATAGAAAAGACCCTGGCTCGTTTCGACCAATTGCGCGGTGACCCCGCTGCCCAGTGGCACAGCTTGCGAGAAACAATTCACCGAAAATACAGTTGCGGTCAGTGTGGCGGTCGCAACGATAGTCCGCCTTGCACACTTGTTAAAAAGCAGGCCAAAGGCAGCAAGACCGAAAGTAGTCTTGCCTAGAGAGGGGTGGGTAAGTTGCATACAGAAGCTTTCAAATGCGCAGTAGTGAAAATTTTATTTAGTCATTAATTAACATAACTCGTGAGTTTTGGTGATTTTTGGAACATTGACTATCCAGATTGCGAAAAGTAAGGTCATTCATTTCGTAGGGGCTGGCGCCTCGGCGAGTGGCAAGGTCCGTGGCATCCTGGCCTGGGCATGCTCCACCTGCTGGATGAACGGGGTAAGCGACTCTCCATAGAGTTCGCCCGGTTGCCATCACATCAGTTGGTTTTCTTGATGGTCAAAGGAGGTGTATTGATAAAGTACCCCGCCGTCTTGAAGCTGTGTTGTAACCGAACCGCCGGTGATCTCAATAACTGCCATGTAGCGCCAATATGGCGGCCAAGTGCAAGGGGTAAAAGCTGTAGAACGCCAATTGCGGCAATCTGGGCAAATAGCCCGACAGGTGAGGAGATGCCAGCACCAGCCATGGTGTGCCAAACAGCACTGCCAGGGGCTGGATTGAGACCCAATGGTGAGCCGCCAAGTTCATGGGAATAGCCATGGAAGCCACCAGCACGACAGCAAGCACCTGCTTGCCGGGGCGCCTTTGGAGCAACCACCAGGCCAACAATTGCGCCACTGGCATCCAGGCGCCGCCGTCCAGCAAAGTGCTGCCGTCCAGCTGGGCGCCGCCGTCTAGCCAGGCTGAAGCGCCAATCAGGATCACGGGCGCCAATCCCGCCAGCACAACGCCTGAGCTTGTGGCGAGATAAATCAGGCACACGCCACTAGCCAACGTCAGCATGGCGTTGCCACACCCCGGCGCCCAGTTGGCGAACAGTAATGCATACACCGGTTGCGTCAGCAGGCCCCAAAACAGCAGCCAGCCGAGGTAACGCCCGGCCCGCGCTTTAGTATCGCGCTGTAGATGAAAAACAATCAGCAGTGAGAAAATCGGAAGGCTCGTCCGTCCAAACGCCACCCCGATGGCCGGCCAAGGTGCGGGCAGAACCAAGCCGATGTGATTGAAAGCCATACAGATCAACGCCACCCATTTGGCAAACTCCCACTGGTGCTCCGGGCGGCACCTCACATTGGCACCCGCCAGGTTGGCGCAGGTGAACTAAGCACTACTTTGGCGCGCTCGTCCCAGCTGCAGACACAACCGGAATGCGCTCAACCACCAGCACCGCGTACTGGGGCGACAGCACCTCACGCCCACCGTAGCCGAAGTTACAGTTACCACCAACCACTTTTCCGACGTGCACACCGTCTTGGTAGGGTGCCTGACAGATTGGCATGATGGGCCGCCCCGGTTCGTAGGCACCAAAGAACGCGCCTGGCGGCACTTGGCCGCCTTGCGCAGCGATCCAGCGCACAAATTGCGGGCTTTGCATCAGCACGGCAGGGTCGCCCACCAACACATCGTATTGCGGTGCCAGCACTTCTTTGCCGCCGTAACCAAAATTGCAGTTTTTCCCCACCACCTTGCCGGGGTGTACGCCCTTGTTATAGATGGCGCGACACACGGGCAGGCTGCGCCCGGGCTCACGGCCGCCGATGATGGCGTTGGGGGGCACCATGCCATTGGCCGCGGGCACCCACCGTACAGGAAAGTCTGCGAGTGTGGTTGCGGGTGTGGGTGTGGCTTTGTCCAGTGCGGCCCGGGACGCTATCATCAATTCTTTTTTTTGTGCATCTGCAGCGAATTCCATAGCCTCCCTCGCGGATTTCTCAGCGTCCCGCGAGCTTGTAGGTGCCGGAATATGGATGAAATTAATGGATGCTGATGCCTGTAACGGAAAGGCGTTCGCAAGTCCGAAGTCCAGATTGCGAAAAGTAAGGTCTTTTTCGCGACGGGGCACTGGCGGGGTGGCAAAATTTGCTAGAGGCCGGCCTGCCCAAGGCGCTGTTCAACTTCACTTTCCCGGTTAACACCTGACGCCCAAACCCCATGAGCTTTGTCATTGCGCCTCTGTTCTCTGCCGCCTGCCGCCTGACCGGCGGACAGGGCATGGTTGCCCGAGACCTGGAAAGTCTGGACCGAAACATGCGGTTCACTTTTCCTCACCTGCAGGAAGTCATCCCGCTGTCACATGAACCACTCTGGCACAGGTCCACCGGCTGGATAACCGGCAGTGTGGGGTTCGGGATTGGCCAGCACACGCCCATCCGCATCAAAACTGCGGGCATCCATGGTCTGGCACTGTACGTACCCCTGGGAGGCATGGCTGAGGTCAGACAAGATGAACAGACGTTTTCACCACAAGCGCAGCGCGCCTGGATGCTGTTCAATGAGCAACCGGCATTGGCTGAAACAATAGCGACCTCCGGCATCACCATAGGGCTCCAGCGCGACCGCTTGCAATCCACCTATGACACCATGTGCGCCACACAGGGCAACCCGATTGCAACACACAGTCAGGCCTTGCGTCTGGAAACGCTGGCTGGTCGCCAGGCAGAGCTGGACTTGCCCTTGCTACTGCATTGCTCCTCTGACGTCAGCCGCCGCTGGCCCACTGCAGTGCCATTGGCGGAGGAGATGGTCTACAGATTTGTGGCCAGGATGCTGATCAATGATTCAACTCTGACGCGCACAGCCGTCCACAAACTGAATGAAAAACGAAATGTCGAATTGAGTTGCGCCTTCATGTTTTACGCTTTTGACCAGGCCATCAGCCTGACTGATGTGGAACAGGCAAGCGGTGTGGGTGCACGGGCTTTGAAATTGGCGTTTGCCCGTTGTCTTGGTCAATCTCCCATGAGCTGGCTGAAAGAGCAGCGACTGCAGCGGGCACGCCACTTGATTCTTCGACACCCCGATATGCCTGTCAGCCATGTGGCCTTGGCATCTGGCCTCAGCCATTTTGGGCGG
>CALRWE010000184.1:0-8495 GCA_943371745.1 Rhodoferax sp. OV413
CAGGATGCCCAACGTACCCGATGCTGCCACCACACCGGAGGCGAGTGATTTGGAATAGTTGTTTTGCAGCATGACCGGCATGGACAGCACCGCCAGCAGCACGACCGAGGCGCCGACAATGCCCGTGGAGGCCGCCAGCAGAATGCCGATCACCACCACAGTCAAGCCCAGGCCCCCCTTGATGCCGCCAAATACCTTGACGAAATTGCGCATCATGGTGTCGGCCACACCGGAGCGATCCAGCATCAGGCCCATGTAAACAAACATGGGCAGTGACACCAGGACCCAGTTCGACATGATGCCGTCAAAGCGGTCCACAATACCGGAGAATTTGGCCCAACTGGTCATCAGGAAGGTGTCGATGCCAAACTGGCTGCTGAGCATGATGCCCGCAGCAGCGACGGCCAGTGACAGGCCGCCCAGAAGCCACGCCACGGGGAAGCCCGTGAACAGTGACGCAATAAACATCAGCATGAAGCCGATGGCGAGATACTCGTAAACAGGCATGGCTGTCTCCTTTTTGTTATGAAGTGGATTGCGCTTCAGCGCAGGCCGAAAAGTGCCGCCCAGACGCGGGTGAGTCGTCCCAACGCCGCCAATGCCAGCAGGACGAACGCCGTGACGATGAAGGACTTCAGGAACCAGCGGTAGGGCAGACCCCCTGGCGCAGCCGACACTTCGTTGAGCGAATAGGAGGACGCAAAGAAAGGCAGCGCGTAAAAAATAATGACAAAGGTGAAAGGCAGCAGCAAGAAGACCAGTCCCAGCAGTTCAACCCAGTGCCGGGTGCGAGGATGCCAGCGTTCTGCCAGCACGTCGATGCGGACATTGCGCTCCCGAATCTCGGTAAACGACAGGCCAAGCATGAAGCCGATGGCATACAAATGCCACTGAAGCTCCTCCATCATGATGGAGCCCATGCCAAAGAGATAGCGGGCCAGAACCTGCAGGACGATGACCACGACGAGAACGGTCCACAGGGCCGATGCGATTTCGCCGAACCAGCCGATCACGCGGTCCACGCCGCGTGAAAAGGACGTGGTTGGCAGGGCAATGCCAGACGGTCCGGCCACCGGTTCGGCCGCGCTGAGCGTTGTATTTTTCATATTGATTTCCTTATGGCGCACAGCGCGGAGTCGGGGTTGAGTGCTCGGTAATTACTTGTAGTTGCGTGGCAGGTAACCCAACTCATGCCACTCGCGGTTCTTGTTCTGGAACGCAGCCATGCTCTCGTACACTTTCTTGAACAAAGGGTCCTTGGCGGACTCTTCAGCCAGTACTTCCTTGGAAGCCTTGGCAAAGGCGTCCAGCATGGGTTTGTTGAAGATCCTCAGGTTCACGCCTTCTTTTTTGAATTTGGTGAGCATGTCGCCTTGCAGTGCCTCGGCCTTGGCCAGTGCCATGGTCACACCAGCGGTGCAGGTGGTCTCGATCTGCGCCTGGGTCTGGGGCTTGAGCTTGGCCCAGGCTGCCATGTTCACATACAGATACTGATTGGTGGAAGGCTGGTGCCAACCTGGCAGGTAGTAATTTTTGGCAACTTTGTCGAAGCCAAGCTGGTCATCCACGGTGGGCAAGGAGAACTCGGTGCCATCCAGTACACCCTTTTCCAGCGCCTGGAACAACTCGCCGCCGGGCAGCATGGTGACTGATGCCCCCAGTTTCTGGTAGACCTTGCCGCCCAACGCTGCGGCGCGGAACTTGAGGCCTTTCAGATCGTCAGGCGTCTTGATTTCCTTGCGGAACCAGCCAGCGGCTTCCGGGCTGATGGAGCCGCACAAAATCGGGTAAACGTTGTGGGGTTTGAAGGTTTCTTTCAGCAGAGCGTCACCGCCGCCAAAATACATCCAGGCGGCAAATTGCGGTGTTTCCATGCCGAAGGGCAGCGCGCCAAAAATGGCGGAGACCGGCACTTTGCCGAGTTCATAGCCCATGAAGCTGTAGCCAGCTTCCACTTTTCCAGTGGATACGGCATCAAAAATGCCCAGGGCAGGAACCAGTTTTCCAGGCTCGAAAATCTGCAGATTGACCGTGCCGCCAGTCACTTTCTTGAGTTGCTCCGAGACCCAGGGCATGGTGTCGCCCAGTGCGGTCAAGTTGGCGCCAAAGGACATTGGTATGCCCCAGCGAACAACTTCCTGTGCCGTGGCTGTCGCACTTGCCAGGGCCATGGTGGCCGCAAGGGCCACGGGTGTGAGTACTTTTTTCATCAATATCTCCATCAGTGAGTAGTTAAGAGTCGAACGAAAGCCGCCGCGACCGTGAAGTCGAAGCAAAAAAGCGGGCTCAAGGCGCCCGCCGGGAACTAGCGCCTAAGGCGCAGGGGAATTGGGCTCGACCAAAGTCGTTGGCCCTGGAGTGGAATCGTTGGCATAGCTGTCTCCTCGCATCGTTTTTTTTCGGTTCAGTGACGGTGCGAGACACCTGCCCTGATTTACTTTCAATCGGCCGCAATTGGCTTGGTTTGAAAGTGGGGCGAACTGTAGAGCAGCCCCTTAATTTTTGGCGTGAAGCTTCTTCACATTGCGTTTGAAGTTAATTCAAGGGGCGAGGATTGACCGGATTTTGGACTGCTGAGTAGTAGGTCCACCAGGCCTCACCAAACTGCCCTTGCAGCCAGGCGATGAAGCCGCTGACCTTGGCCGTGACCAGGCGTGGCGAGGTGTAAACCGCGTGGATTTCTTGCGATGGCAAAGCCCAATCGGTCAGGATTGGAACGACCACGCCGGTCTTGATGGATTCCTGCGCCACATACCACGGCAGGGCGGCAACACCCATGCCGTCGCGGGCAGCAGCCAGCAGTGCCGACAGGCTGTTGGAGCGCAGCGGGCCCTTCACGGCTTGAGGTAGCGCGAGGCCGCTGGCGCCTGAAAAATGCCAGCGTGCATCGCCTTGAACCGTGCTGTAAATCAGGGCGTCGTGCGTGCTGAGGTCCGGCGGCACCAGGGGTGTGCCGCGTTGGTCAAGGTAGGCGGGGGAAGCCACCACCACCCAGGGGTTGACGCCGAGAAATCGGGCGCCCAGGGTGGAGTCTTCCAGTCGCCCCATGCGAATGGCGACATCAATGCCCTGTTCCACCAGGTTGACATAGCGGTCTTCAAAATTCAACTCAATCTGCAGCTTGGGGTGTTCGCGCATGAAGCGCATCACCAGCGGCACCAGCACGCGTCGTCCAAATGCCACCGAGGTACTCAGGCGCAGTACCCCTTGCACTTGCCCTTGCAGCAGACCAGCCACAGTTTCGGCTTCGTCCACGTGGTGGGCAATGAGCTTGCATTTTTCGTAATACAGGGCGCCAATTTCGGTGGGGGTGACGCCGTGGGTTGAGCGGTGCAGCAGGCGCGAGCCCAGCCCTTTCTCAAGCTGGGCCACGAGCTTGGTGGCCGAGGGCTGGCCAATTTGCAAATCAGCGGCTGCCTTGCTGAACGAGCCCAGGTCCACCACGCGAATGAAGAGCCGAATGGCTTGAATGCGATCCATGGTCTGCAGTACACCATGCGATGCGAATTTGAGCAATATTCTTTTTTGGAATAAGGGTAATGCACGGCATGGGACTTCCATCGTCAGACCTTCGCCGCGAACATTGCGCCATCTTTCAATAACCCCAACAGGAGATTTCAATGGCAAAGATGAAGGCCGCCATGGCCGCCGTGCTGGTAATGGAAAAAGAAGGCATTTCGCAGGCTTTTGGTGTGCCCGGAGCGGCCATCAACCCCTTGTATTCGGCGCTGCGCGAACATCAGGGTATTTCCCACATTCTGGCTCGCCACGTGGAGGGCGCGTCTCACATGGCCGAGGGCTTTACTCGCGCTGCTCCGGGCAACATCGGCGTGTGCATTGGCACCAGCGGCCCTGCGGGCACCGACATGATCACCGGCCTGTACTCGGCCATTGCCGACAGCATCCCCATCTTGTGCATCACCGGCCAGGCACCCCGGGCCCGTATGTACAAGGAAGACTTTCAGGCGGTGGACATTGAATCCATCTCCAAGCCGGTGACCAAATGGAGCGTGACCGTTCGCGAGCCTGCGCTGGTGCCTCGCGCCTTCCAGCAGGCTTTCCATCTGATGCGCTCCGGTCGCCCCGGCCCGGTGCTGATTGACCTGCCGTTTGATGTGCAGATGGGTGAGATCGAGTTTGACATTGACACCTACGAGCCCCTGCCCGTGTACAAGCCAGCGGCGACCCGCAAGCAGATCGAGAAAGCACTCGACATGCTGATGGCGTCGGAAAAGCCCTTGATCGTGGCCGGTGGCGGCATCATCAACGCCAATGCCAGTGACTTGCTGGTGGAGTTTGCCGAGCTGACCGGCGTGCCGGTGATCCCGACCCTGATGGGCTGGGGCACCATTCCTGACGACCACCCCTTGATGGCCGGCATGGTGGGCTTGCAAACCAGCCACCGTTATGGCAACGCCACCATGCTGGCCAGTGACTTTGTGATCGGCATCGGCAACCGCTGGGCCAACCGCCACACCGGCAGCCCCGAGGTGTACTGCAAGGGCCGAACCTTTGTGCATGTGGACATTGAGCCAACCCAAATTGGTCGCGTGTTCAACCCCGAGTTGGGCATTGTGAGCGACGCCAGGATTGCGCTGGAGTTGTTTGTGCAGGTGGCCCGTGAACGCAAGGCCGCCAAGCAGCTCAAGGATTTCAGCGACTGGGTGAGTCGCTGCACCGAGCGCAAGACGCTCATGCACCGCAAGACGCACTTTACCGAGACACCGATCAAGCCGCTGCGCGTATACGAGGAGATGAACCAGGCCTTCCCGCGTGACACCATTTACGTATCAACCATTGGTTTGAGCCAGATTGCCGGCGCCCAGTTCTTGCACGTGTATGGCCCGCGCCAGTGGATCAACTGTGGTCAGGCCGGCCCGCTGGGCTGGACCATTCCTGCCGCCTTGGGTGTGGTGGCCGCCAACCCGACCCGCACGGTGGTGGGTTTGTCGGGCGACTATGACTTCCAGTTCCTGATTGAAGAGTTGGCAGTAGGCGCCCAGTTCAGGTTGCCTTATGTGCATGTGCTGGTCAACAACAGCTATCTGGGTCTGATTCGCCAGAGCCAGCGTGGCTTTGAGATGGACTATTGCGTGCAGCTGGCGTTCGAGAACCAAAACGTGGAAGACCCGGCACTCAAAAGTTATGGCGTAGACCACCAGGCTGTGGTGCAGGGTCTGGGTTGCAAGTCATTGCGGGTGACCGACCCCGCCAAAATCCAGGACGCCCTGGTGCAAGCGCAGGCCATGGCCCGCGAGTTCAGTGTGCCGGTGGTGGTGGAGGTGATTCTGGAGAAGGTTACCAACATCGCCATGGGCACCGAGATCGACAAGATCAATGAGTTTGAAGACCTGGATTGCCGCCACCCCGAAGGCCGGGAAGGCCTGGAACTCGCCGGTTTGCTCGAATAAGTCAATGCGAACTACAACCAATAACAGGACCTGAGGACACAAGACATGCCTAAATTTGCCGCCAATCTGACCATGCTCTTCAATGAGCTGCCTTTTCTGGATCGCTTTGAAGCGGCCGCGAAAGCGGACTTCAAAGCCGTGGAGTTTTTGTTTCCCTACGCCTGGCCAGCCCAGGAAATCAAGCAGCGCCTGGACGCCCATGGCCTGACCCTCGTATTGCACAACCTGCCTGCCGGCAATTGGGAGGCGGGCGAGCGCGGCATTGCCTGCCATCCGGACCGGGTAGATGAGTTTCGCACGGGGGTTGGCACCGCCATCAGCTACGCCAAGGCGCTGGGGGTGAGTCAACTCAACTGTCTGGCGGGCAAAGCGCCAGCCGGGGTGAGCGAGAGCGTATTGAATGAGACCTTCGTGAGCAACTTGCGCTTTGCAGCGGCTGAGCTCAAGCAAGCGGGTTTGCGATTGTTGATCGAGCCGATCAACACCTTTGACATTCCAGATTTCTTCCTGACGGGCACGGCGCAAGCAGTGGCCCTGCTGGATGCGGTGGGCGCCGACAACGCTTTTGTCCAGTACGACATTTACCACGCCCAACGCATGGAAGGCGAGTTGGCCGCCACGATGCAAAAGCAATTGGGGCGCATCGGGCACATCCAGTTGGCAGACAACCCCGGTCGCAACGAGCCAGGCACGGGTGAAATCAATTACCCGTTCCTGTTTGCCCACCTGGACCGGATCGGCTATGACGGCTGGATTGGTTGCGAGTACAAGCCCGCGACCACCACACAAGCGGGGCTGGGCTGGCGCCAGGCGCTGGTCAATGCCGCCTGAAACCACACGCCTTTGCATGCACATCACCCACCACTAAAAGACAAGGAATCAAAAAATGACAACTCAATCTCTCAATATTGGTTTTATCGGCCTTGGCATCATGGGCACGCCCATGGCCGAGCACCTCATCAAGGCGGGACACCAGCTGTCCGTCTTCACCTTTGGCAAGATGCCCGAGTCGATTGCCAGCAGCAACGCCTCCCAGTGTGTCAGCTCAAGGGCTGTGGCCGAGCGCGCCGACATCATCTTCACCATGGTGCCTGACACCCCCGATGTGGAGGCCGTGTTGTTCAGCGAAGCCGGTGTGGCTGCCGGCTTGACCGCAGGCAAGATCGTGGTGGACATGAGCTCCATCTCGCCGATTGCCACCAAGGTCTTTGCCAAGAAGATCAATGCGTTAGGCTGCGACTATCTGGACGCCCCGGTGTCGGGTGGCGAGGTGGGCGCGAAGAACGCCACACTGTCCATCATGGTGGGCGGCGAGGAGAGCGTGTTTGCGCAAATCAAACCCCTGTTCGAACTGATGGGCAAGAACATCACCCTGGTGGGCGGCAATGGCGACGGTCAAACCGCCAAGGTGGCCAACCAGATCATTGTGGCCCTCAATATTGAGGCCGTGGCCGAGGCGCTGTTGTTTGCCGCTCGCGCCGGGGCTGACCCTGCCCGCGTTCGCCAGGCCTTGATGGGTGGTTTTGCCTCCAGCAAGATTCTGGAAGTGCATGGCGAGCGCATGGTCAACCGCACCTTCAATCCCGGTTTCCGGATTGAGTTGCATCAGAAAGACCTGAACCTGGCGCTCTCCACGGCTCGGGTGCTGGGGGTGTCGTTGCCCAACACGGCCACAGCGCAAGAGTTGTTCAATTCTTGCGTGGCCCATGGCGGCAAAGCCTGGGACCATTCGGCGATGGTGCGGGCATTGGAGAATATGGCTAATTTCGAAATCGGCCAAAAGGCCGATTGACCTTAACCCACCGAGATCGCCATGCAAGCCGCTCCCTCTTTCCATCCACCTGATCAAGATGCCGTGCAGGGGCTGTTGCGGCTCATGTTTGATGCTGCCATCGCCAGCGCGCAGCCTGCGCTGTGCCTGCCACCGCACTTGCCCTCTGTCGAGTCGGTAGGGGCTGGGCGCTTGATCGTGATCGGGGCGGGAAAAGCTTCGGCGGCCATGGCCCGCGCGGTGGAAGACCATTGGGCGGGACCTCTGTCAGGTCTGGTCGTCACCCGCTATGGCTATGGTGTGCCGTGTGAACGCATCGAGATCGTGGAGGCCTCTCATCCGGTGCCCGATGCAGCGGGGTTGAGAGCCGCCCAGCGCATGCTGGAGGTGGTGCAAGGCCTGAAACCTGAAGACCTGGTGCTGTGCCTAATTTCGGGAGGTGGTTCTTCTCTGCTGCCCTTGCCCTTGCCGGGCTTGACGCTGGAAGACAAGCAGGCTGTCAGCCGCGCGCTGCTGGCGTCGGGTGCCACGATTCGGGAAATGAATTGCGTGCGGCGCCACCTGTCGGCCATCAAGGGCGGGCGGCTGGCTGCGGCATGCCACCCGGCCCGGGTGCTGACGCTGACCATTTCGGATGTGCCGGGCGACGACCCCATTGACATTGCGTCAGGCCCCACGGTGGTCGATCCGACCACCTGCCAGGATGCGCTGGACATCATTCGCCGCTACAACATTGCGTTGCCAGCAGCGGTGTTGTCCGTGCTTGAAAGCGGTGAAGGCGAGTCCGTCAAGCCCGGCGACCTCCGGCTGGCCGGGGCTGAGCTGCGCATGATCGCCACCCCGCAAATGGCGCTGGAAGCCGCTGCCAAAATCGGCCGCGAGGCAGGTTTTGCCGTGCACATTCTGGGTGATGCCCTGGAGGGTGAGGCCCGGGATGTTGGCAAGGTGCTGGCGGGCATGGCCCTGCAGGTGGCCGAGCGCAACCAGCCATTCACGGCGCCGTGCGTGCTGCTTTCGGGGGGGGAAACTACCGTGACGGTGCGGGGGCAGGGGCGTGGGGGACGCAACGTGGAGTGTTTGCTGTCCCTGGCGATTGCCTTGGGCGGTCACCCCCGTGTGCACGCGCTGTCAGGTGACACCGATGGCGTGGATGGACAAGAAGAGATTGCAGGGGCGCTGATTGCCCCGGACACCCTGGCCCGGGCCTGGTCTTTGGGCCTGCCGCCCAAAGACAGGCTGGCCAACAACGACGGTCATGGTTTCTTCGAGGCGCTGGGCGACTCGGTAGTGACTGGACCGACCCTCACCAATGT
>CALRWE010000185.1:0-8368 GCA_943371745.1 Rhodoferax sp. OV413
CATCAGGTTTTGCTGCTCCTGGAGGTTGTCAAGCTGTCGCTGCGCCTGATCCTGGGCATCTTCCCCAGCCTCGGAAATCAGGGCCGGAGGCAGGGGGCTGGTGGCCCGTCCGCGCTCTGCATCGCCCCCGCCGGCCATGGCGGATTGGGCGATAGCCGTGGCTTTTTCGGGCTGCTGGGGGGTACGGGCGTTGACCAGAATCACCTCCAGCGGCGTGTCCTCGAACACGCGGTTGAAGGCTTGGGGATCGACAAAACGCACCGTCAACAGCACCGCATGCAAGGCCACCGAGGCGCCAAGCGCCAACTGCAGAGGGCTGAAAGACCGCAGGTTCACGGGGCGGGGTTGTCGCCAGCGGGAGGTGTGCCAGACCCTTCACCTTCGGTCATGTCCACGGCAATGGCGATGGGCCCGGCAGAGGCTTCGTCTTCGTCGCCGGCATCGTCCGTGGCGTCGGTCGCTTCGGGCAGGGCGTCCAGGCGCTCCAGCACGGTGCCCACCACGTCCAGCGTGACCTCGTCGATGTCGCCCAGTTTCACGCGCACCCGCGCGCCGCGGGGCAGGTTTTGTCCGCCCATGACTGGCAGCACCAGCGGCAGTTCATCGGCGCGAACCATGTTGTCCTTGAAAACGGTAGCCTCGATCTCGGTGATGCCTTGCTGCTGCACATACTTGAGAATCCAGAAGCGCTCAATGCCGCGCTGGTAGTCGTTGTAGGCGAAGTAAGCGGAATCAAAGCTGGAGATGATCGAGAACAGGTCCGCATCCTTGGGCTTGAACGGCGCCACCAGCGCGGCCGTGTTGCCGTGGCGGGCGCAGGCAATGATTTGCCATTGGTTGACCAGGTCGGTGTAGCGGCGCAGGGGCGAGGTGCTCCAGGCGTAGCTCTTGACGCCCAGGCCGGCATGCGGCAGCGCCCGTGTGCCCATGCGCACCTTGACGCCCGGCAACATGGAGGCCTGGCTGCGGTAAATGCCGGGCACGCCCAGATCGGCCATCCAGCCGCCCCAGGTGCTGTTGGCCAGAATCATGGCCTCGGACACGATCAGGTCCAGCGGCGCGCCCCGCTGGCGCACGCTGATGCTCACTTCTTCATCGCCCTGGGGTTCGGCGCCGTCGTTGCCGATCAGCTTGAAGTTGTAGTCGGGGCGGTTGAAGTTCTCGGGCTTGCCGCGCACCACTTCGCGCCTGAGTTTCAGGTCTTTCGCCAGCCGGTGCAAAAATGAGAGCTGTGGACGCTTGTTAATCAGCGGCTGGGGGTCCATTTGGTGCTCAAACGCCGGGTCCTCCAGCCATTCGGTGGTGACGATGGCATCGAGCTGGTCATGGCGCAAATTGGCGCCAATGTGCACTCGCTCCAGGCGTGTCTCGCTGCCGGTGATGGTCAGGGTGGCCTCGTCCAGAGTGACATACAGCGATACCGCTGGACAGTCGCGCCCCTCCATCAGGGTATAGGCTTGCACCACGTCGTCGGGCAGCATGGTGACTTTGTAGCCCGGCATGTACACGGTAGACAGGCGGTTGCGGCCCACCTGGTCAATAGGGCTGCCCGGCAACACGGCCAGGCCCGGCGCGGCGATGTGAATGCCCAGCACAATCGTGCCGGTGCCCAGGCCCTGCACCGAGAGCGCGTCGTCAATCTCCGTGGTGGCCGAGTCGTCAATCGAAAACGCCCGGGCGGTGGACAAAGGCAGCTCATCCTTGATGAGCGGGGCTTCGAGCTTGGGAAAACCCGTGCCCTTGGGGAAGTTCTCGAGCAAAAAGCGCCGCCAGTGAAACTGGTAGGGCGAGTCAATCGCACCCGCCTTGATCAGCAGTTCCAGCGGCCCCAGGTGCGTGGCACGCGAGGCTTCCACCACAGCCTTGTATTCAGCCGCATTCTTGTCGGGCTTGAACAAGATTTTGTAGAGCTGGTCACGGATGGCTTGCGGGCAAGTGCCTTCGCTCAGGTCGGTGACCCACTGCGCGGTTTGCAGCGCAATTTGCTTCTTTTTCTCAATGGCGGCCAGGGCCAGCGCAATGATGTCGGCCGGAGCCTTGCGAAAACGCCCTTTGCCGGCGCGGCGAAAGTAATGCGGCGCCTCAAACAGGCGCACCAGCATACCCGCCTGCTGGGCCAGCGTGGCTTGTTCACTGAAGTAGTCTCGCGCCAGCTCGGCAAAGCCAAACTCTTCTTCAGGCGAGAACTCCCAGGCCATTTCCAGCTCGATGGTGTCGCTGACGGCCTGCGCCTCCAGCAGCATTTGCGCTGGCGACGGTTTTTCAAACTTCAGCAAAATGTTGGCCGCCTTGACCTTGACTCGCTTGCCGCTGTCCAACTCCACCTGCACAGAAGACTCGGCTTCTGACAGCACCCGACCGGCCATGAATTTTCCGGCTTCTTCAAACAATAAAAACATGGGCGTGATTCTCCCATGGCCTGCGGATCGGCAGCGCACGACGACTCGCTCAGGTGTCGCAGGTGCTGGTTTTCATCGTTTCGTCATGCAGACAACGTGGCGCTGTCACAAGAGCACCCTAGAGTGCAGGGTTTTAACTTGATGGACAACTCATGAAATCTACAGTCGGCGTTTTCTCTGCTCCCCGTGGGCTTGTCCTGGCCCTGACCTGCCTGAGCGCTGCAGCGCTGGTGGCCTGCGGTGGCAGTGACCCTGCTCCATTTTTGACGCTCAATGGCGCGCAGCCTTTGGTCATCGGACACCGGGGCTCGGCGGGCTATTTGCCTGACCACACGCTGGAAGGCTACAAATTGGCGATTCAGAACGGCGCCGACTTCATTGAGCCCGATTTGGTCGCCACCAAGGACGGCGAATTGATTGCCCGCCATGAGCCCAATATCACGGCCACAACCGATGTTGCCAGCCGCTCCGAATTTGCCAGCCGCAAGACCACGCGCCTGGTGGACGGTGCCTCCGAGACTGGCTGGTTTGCTACCGACTTCACACTGGCTGAAATCAAGACCCTGCGCGCCGTTCAGCCGCTCAGCGACCGCGATCAATCCGTCAATGGAAAATACCTGATTCCGACCCTGCGCGAAGTGCTGGACCTGGCCAAGACCGAGGGCGCCAAGGCCGGGCGCGTGGTGGGTGTGTACCCGGAAACCAAGCACCCCACCTACCACGTGGATGCCAACCTCAAGCTCGAAGACCGGCTGCTCACCATCCTGAACGATTACGGTTACACCAAAAAAGACTCACCAGTCATCATCCAGTCGTTCGAAGTCTCCAACCTGCAGTATCTGCGGCCCAAAACCCAGGTTCGACTGGTCCAGCTGGTGGATGGCGACGACTATGACTTCAAAACCGGCAAAGTGACCTTTGCGGCCCCGTTTGACCGACCCTACGACTGGACCCGCGCCGGCAAAACTGACTTGTTTGACTCCATGCTCACCCCCGCAGGATTGGCAGAAATCAAGAAATACGCCGATGGCGTGGGCCCCTGGAAGCCTTACATCGTGCCGGTCAAGGGCTCGTTTGATGCCGCCGGCAAGATGTTGGACGTGAATGGCGATGGCGCCGTGAACTACATGGACACCACCTCACAGCCCGCCACGAGCCTGATTGCCGATGCGCACAAGCTCGGCTTGATGGTGCACAGCTGGACTTTTCGCAACGAGCCCAAGCGCCTTGCCTTTGACTACAAAGGCGACCCCAAGGCAGAGTACCTGCAGTTTTACCGCCTGGGCATTGATGGCTTGTTCTCTGATTTTACGGACACGGCCGTGGCGGCGCGGGCAACTTACCTCAAGGAACTGGGCCGCTGATCTGACGGGTGCAGGAAGCTGACGTTTTTGGTCTTGCAACGGTCGTCAGGTGGCGACAGGGTGCAGGCCTAAAAATGTCAGTATTGACGCCAAATGCGTTTCAAAGTCGCTCAGGGCGTGATCGCTGCCTTCAATCAGGCGGATAGTCGCACCTTCGTATCGGGCGTTCATTTCCCGCCAGTCCAGCACTTCGTCACCCTTGGCAATCACGGCCAGGTAATTGGCGGCTTGTTTCAAGCCAGGCTGGGTTAGTTCCTGCAGTTCCTGCACAAACTCCGGCCGGAAGAAAAATCGCTCTTGCGGGTCGTGCCAGCTGGTTTGCTCGCCGATGTACTTGGCCAGGTCGCGTGCCGGATGGACGGCCGGGTTCAGCAGCACCGCCTTGCAGCCGATGGCCTGTGCGACGGCCGTGGCATAAAAGCCCCCCAGCGACGAGCCCATCACCGCCATGGTTTCAGGCGGCCACCCCGCGATGCCTTGCAGGACCAAAGCCATGGCCTTTTGCGGTGAGGGGGGCAGTTGTGGGCACCACCTCTCAACTTGCGGATACTGCACAGCCATGAGCTGGGCCATGGTGCGGGCTTTGGCCGACTGCGGCGACGAACGAAAACCATGCAGATAAAGCAGGTGGGTGATGGGCTGCGGACTTGGGTTGACAGATTGCATGGGACAAATGATAGGGCGGACCCGCCGTCCCGGGCCGGTCGCGGGATAATTCGCAAATGGCGAAAAATTTTGGACATATTCACCCGTGGCAGCGCATTGAGCCCTGGTTTCGCGGTTTTGACGGCTGGCTGGCCTTTGCCGTGTTTTTGCTGGCTGGCGCGGGGCTGCTGATCATGTATTCATCGGGTTTTGACCATGGCACCCGGTTTCAAGACCACGGCCGCAACATGCTGATTGCCGGGTTCATCCTGTTTGTGGTGGCCCAGATCCCGCCTCAGCGCCTGATGGCGCTGGCCGTGCCCCTGTATGTGGCCGGGGTGGTTTTGCTGATTGCCGTGGCGGTGTTCGGTGTCACCAAAAAAGGCGCGCAGCGCTGGCTGAACGTGGGTGTGACCATCCAACCCAGCGAAATCCTCAAGATTGCCATGCCCTTGATGCTCGCCTGGTGGTTCCAGAAGCGCGAGGGTCAGTTGCGGCCGCTGGATTTTCTGGTGGCCGGGCTGTTGCTGATGGTGCCGGTGGGCCTGATCATGAAACAGCCCGATCTGGGTACCTCCCTGCTCGTGTTGGCGGCGGGTTTGTCGGTCATCTTTTTTGCCGGCCTGAGCTGGAAACTGATCCTGCCGCCGGTGCTGTTGGGCTTGGTCGGCATCGGCCTGCTGGTGTTTTACGAGCCAGAGTTGTGTGCTGAAGGGGTGCGTTGGTCGGTGCTGCACGATTACCAACAGCAGCGCATTTGTACCCTGCTTGACCCAGGCAAAGACCCGCTGGGCAAGGGTTTTCACATCATTCAGGGGATGATTGCCATTGGCTCGGGCGGCTTTTGGGGCAAGGGCTTCATGCAGGGCACACAAACCCACCTGGAATTTATCCCTGAACGCACCACCGATTTCATTTTTGCCGCCTTTTCGGAAGAGTTTGGCCTGTTTGGCAACCTGCTGTTGATTGCGGCGTTTATTTTCCTGGTGCTGCGCGCCATCGTCATCGCGCTGGAGGCGCCCACCGTGTTTTCCCGCCTGCTGGCCGGGGCTGTGGCGATGATCTTTTTCTCTTACGCCTTTGTGAACATGGGCATGGTCAGCGGCATCTTGCCTGTGGTGGGTGTGCCGCTGCCGTTCATCAGCTATGGTGGCACGGCCATGGTGACGCTCGGGTTGGCGCTGGGTATTTTGATGTCGATTGCCAAGTCCAAGCGCCTGGTGCAGTCATGACGAACCTGGAGCCCCGTTTTCCGGTTGCAGTGATTGGCGTGGGCAACATGGGCGCCGGTATGGCGCACCGTTTGCTGGCGTTGGGGTGGCCGGTCCGGGTGGTAGACCTGGATGAGGCCAAAGTGCAAGACTTGGTGTCTTTTGGAGCTCTGGACGGCATGAATCATGCTCAGGCAGCTATGGATTCAGTAGTAACTATCGTTTGTGTGGTGAATGCCGAGCAGACCGAGGCGGTGCTGTTCGGGCCGCAGGGAATCGGTCCCGCGCTGTCGCCGGGCCAGGTTGTGATGCTGTGCCCCACGCTGGCGCCACATGACGTGGAAGACTTTGCCCGGCGCTTGGCTTCCTTTGGCGTGCACACGGTGGACTCGCCCATGTCGGGCGGCCCGGTGCGTGCCCGCGACGGCAACATGAGCCTGATGGTGGCCTGCGCCAACGAGGTTTTTGAGTGCCATGAGGCCCTGTTCGAGGCCTTGTCGAACAAGGTGCACCGCATCAGCGAGCGGGTGGGCGACGGGGCTCGCACCAAGCTGGTCAACAACCTGGCAGCAGGCATCAACCTCGTGGGGGCCGCTGAGGTTATGGTGATGGCCCAAAAAATGGGCCTCGATCTGGCGGCCACGCTCGCCGTGATCGAGCAGTCCAGCGGGCAAAGCTGGATTGGGTCGGACCGGATGCGCCGCGCCGTTGCTGGCGACTTTGAGCCCCGCGCTCACATGACACTGCTTCAAAAAGACACCCGTCTGGCGGTGCAGGCGGCGCAGGCCACTGGCTTCGAAGGCCCGCTGGGTGCGCGCGTGCGCGATGTGTTCGATGGGGCTGCCCGAGCCGGCCTGGCGCATGAAGATGATGCCGCGTTGTTCAAGTGGCTAAACCCCAAGCCCTAAAATGTACATATGATCTCTCGCGAACCCACCATCGAACGCTTGGCCGTTGCCAAGTCCCTTCTGCTCACCCCGTTCGGGCTGGATGAGTCCCACCTGTCCCGCGCCCTGGCAGAAATCAAGGCGAACAAGGTGGATGAAGCCGACCTGTACTTTCAGTACACCCGATCCGAGGGCTGGAGCCTGGAGGAGGGCATCGTCAAGACCGGTTCCTTCAGCATCGACCAAGGCGTGGGCGTGCGGGCCGTGAGCGGCGAGAAGACCGCGTTTGCCTATTCAGACGACATCTCGGAGGCTTCGCTGCTGGATGCGGCGCGGACGGTGCGCACCATCTCCAGCGCGGCCCAGACGGGTCGCATCAAGACAGCGACCCAAAAAATTGCGCCGGCCCGTTCTTTGTACAAGGGAATGGACCCGATTGCCACGCTGGACAGCACCGCCAAGGTCCAGCTGCTGGAAAAGGTGGAGAAACTCGCCCGTGCCAAAGACCCGCGTGTGGCGCAAGTCATGGCCGGATTGGCCGCTGAATACGACGTGGTGATGGTAGCCCGCGCCGACGGCACCCTGGCGGCCGATGTGCGCCCCTTGGTGCGCTTGAGCGTGACCGTGATTGCCGAACAAAAAGGCCGCCGTGAAATGGGGTCTGCCGGGGGTGGCGGCCGCTTCGGGCTGGCTTATTTTGATGATGCAATCATTGGCCAGTATGTGGACGAGGCCGTCAAGGCAGCCCTCACCAATCTTGATGCGCGGCCCGCACCGGCTGGCGAGATGACCGTGGTGTTGGGCTCAGGCTGGCCAGGCATCTTGTTGCACGAAGCCATCGGGCACGGCCTGGAAGGTGACTTCAACCGCAAGGGGTCCAGCGCCTTCAGTGGTCGCGTAGGCCAGCGTGTGGCCGCCAAAGGCGTGACCGTGCTGGATGATGGCACGATTGCCGACCGCCGCGGCTCACTGAATGTGGACGACGAGGGCAATGCCAGCCAGCGCAATGTGCTGATTGAAGACGGCATCCTGAAGGGCTACATCCAGGACGCCATGAATGCCCGCCTTACAGGCGTGGCGCCCACCGGCAATGGCCGGCGCGAGAGCTACGCCCATGTACCCATGCCGCGCATGACCAACACCTATATGCTCGGTGGCGACAAATCACCTGAAGAAATCGTTGCCAGCATCAAAAAAGGCCTGTACGCCACCAATTTCGGCGGTGGGCAGGTCGACATCACCTCGGGCAAGTTCGTATTTTCAGCGAGTGAAGCCTACTGGGTCGAAAATGGCAAGATCATGTACCCCGTCAAGGGTGCCACCCTGGTTGGCAGCGGCCCGGAATGTCTCAAGCGCGTCAGCATGATCGGCAACGATATGAAGCTCGACAGCGGTGTGGGCACCTGTGGCAAGGAAGGCCAGAGCGTGCCGGTGGGCGTGGGACAACCCACCTTGCGCATTGATGGCCTCACCGTGGGCGGCACGGCGTAAGCCAGGCCCAAGCCCCACTGTGCTACATTCCCGTCCATGAATTCGGTTCAGTTTTTCTTTGGCTATTTTTGGTTCTCAAGCGCCTGCGGCGGTAGAGAGTTCTGAACGTACCTGAAAAAAACGTCCTGATCTTCCAAAAACCGCCGGCACCCCCGGCGGTTTTTTTATGCTTTTTTGACTCGATTACTTTGACCTAGGAGCCTCACCATGAAATCAGAAGCCACTGCAGTCCCTGCGGACAGTTGGTATGCGCAAGCCACCGCCCGCCCCAACGACCGACTTAGCCAGACCGATGACCAACGCATCAAGGACATCACCGTGTTGCCTCCTCCAGAGCATTTGATCCGTTTCTTCCCGATTCAGGGCACACC
>CALRWE010000186.1:0-8326 GCA_943371745.1 Rhodoferax sp. OV413
TGCTCGAATCCATGCGGGCCATCAACAAGATGGCGCCCATGGCACAACTCAGGCCGCACACCACATACACGCCCAGCTTGTACCATCGAATGTTGATGCCCACCTGGCGCGCGCCCATCTCGTTGGAGCCCATGGCGTACACATAGCGGCCCAGCTTGGTGCTCGACAAGATGAAGGCCATGGCCACAAAGAACACGCCGGTGATCAGGATCGGCATGGGAATGCCGAGCAACTCGCCGTAGCCCAAAAAGGGCAGGGGGTCCGGCATGCCGGAGTTGTCAAACCCGCCTGTGGATTCAAACGCCAGACCGCGCCACAGCGTCAAGCCCCCCAGCGTGACAATGAATGACGGGATGCCGACAAACGCCACCAGGTAGCCGTTGAACATGCCCACCGCCGCGCCAATCGCCAATGCGGCGCACATCGCCGCATAGGGGTTGATGCCCAGTTTGATCATCATGTGCCCGGCCACCGCCCCGGCCAGCGCGGTCAGGGCGCCCACCGCCAGGTCAACACCGCCGGTCAGGATCACAAAGGTCTGTCCACCTGCCAGCAGCGCAATCACCGAGGCTTGCACAAGGATGTTGGAGATATTGCCCGGGGTCAGAAAATAGGGCGAGGCCACGGTCAAAAAGACGCCCAGGACCAAAACGGCCACCATCGCGCCATACCATTCCTGCCGGATGATGGACTTCATGGCTATTTGGCCTTCATGAATTGCGCCACGCCAGAGTCTTTGGCGAACTGATCCACATTGGCAGGCACCACCAGGAAGGAGCCGGTGTCAATGCGGGCTTCCACTTTTTTACCGGCTGCAGCCGCAATCGCAGTGTCCACACCCACCTGGCCAATTTTGGCGAGCATTTGGGCCGCGTTGGCTTGTTGCCAGCCTTGCTTCATCATGTCCAGGCCGCCGGGTGAGCCGTCAAAACCGGCGATTTTGATGGAACCGGCTTTTTTGCCTGCGGCCATCATGGCGGCTTTGGCGCCCAAGGCACCGCCGTCCCAGGCGCATGCAATCACCTTGACGGCGGGGTTGGAGCGCAACGCGGTCTCCACCCCGTTTTGGGCCATGGTTTGATCCCAGGTGGTGGAGACTTCAACCACTTTGACGTTTTTGCGCACACCGTTCAGGCCGTCCAGAAAGCCTTTTTTTCGCTCTTGCCCGGTCGACTGCCCGAGGTCACCCGTGATATAGATCACGGTGTCGCCGTCCTTGACCTGCTCGCCAGTCCATTTGCCCTGGACCATGGCGGCCTTGATGTTGTCGGTGGCCACGTAAGAGGTGATCTTGGCGCCGGTGATGTTGGTGTCCACAGCGACCACCACAATGCCCGCCGCAATGGCTTTGTTGATGGCCGGGGCAATACCAGCGCTATCGACCGGGGCAATCGCAATGGCGTTGACCTTGCGGGTGATCATGTCTTCGACGATGGCCAACTGCTTTGAGAGTTCACCTTTTTCAGCGGCGAGCTGGATAAATTTGACGCCCGCTTTTTCACCCGCGGCCTTGGCGCCGCCATTGATCAGCGTCCAACCTTCGTTGGTATTGCCATTGGTGATGTAAGCAATGGTGGATTGACCCATGGCAGCTGACATGAGGCCCGCTGTGGCGAAGGCGACGGCCAGACGGCCCAGTGCAAGTTTCGTACGCATTCTTCTGTCTCCGGTGATTTGAATTGAGTTTTCAGCAGGGCAGCGATAGGGCTGTCGCTTGCTGGGTTTGGATTAAATCAGAAATTCTTACTAAATAAACCTAGTAGTTTTACTAATGAAATTTTTCAAAAAATCTGGCATGCTCCTACTTCAGTATTTCCAACTCGAGATGTTTATGAACTCACTCCAACCTGTGCTGCACATCAGCGGGCTCACCAAACACTACGGCGGCGTTGAGGCGCTGACCGACGCCGGCTTCAGCCTGCTGCCGGGCGAGCACGCTGCCATCGTGGGGGACAACGGCGCGGGTAAAAGTACCTTTGTGCGCCTGATCACCGGCGTGGAGCAGCCCAATGCGGGTGACATCCGGCTGGACGGCAACAAGGTCAGTTTTTCCTCCCCGCTGAACGCGCGGGAGCAGGGCATCGAGACGGTTTACCAGACACTGGCCCTGGCCGAAGACCTGGATGTGCCGGCCAACATCTTTTTGGGCCGCGAATTGACCCGGTTCAACCTGGGCCCACTGTCCGTCCTGGATCACAAGGCCATGCGCGAGAAATCAGCCGAGATGCTGGCCACCACCGGCGTCAAGATTCAGGACATGACGGAGAGCCTGCGCGGCATGTCGGGCGGGTAGCGCCAGTGCGTGGCGATTGCCCGCGCGGCCGGTTTTGCCAAAAAGCTGATCATTCTGGACGAACCCACAGCCGCGCTTGGCGTGGCCGAGACGGCCCGCGTCGAACAAATCATCAAGGGCCTCAAGGCGAAAGGCATCCCTCTCATCATCATCAGCCACAACCTGCGCCAGGTGTTTGAGCTGGTGGACCGCATCTGGGTGTTTCGCCAGGGCCGCATCATCTGCAGCCGGCTCACCCGCCAGACCAACCCGGAGGAAATTGTCGGCCTGATCACCGGGGCCATTCACCCGTCCCAGTTACCCGCAGAAGAGGCGCTGACATGCTGAAAGGAATCGACTCCTTGTTGACCCCCGAACTGCTCATGCACCTGAGCGCCATGGGGCATGGCGAGTGGGTGGCAGTGGTGGACGATAACTTCACGGCGCAGTATTTGAGCCAGGGCAAGCCGGTGGTCCGCTTGCCGGGCAACAGCCTGGCGCGTGTGAGCCAGGCGGTGTTGTCGGTCATTCCGCTGGCGGAAGACCTTCCCCAACCGGCGGCTTACATGCGCGTGTGCCAACAGCCTGATGACCACCGCACTGCTGCGCAACAGCAGGTTGTGGATTTGGTGGTGCAGGAGGGCTGGTCCCAAGAGCGCGTGCAAGGCGTCGAGCGCTATGCCTTTTATGACAAAATAAAAGCCGCCAGCCTGATCATCCAGAGTGGTGAAGTCACCGCCTACGGCAACGCCATGTTTTGCAAGGGCGTCATTCTTAACTGAACCCGGATTTCTTTTGACCGATACCCCTGCTTTTGTCCGCGATCCGCGCATGATGCGCGGCTCCAACCACAACGGCATGCGCCAGTTTAACGAGCGCATTGTGTTGCAGGCGATCCGCCACCACGGCGCCATGCCCAAGGCCGATCTGGCGCGCCTCACCCAGCTGTCAACCCAAACCGTGTCCATCATCGTCAACCGGCTGGAGGGTGATGGCTTGCTCATTCGCCAAGCCCGGGTGCGCGGAAAAATTGGTCAGCCTTCGGTGCCCATGGCGCTGAACCCGGACGGGGCTTTCAGTGTGGGGCTGCAGGTGGGGCGGCGCAGCCTGGAGGTGCTGGTGTCTGATTTTCTTGGGCAACCACGCCACCGCCTTCAATTCAATTATCCCTACCCCGACCCGGACGCTGTATTGCTCAACATCCGGGATGGCCTGACCCAGATGCAGGCCTTGCTGGGGGCGCATTGGGCGCGAACGGTGGGCATTGGCTTGACCGCGCCCTTGTCACTGCATAAATGGTCCAACTTGCTGGGCGGCGAGGCGGGTCTGGCTCTGCAGAGTTGGGAGCGAATTGATTTGTTGACCTCTGTGCAGGCCCTGACTGACTTGCCGGTTGAATTTGCCAAAGACACCACGGCTGCCTGCATGGCGGAAATGCTGCAAGGCCACGGCCGCAGTTTTGAAAGCTTTTTGTATATTTTTGTCGGTACGTTTGTGGGCGGGGGGCTGGTGTTGGCCGGACACATTGTGGCGGGTGCACGCGGCAACGCTGGTGCCATTGGCTCGATGCCCGTGGGTCTGGGCGGCGAGGCCACCGAACCGCCGCAGTTGTTGCAGATTGCCTCCGGCTGGCAGCTGGAGCAGGCGCTCGAAGGCGCTGGTTTTGAGGCCCAACTGGTACACGAAGCCCGCATCATGGACCCCATCTATGCTGCATTGACTGCCCCTTGGCTAGCCCAGGCCAGCCGGGCCCTGGCGATGACCGCCGCTACCGCTGCAGCGTTGCTGGATCTGGACGCCGTGGTGATTGACGGCTCTTTGGGGCGCCCCCTGATTGAGGCGCTGATTGGGGCCACACGTGAGCAGCTCCAGTCCTATAACCCAGAAGGCCTGCATGTGCCCGCCGTGGTGGCAGGGCAGGTAGGGGCGCACGCCCGCGCCCTGGGTGGCTCATTGCTGCCGCTGCATACGCAATTTTTTCCCATCAAGGATATCTTTCTCAAGCAGGATCTCATTTGAAAATCTATCTTGATTCAGCCGTAATCAAAACCTGGCCATTGCCGGCTGGCTGCCCGCCAGTTCAGGGGGTCACTACCAACCCCACCCTGATTTATCAGGCCGGGCTGCCGGTGAGTTTGCCTACCTATCTGAACCTGCTGCAAGCCGCCAGCGACCATGGTCTGGCGGAGCTGATGCTCCAACTGCCGTCACCTGACCCGGTTGAGGCGCTGCAATGGGTCGCGCCGTTGCAGGCAGCAGCTGAGCAAGCCCGAGTGCGGCTGACTGTGAAGCTGCCTTGCCATCCTGACTGGTTGCCCTGCATTACTGCGGTGAAACAAACTGGCCAACCCCTGTTGCTTACCGGCTTGTCGAATCCGGTGCAATTGTTGTGGGCTCAATCCCTGAACGTGGCTTATGTGGCGCCCTATGTGGGGCGCCTGGCTGCCGATGGGCGCGATGTGTGGGCGCTGCTGGAAGCGTGTGTTGCCGTGCAGGCGAATGGCCCGGCTTTGCTGGCGGCCAGCATCAAGTCGCCCGATGTGCTGGCCCGTCTGATCGGCTGCGGTGCTGCTGCGGCGACCTTGCCGCCGGCCAGTCTGGTGGCCTGGTCCAGGGATGCCTTGACGCAGCATGCCGTGGAGCAGTTTGAGCGCGATGCTGAACTAAGTTTGCGTTGAATTGCCCGCCATGACGATCTCTCCATTACCGGATCGCCGGCGACTCCTGCAACTGGCTTGTGCTGGCGCAGCCACCTGGTGTTTGCCGCGGAGCGCGTCAAGCCAGCCTCGCTCCAACACCAACCCGTTTACCCTGGGCGTGGCCAGCGGGTCACCCACACACGACTCACTGGTGTTGTGGACCAGACTGCACGTGCCCGGCTTTTTTGGCGGATCAGGGGCGCCGGCGGTGGCTGTGCGCTGGGAGATGGCGCACGACGAGCAGTTCAGCCGCATCGTGCAAAGCGGGGTCACCAGCGCAAGCCCCGAGCTGGCTCATTCGGTGCATGTCGAGGTCGCCGGCCTGGCGGCTGATCGCTGGTACTTTTACCGATTCATGGCGGGTGACGCGGTGAGCCCGTTGGGACGCACACGCACATTCCCTCAACCCGACGCTTTAGTGGCCCGGCTGCGCCTGGGTTATGCGTCTTGCCAAAAGTGGGAAGACGGCTACTTTTCGGCGTGGCGGCACATGCGTCAGGAAAACCTGGATGCCGTGATGTTTCTGGGTGACTACATCTATGAATACCCGGCCCTGAACGGCAAGGTGCGGGTACCGACCGGCGGCTGGGTGCTCACGCTGGAGGACTACCGTCAGCGTTATGCCCTGTACAGGGGCGATGCTGATTTGCAGGCCATGCACGCCGCCTGCCCCTGGCTCATGACTTGGGATGATCACGAGGTGCAAAACGATTATGCGGGCACCCAGGCGGGTTTTAGCAGTGCGTTTGATCCGTCCAGCTCAGCCGACTTTCTGACCCGCCGTGCAGCGGCTTACCAGGCCTACTACGAACACATGCCGATTCGGGCCACCACCTTCAGTGCCGCCTTGGGAAGCCTGCCCAACCCGCTCCAGGCCGGGGCCGAGATGCGCATTCACAGCAGGGTGTCTTTTGGCAGGCTGGCATCCCTGTATTTGCTCGATACCCGCCAGCACAAAGACCCCCAGGTATGCACACGCGATGGTGCCCTGGGTTCTGCCACGGTGGACCCCGCCACCTGCACTGCCTGGCAAGACCCGACACGCAGCTTGCTGGGCTTGCCGCAAGAGCGTTGGTTGAACCATGAGTTGGCCACACCGCAGGCGCGTGCAAGTGGCTGGAATGTGCTGGGGCAGTCCAGCCTGTTTGGCCAGCGCGATTTCAAACCCGGCCCCGGCCAGACCTTCTGGAACGACGGCTGGGATGGCTATGCGGGGGCGCGGACCCGCCTGACCCGGGCGCTGCAACAACAAGCCGTGCCCAATCCGGTGTTGTTGGGCGGTGATGTGCATGAAAACTGGGTGGGCCATGTCAAGGCCGATTACGCCGACCCGGCCAGTGCCAGCGTGGCGGTAGAGTTTTGCGGCACCAGCATCACCTCGCGCTCGGGCGGCAATGCCAAAACGGCCCAGCGCCTTGCCGAGAACCCGCACTTTGTTTTTGCCGACGCCCATGCCAAGGGCTACGGCGTGGTGGAGTTCACGCCCACCCAACTCACCACCACCTTGCGCGTGGTGGATGATGTGACGCGGCAGGATACCCGCATTGAGACCCTGGCCGGCTTTGCCGTGCAAAGCGGGCGACAGGTGATTGAGCGGGTGTAAAGCTTTACCCCTCTGAATCCAGGCCCCATGATCAATGACGAGTCGATGACGACACGTCAAGCACCTAGAATTCAACCATGACCTACCCCAATACCCAACTCTTCATCGCAGGCGAATGGCGTGATGCCATGGACGGCAAAACCATCGCTGTGTTCAACCCCGCCAACGGCCAAGAGATCGGCCGCGTCGCACATGCCGGCATTGCAGATCTGGATCTGGCACTGGCAGCAGCGCAAAAAGGGTTCGAGTCCTGGCGCGACATACCGGCTATCGAACGGGCCAGGTTCATGCGCAAGGCTGCCGGAGTGATGCGTGAGCGCGCTGTTTCCATTGCCGCATTGCTCACGCAAGAGCAGGGCAAGCCGCTGATTGAAGCCAAAGGCGAGGTCATGGCTGCGGCCGATATCATTGACTGGTTTGCAGACGAAGGCCAGCGTATCTATGGCCGTATCGTGCCCTCGCGTGGCAACCTGGCCATGCGCCAGATGGTTGTCAAAGACCCGGTGGGTCCAGTCGCTGCTTTTACGCCGTGGAACTTCCCCGTCAACCAGGTGGTGCGCAAGATGGCGGCCGCGCTGGCCGCAGGCTGCTCCATGATCGTCAAAGCCGCGGAGGAAACCCCAGCCGCACCCGCCGAGCTGATTCGGGCGTTTGCCGATGCGGGCATCCCTGTTGGCGTGCTGGGCTTGGTCTATGGTGATCCGGCAGAGATATCCAACTACCTGATTCCACACCCCGTCATTCGAAAGATCACCTTCACCGGTTCTACGCCCGTGGGCAAGCAGTTAGCTGCGCTGGCGGGCAAGCACATGAAGCGGGTGACCATGGAGCTTGGCGGCCATGCGCCGGTGATCGTGGCTGAAGATGCCGATGTGGCGCTGGCTGTCAGGTCCGCAGGTGCAGCCAAGTTTCGCAACGCCGGCCAAGTGTGCATATCGCCTACGCGTTTTCTGGTGCACGAGAGCATCAAAAATGACTTTGCGGCGGCGCTGGTCAAGTATTCACAAGGCTTGAAGGTGGGGGATGGCTCCGCCGAGGGCACGCAAATGGGCCCGCTGGCCAACCCACGCCGCGTCACGGCCATGGCCGAATTCACACAGGATGCGATCAAGCACGGTGCCACAGTGGCACACGGCGGCGATCGCATTGGCGACACCGGCAACTTCTGGCAGCCGACTGTGCTGGTGGATGTACCGCTGCAGGCCAAGGTGTTCAATGACGAACCCTTTGGTCCCATGGCCGCCATCCGCAGCTTCAACACCCTGCAAGAAGCCATCGATGAGGCCAATCGCCTGCCGTTTGGTCTGGCGGGTTACGCATTCACGGGTTCGCTCAAGAACGCCGATTTGCTGGCCCGACGTGTGGAGGTTGGCATGCTCTGGATCAACATGCCCGCCATGCCATCTGCCGAGATGCCATTTGGCGGCATCAAGGATTCAGGCTACGGCTCTGAAGGCGGGCCGGAGGCTGTGGAGGCCTACCTCAATACGCGTGCTGTGACGGTGATGAATGTCTGACACGGGTTTTTGGCGGAAGTAGACACGCAGAGCTAAATTTTCGGGCAGAGCTTTTCGATCACCAGTTTCTGTAGCAGCTTGGCGTTAGGCGTCATGGTGGCGGCGCCGATTGAAGATTGAGTCTCAGTTTTCGGTCGGTGCCAACAGTCAAGTACGCAGCGGAAGCGGCCCTGCGATGCAATCCAAGAATTTCTATCCAGATCGCGGGACCGGTCGTTCGCGTCGCAGATCCAGT
>CALRWE010000187.1:0-8316 GCA_943371745.1 Rhodoferax sp. OV413
GTTCCCAAGTTTTTGACATCCTTCCAAGCGCTGGACCTCTACGCATCGGGCGCAAACCAGGTCTTGGACTGGATTCCGACTGACGTCATGGCTTCAGGCCCCGCCCGGGCCTGGACCCGGTTTGTGTTGCGGTCGGCCATGCGCGAGGCCACGGTTATCGTCGCACCCGTGCACGCGCTGGATGATTTCGGGGCGCAGGAGTTGGCTGGCAAGACGCTGATCACCTCGTCGGTGAGTGAGGTGCGCCTGGCGCAGTTCCGCGACAAAGGCGTCCATCTGGTGGTGGATGGTGCCCAGAGCCTGGAAGGCCATGTGTTGGGGCCGCATGTGCTGGACGCCATGATCCTGGCAGCCAGCAATAAGGCAGCCGATGAGCTGACGCAGGATGACTATTTGGAGATCATCGGCAGCGAGAAGATGGCACCCCGGCTGATACACCCCTGCGGCTTCAAGCGTGTGAACCGCTTTGCGTTCGTCATTCACCCCTTGTCGCAAGAGTATTTCAAGATCGTCAAACCCGTTGACTGGCTGTCCAAGGTGTCGCCCCCCCTGGTGATGAATGTCTTGGAGAAGGCCTTGGCCTATGCGCCTCCTTTTGTCTATTCCAGGGTGACAGGGATCAAGTCGCCCACGGGCGTGGAAGCCGAGGGCTGGCTGATTTCGGTTGGCGGCACGCCTCGTGAAATCATGGCTCACAGCCCCGAATTTACCTACTACCGTTTGTTGGCTGCGGCTGAAATGGCCCGGCGTCTGGGTGCCCAGATCATGGGCTTGGGCGCGTTCACCAAGGTGGTGGGCGATGCAGGCGTGACGGTGGCCAAACGGGCGCCCCTGCCGATCACCACCGGCAACAGCTACAGCGCCTCAGGCGCCTTGTGGGCTGCGCACGATGCCCTGCTGCGGCTGGAGTTGCTGCCTGCTCCCGAAACGGGGCAAAAGGTGAAGTTCAAGGCGATGGTGGTGGGCGCCTCGGGTGCGATTGGTTCGGTCTGTGCCCGTTTGCTGGCGATGGTGGCTGAGACGGTGTACCTGGTGTCTCCCGAGACCGCCAAGTTGCTGGCGCTCAAAGAATCCATTTTGAAGGTGGCACCGGAAGCCAGGATTCATTTATCGTCATGCACCGACAAGCACATTGCCGACATGGACATGATCGTTACCGCCACCTCCGGTGCGGGCAAGCAGGTGCTGGACATCATGAAGGTCAAGCCGGGCTGTGTCATCACCGATGTCGCACGGCCCCTGGACTTGCCACCCAGCGAGGTGGCTAAGCGCCCGGACGTGCTGGTGATCGAATCCGGCGAGATTCATCTGCCCGGTGATGTTGAGATGAAAAATATTGGTTTGCCCAAAAATGTGGCTTACGCCTGCCTGGCAGAAACCATAGTGCTGGCGCTTGAGGGGCGCTTTGAGAGCTATACCGTGGGTCGTCACATTGAGTGGGAAAAGGTGCGCGAGATTTACAAACTGGGCCTCAAGCACGGCATGCAGCTGGCAGCCATCTCCGGTGTGAACGGTGTTTTTTCCGACGCCGATATCGCCCGGGTACGTGAACTGGCGCTGGCGTCCCGCGCCAAGGCATCTGGATCCAAAAAGAAGCGAATATCCAGACGGGTCTGAAACACGCTATTGCTGCCAACGCTACTTTGGCTACACTGATACCAAATTGTGGCGAACTAAAGGAGCATTGATGAAACCCGTAATGGAATTGTTAAAAGGCCGTGAGGCGACGGTTTATCAGGTTGCCTCTTCGGTGACCGTCTTTGAAGCGTTGCATTTGTTGGCGGAGTATGGCATCGGCGCCCTGATCGTCGTTGACGACGGCAAACTCGTTGGGGTTGTTTCTGAGCGAGACTACACGCGCAAGATTGCCTTGCAGGGTAAAAACTCCAAGGAAACAACCGTGGCCGAGATCATGACCGCCAATGTGATTTCAGTGGCACCCACCACCGGAACCCATGCCTGCATGACGCTCATGAGTCAAAAGAAGATCCGCCACCTGCCTGTGGTCGAGGGCGCCAAGGTGCTGGGCATGATTTCCATACGCGACATCATGGACGACATCATTGCCGACCATGAGCAAACGATTTCACAGCTCACGAGTTACATCAGCAGTTAGTCTCCGGAACGCCAATGACTGACGGATATTGGCTTTTTCATCAGAGTTCTCCGCTGCAGTAACGAACAGCGGAGCAATCTATCCCACCTGGAATGACAGCAAGGGGGGATGGGTCATGTCTATAGCTTTCATCAGGCGTACTTGAAAAAGTACAAATTCATTGGGTTCATCACGCCATGTTGCAAAGCCACTGGTTGGCTCAAAAAGCACTTTCGGCATGATCAAATAGAACCTCAGCGAAGACGACACCAGCGCTAAATTCATTACCCCGGCCCTGTATCAGGCCGGTTGGGCTGAAACCGCCATTCGTCGTCAGGTGGCTTTCACGGCGGGCACTTCCCCATTGCCTTGATTGAGGCCAAGCGAGCGTGCAGATGGGAGCGAGATTGAGCTGCCACTGAACATGGACCGTGGCCCCGACAACAAACGCCGCATCAATGCCGCCTATGAAATCTACCCGGGGCTGTACCAGGCTATCACCGGCCCTGAGGATCGCCAGAAAATATTCAAAGAATTCAGCCTTGGCTTCTTTGATTTGATCGTGATTGACGAATGCCACCGTGGCAGCGCCGCCGAAGACTCGGCCTGGCGCGAAATTCTGGAGTATTTTGGCGCCGCCACCCAAATCGGTATGACTGCCACGCCCAAGGAAACCGAATACGTTTCCAACAGCGATTATTTTGGCGCTCCTGTGTTCACCTGCAGCCTGAAGTAAGACATACGCGACAACCAAAAAGACTTTGATCACACCCTCATCATCGACAACCGCACCGCCCGCGTAGCCAAGTGGATCAGCGACTACCTCAAGGCTAGCGGCGACCGGTTCCAGAAAACCATCGTGTTTTGCGTGGACACGCCCCATGCTGCCCGCATGCGCCAAGCCCTCATCAATGAAAACGCCGACCTGGTCAAACGGTATCCGCGCTATGTGATGCACATCACGGGGGATGATCCGAAGGCAAAGAACAGCTCGGCAATTTCATTGACCCCGAGTCCAAAGTGCCAGTCATCGTGACCACGTCCCGCTTGCTTTCCACAGGGGTGGACGCCCAAATCTGGACGAAAACGGCAAACTGGTTACCGAGAGCCTGCGCGACTACAGCCGCAAAGCCATCCGGGCCCACTAAGCCAGCCTGGACGCTTTCTTGCGCCGCTGGAAAGGTGAAGCGCGCAAAGAGCGGGTTATGGAGGAACTGGCCGAAGAAGGCCTGCCCCTGCAGCCGCTGATGGATGAAATGGGTATAGACCTCGACCCGTTTGACCTGATCTGCCACATTACTTTTGACCAGCCACCCTTGACCCGGCGTGAACGGGCCGACAACGTGCGCAAGCGCGATGTGTTCACCCAATACGGCCCCCAAGCCCGCGCCGTGCTGGAAGCACTGCTGACCAAGTACCAGGACGAAGGTGTGGTCGGTGGGCTCGACAGCTCAGGTATCGATGTTGCCAGCGCGCAGCGCGTTGGTCTCGATAAACTCCCGGCGTGGTTCCACCTCGTCACCCATGAGCATGGTGAACACCCGGTCTGCCTCAATCGCGTCGTCGATCTGCACTTTGAGCAGACGGCGGACGGTGGGGTCCATGGTGGTTTCCCAGAGCTGGATGGGGTTCATCTCGCCCAAGCCTTTGTAGCGCTGACGCGAGGTGGCGTTTTCCGCTTGGGCAATGAGCCAGCTCATGGCTTCACGGAAATCGCTGACTTTTTCCTCTTTTTGACGTTCGCCTTCGCCACGCATGACCTTGGCGCCTTCGCTGAGCAAACCCCGGAAGGTATTGGCGGCCTCAGCCAGTGCAGCGTAGTCGGCACCGTGCACAAAGTCTTGCGTCAACACGCTGCTTTTTACGTTGCCGTGGTGGCGACGGCTGATGCGCAAGATGGGTTTGTCTGTGCGCACGTCAAATTCTCCTGCCACTTCAGCGTCGGGCAACTTGGCCTGAAGTGCAGCGGCCGAGATTTCAGCATCGGCCACGGTGTCGAGGTTCAGCGCCACGCCGTCCGCGATGGAGCGCAGCGCTTCGGCATCCATGAAATTGCGCAGGCGCGCAATCACGGCTTGTGCCACTTGGTGCTTGCGCGCCAATTCGGCCAACGTGTCACCGCTAAGTGTGGTGCCGTTGTCGCCGCCGGTGTGTACCGAGGCATTCACCAGCGCGATGCGCAGCAAAAAGCCATCCAGCGCAGGCGCGTCCTTCAGGTACAACTCTTCCTTGCCTGCCTTGACTTTGTAGAGCGGCGGTTGCGCGATGTAGATATGGCCACGCTCAACCAGCTCGGGCATTTGGCGGTAGAAAAAGGTGAGCAACAGTGTGCGGATGTGGGCACCGTCCACGTCGGCATCGGTCATGATGATGATGCGGTGGTAGCGCAGCTTGGCGACGTTGAAGTCGTCATTGCCTGTGGTGCCGCCTGCCTTGCCGATGCCGGTGCCCAAAGCAGTGATCAACGTCAAAATTTCGTTGCTGGTGAGCAGCTTCTCATAACGCGCTTTTTCAACGTTCAGGATCTTGCCGCGCAGGGGCAGAATCGCCTGGAATTTACGGTCTCGGCCTTGTTTGGCAGAGCCTCCCGCAGAGTCGCCCTCGACGATGTAGATCTCGCACATGGCGGGGTCTTTTTCCTGGCAATCAGCCAGTTTGCCGGGCAAGCCCATGCCGTCAAGCACGCCCTTGCGGCGGGTCATGTCGCGCGCTTTGCGGGCTGCTTCACGGGCGCGGGCGGCCTCGATGATCTTGCCAACGATGATTTTGGCGTCGGCCGGGCGCTCCTGCAGGTAGTCGTGCAGCAGGCGGCTGACAATATCTTCTACCGGGCCACGCACCTCGCTGCTCACGAGTTTGTCTTTGGTCTGGCTGCTGAACTTGGGCTCGGGCACTTTCACGCTCAAGACACAGCACAAGCCTTCTCGCATGTCGTCGCCGGTGACTTCAACTTTGGCTTTTTTGGCGATTTCGCTGTCGTCAATGTATTTGTTGATGACGCGGGTCATGGCTGCACGCAGGCCCGTCAGGTGGGTGCCGCCGTCGCGTTGTGGAATGTTGTTGGTGAAGCACAGCACTTGCTCGTTGTAGCCGCTGTTCCATTGCATGGCCACTTCGACACCGATGTTGGTGTTTTGGTCGCTCTGGCGGTCGCCCATGGCGTGGAAGATGTTGGGGTTCAACACCGTCTTGCCCTTGTTGATGAAGTTGACAAAACCCTTGACGCCACCGGCACCCGAAAAGTCGTCTTCCTTGCCGCTGCGTTCATCTTTCAGGCGAATCCGCACGCCGTTGTTCAGAAAGCTGAGTTCACGCAGGCGCTTGCTCAATATCTCGTAGTGGAAGTCGGTGTTGGTCTGGAAAATTTCCAGATCGGGCAAAAAGTGCACTTCAGTGCCGCGCTTCTCGGTCTCGCCAATCACCTTCATGGGGGAGACTTCAACGCCGTTTACCGTCTCGGTGATGCGGTTTTGCACAAAGCCTTTGCTGAACTCCATGACATGGATTTTTCCATCGCGCCGGATGGTCAGCCGCAGCATCTTGCTCAAGGCGTTAACGCAACTCACGCCCACACCGTGCAGACCGCCTGAGACTTTGTAACTATTCTGGTTGAACTTGCCGCCTGCGTGCAGTTCAGTCAGCGCAATCTCGGCCGCTGAACGCTTGGGTTCATGTTTGTCGTCCATCTTGACGCCGGTCGGAATGCCGCGACCGTTGTCGACCACCGACACCGAGTTGTCGGAGTGGATGGTGACCAGAATGTCATCGCAGTGACCGGCCAAGGACTCATCAATCGAGTTGTCCACCACCTCAAACACCAGGTGGTGTAAACCTGTTCCGTCGGATGTGTCGCCGATGTACATGCCGGGGCGTTTGCGCACGGCTTCGAGCCCTTCCAGAATCTGGATGGAGCCTTCGCCATAGGCCTCGGATGCGCCGGCCTGGTGTGCATCAATGGTGGGCTGAAAGTTGGAGCTGTCGCTCGTGCCCTCGCCCGTATGCACGCCCTCATCACCGTTTTCGGTGGGTTGAACTGGCTTGTTTTCTTCTGTCATGGCTAACTTCTAATCAGTTGAATGACCAAACCCGCCATAGCTGTGTCGCTGATCGGGGGCTCGGGCTTTGTATTGCTACAAATGTAGTGGGGTCAAATTCGCATGGGCATCACCACGTACTTGAACGTGGCGTTGTCCGGGATGGTGAAAAGCGCAGAACTGTTGCCGTCAGACAGCTCAAGCTTCACCATGTCCTGGCTCATGTTGTTCAACACGTCGATCAGGTAAGTGACATTGAAGCCGATTTCGATGCTGTCACCACCGTAGTCAATATCGAGTTCATCAACCGCTTCTTCCTGCTCTGCGTTGTTGGACGCCACACGCAGGGTGCCCGGGTCGATGTTCAATCGAACGCCTTTGAACTTGTCGCTGGTCAAAATAGCGGTTCGCTGCAACGTTGCGAGCAGGGCTGTTCGGCCCAGCGTGATGCTGTTTTTATGGTTCTTGGGGATGACGCGGTTGTAGTCGGGGAACTTGCCCTCGACCAGTTTGGTGACAAACTCCATGCCGCCGAAGCTGAACTTGGCCTGGTTTCCGGCAAACTGCATCTCAATTGCGCCTTCAGCGTCAGAGAGCAGGCGCTGCAGTTCGACAACCGTTTTGCGCGGCAAGATGACTTCTTGCTTGGGCACATCCACATCCAGCGTTGCAGAAGCGAAGGCCAGGCGGTGGCCGTCGGTGGCGACCAGGCTCAGTTGATTGCCTTCGGCTACAAACAAAATGCCATTCAGGTAGTACCGGATGTCATGCACCGCCATGGCAAAGGACACTTGGCTCAGCAGATCCTTGAGCGCCTTTTGCGGTACGCTGAAAACAGGACCGAAGTTGGCGGCTTCCTGCACCAGAGGAAAGTCTTCCGCTGCCATGGTCTGGAGCGTGAATTTGCTTTTCCCGCCCTTGAGAATCAGTTTGGCTGCATTCGATTCCAGCGATACCGTCTGGTCGGCGGGCATAGTCCGCAAAATATCGATCAGTTTGCGTGCGCCGACAGTTGTTGTGAAGTCACCCATGTCACCGCCGAGTTCGGCGGTGGTGCGAATTTGAATCTCCAGATCACTGGTGGTGACCTCAATCAGAGGGCCTGTTTTTCGCAGCAACACATTGGCCAAAATAGGCAAAGTGTGACGACGCTCAACGATACCGGCAACCGACTGCAACATCGATAAAACTTTGTCTTGTGTGGCCTTCAGGACAATCATGTCAACCTCTTGTTAAATATGGTGTTTTGAGTCTTGGATATGACAATGTGTCAGATCAATTTTGTAGGCTTGCCGCTGTTTTTTCTTTGTTCACGCCGTCAGCCCTTGAGCGTCTGTTCCAGCACGTGAAGCTGTTGATTCAACTCGGTCATTTGCAGTCTTTCTCCCCCGATCTTACGCACCGCATGCAGCACGGTGGTGTGATCGCGACCGCCAAATAGCTCTCCAATTTCGGGCAGACTTTTTTGCGTCAACTCTTTGGCGAGGTACATGGCGATTTGACGTGGCCGGGCAATGCTGGCCGGCCGCTTCTTGGAATACATGTCTGCAATCTTGATTTTGTAATAGTCTGCCACGGTCTTTTGAATGTTCTCGACCGATATCTGGCGATTTTGAATGGAAAGCAGGTCACGAAGAGCCTCGCGGGCGAGCAGGATTGAGATTTCTTTTTGGTTAAAACGCGAGTAAGCAAGAATCTTGCGCAATGCGCCTTCCAGTTCACGCACATTGGAGCGCACGTTCTTGGCAACAAAAAAGGCCACTTCTTCCGGCATGTCAATGCCCTCAACACGCGCCTTGTTGATCAGAATGGCGACACGCATTTCGAGTTCTGGCGGTTCAATGGCGACAGTCAGTCCCGAATCAAAGCGCGATACCAGCCGTTCGTGAATGTCTGCCAGGCCCTTTGGGTAGGTGTCACTGGTCATGACGATATGCGATTTTTTAGCCAGCAAAGCTTCAAACGCATTGAAGAACTCCTCCTGGGTGCGTTCTTTGTTGGCAAAAAACTGGACATCATCAATGAGCAACAAGTCAAGCGAATGGTACCGTTCCTTGAATTCATCAAAAGTCTTGCGTTGGTAGGCTTTAACCACATCCGATACGAACTGCTCGGCATGGATGTAGAGAACTTTGGCTGTGGGCCTGTCCGCCAGCAGTCGATTGCCTACGGCGTGCATCAAGTGGG
>CALRWE010000188.1:0-8236 GCA_943371745.1 Rhodoferax sp. OV413
CATGGTGAGTGACCTGGGAATCAGGACCAAGAGTAATTAGTATCTGCGATGAGCAGCGGCCTGAGCGTCCCCCGCGCTACAGTGGCGCGAAAGGTGGCCTCATGGGCGTCAGTGGGCTGCTTGTGTACATTGCACCCACCATGCGCAGAAAAATCCCCTCCCTTCAGGCCCTGGCCTGCTTTGAAGCCGCCGCCCGGCACGAGAGCTACACCCGGGCCGCCCAAGAGCTGGCCATGACGCAGGGCGCGGTGTCGCGCCAGATCACCTCGCTCGAAGAATTTGTGGGGGTAGCCCTGTTCAGGCGCACCCGCCATGGCGTGGCGCTCACCGAGCGGGGCGCCGACTACGCACTCACCGTCACGCCGCGCCTGCAAGGGCTGGAGCAGGACACGCTGGACCTCATGTCTACCCAGGGCCGGGCCAGCACACTGCATCTGGCGGCTGTGCCTACCTTTGCCACCCGCTGGCTGATTCCGCGGCTGTCGGCGCTCAAGGCCCTGCACCCGGACATCACCGTGCACATCGAAACCCGCACGCGCCCTTTCATGTTCACCGACACGCCCTTTGATGGCGCGCTATACGCAGGCACCCAGACCCAGGTGAGCCAGTGGGCTGGCACGCGCGCGCTCAAGCTGCTCGACGAGGATGTGGTGCCGGTCTGCAGCCCGAGCTACCTGGGCACGCATGCCGACCTGAGCCCTGAGGCCATCGCCACGCTACCCCTGCTGCAGCAAAGCACGCGCCCGGGCGCCTGGCGCCAATGGTTTGAGGCCGTGGGCGTCACCAGCGCGCCGCTGGCCCTGTCCGGCCCGCGTTACGAGCTTTTTTCCATGACCGCCGAAGCAGCTGCCCACGGGCTGGGCCTGGCACTGGTGCCCCGGCTGCTGATTGAGGCCGAACTGGCCCGGGGCGAGCTGGTGGTGGCCTGCCACCAGGCGCTAAAAGGCGAGCGGTCGTATTACCTGGTGACGCCGGAGCACGACGACGAACGCCCGGTGGTCAGCAAATTTCGCACCTGGTTGGGCCAGGCTGCAGGCCTGGCGGGCTGACAGGCCGCCATGGGCGCCTGGACGGCCGTACACCCCAGCGAAGGCCCTTACTGCGCAGACGGGAGGCGGCTCAGCGAGAATTCCCGGCATGAACACACGCTATACAACCAAGCCGCCGCCATGGGTTACCCGACTGGGAGTCGGGGGTTTGCTCCCTTTTTGCATTGGCGCGGCCAGCATCTGGCTCCTGGCGCCAGAATGGCGAGGGTGGGCCAGCCTGGCGCTGGTGGGCTACGGAGCTACGATTGCCAGCTTTCTGGGGGCCATCAATTGGGGACTGGCAATGCGTGACCCCACAGCAAGCAGCACCACGCTCTATGTCTGGGGCGTTCTCCCCAGCCTGCTCGCCTGGATGGCCTTGTTGGTCACGCCAGTGGGCGGCCTGGTGATTCTGACCCTGGTGCTGTGGGCCTGCTACGTCATGGACCGGAAGACCTATGCAAGCTATCGGTTGCAAAACTGGCTACCCCTGCGCCTGCGCCTCACGGTGGTGGCCAGCCTGAGTTGCCTTGCTGGCGCTGCCGGCCTGATCCGCTGACGAACACACCCCTGCTGGCGCCATGAAGCCGCCACGGCCAGATTCAAGAAGCGCACCCGGACAGCGATCTCAAGCCGGACCAGGACAGCAACCAAATCAGGGAGAATGGCCGCCTTGCATCACCCTACCCAAAAAGACACCGCCATGACCGAAACCACCTCGTTACCCGTCCCACTGCCCGACCACCTCTCGAGCGATGCGCGCAGCCCCTTCCACGTCGCAGCGGTATTCGAGCATGACATTGGTATTCGGTTCAACGGTCAGGAGCGCTTCAATGTGGAGGAATACTGCATCAGCGAAGGCTGGATCAAGGTTCCCGCTGGCAAGACTCTCGATCGCAAAGGCAAGCCACTTTTGATCAAACTCAAGGGCAAGGTTGAGGCGTTTTACCGCTGAACCCGCCCACACCCGTCAAAGCTGAGCCGGCAACAAGCCCCGTTTCCTGAGCATGGGCGCCACTTGCGGGTCGCGGCCCCGAAACGCCCTGAACGCCGCCGCGGGCTCCCGGGTGTTGCCGGCGCTGTACACATGGCACAGCAGGCGCTCGGCAGTCATCGGGTCAAACGGATCGCCCGCCTCGGTAAACGCATCAAAACCGTCAGCCTCCAACACCTCAGCCCACATGTAGACGTAATAACCAGCGGCATAGCCCGGCCCTGAGAACAGGTGCTGAAAATGCGCCAAGTGGTGGCGCTGCCCAATGTCGGGCGGCACACCCAGCAAGCGGTTCTGCGCCGCCTCAAATTCGGCAATATCTACCGGCGTGCCATTGGGGAGCGAGTGCAAGGCCATGTCAATGAGCGCGGGGCCGACGTACTGGACGGTTTCCCAAGCCTGGTCAAACTGGCGCGCCGCCTTCAGCTTGGCCAGCAAGGCGTCTGGAATCACTTCACCAGTGACGTGGTGGCGAGCATGGCGTGTGAGCACCTCGTCTTCTTCGGCCCAGTTCTCAAACAACTGCGAGGGCAGCTCCACATAGTCGCGCAGCACCCGCGTGCCCGCCAGGCGCTCATACCGCGCATTGGAGAGTAAACCGTGCAGGCCATGGCCAAACTCATGAAACAGGGTGCGCACGTCATTGAAGCTCAGGAGTGTGGGCGCGGCTTTGGCGAAGTTGTTGTTGTTGATGACGATCGGCAGGGTGCCGCCCGCCTGGCCCGACTGGCTGCGAAACACGCTCATCCACGCGCCGCTGCGTTTGGTCGGGCGGGCGTAGTTGTCACCCATGAACAGGCCCATCAAGGCATCGCCCGGGCCACGAACCTCCCAAAGGCGCGCATCCGGGTGGTGCAGCGTGTGGCCAGTCTGCTCGACAAACCGGATGCCAAACAGGCGCTTGGCGCAGTCAAACATGGCGTTGACCATGTTGTCCAGCGCGAAATAGGGCTTGACCTCGGCATCGTCCAGACTGTAGCGGGCCTGGCGTACTTTTTGGGCCAGGTAACGCCAGTCCCAGGCCGCGATCTCTTCGGGTTCACCCAGCTCACGGGCCATGGCGACCAGGGCCTCGCGGTCGGCTGCCGCCTGCGCCTTGGCGGGCTCCCAGACTTGAGTGAGCAACTCCATGACAGCACCGGGCCGTCCGGCCATGCGGTCCACCAGCTCGTAGTCGGCGTAGCTGGCGTAGCCGTGCAAGGCGGCCTGCTCCTGGCGCAGCGCCATGATGCGCGCGGCCACCGGCCGGTTGTCGCGCTCGCCCGCCCCGGCACCGCGTGCCACCCGGGCCCGCCACAGGGCCTCGCGCAGGTCACGCCGGGCCGAGAAGGTCAAAAACGGCTCTGCCAGGGAGGGCGACAGCGTGACGACATGGCTGCCTGCCGGCAAGCCGCGTTGGGCAGCCGCCGATTGCGCAGCCGCGAGCACAGAAGGCGGCAAGCCTGCCAGATCCGCATCTTCAAGGGTCAGCGCATATCCGGCCTCGTCGGCCAGCACGTTTTGGGTGAACTGCGCGCACAGGCTGGCCAGCTCCTGCATCACCGCTCCGTAGCGCTGGCGGGCCTCGGGCGCCAACCTCGCACCAGCGCGCACGAAATCCAGGTGCACCCGCTCCAGCAGGCGCAGCTGCTCAGCGTCCAGCTGCAACGCAGCACGTTGCGCGTGCAGCGTATCAATGCGCTGAAACAAGGCTGCATTCATGGTGATGGCGTTGTGGTGCGCGGCCTGGCGGGGGGCCATCTCGCGCTCCACCGCCTGCAGCTCCGGTGAGGTTTCGCTGGCGGTGAGGTTGTGAAACAGCAGATCGATGCGGCTGCGCAGGCGCCCGCTCTCATCCAGCGCCTGCAGGGTGTTGACAAAGCTGGCGGGCTCCGGGTGGTGGGCTATGGCGTCGATCTCGGCCAAATGGGCAGGTAGCGCCACGTCAAAGGCAGGCAAAAAGTGACTGGGCCGTACGGTCTCAAACGGTGGCAGCCCGTAGGGGCCGGTCCAATCCTGCAACAGGGGATTGAGGTGAGAGGTTTCGCTGGTCATGGGGCAGTTCTCTGGCAAATTCGAAGCAGACATCTTACGTTCGCCGTGCTATCGCCCCACCGTCGATCTGGCCAAAACGCAGTTCTTCGCACAAGGCTGCGGTCTGTCGCAAAGTGGGTGCAAGGCCTTAGTGGTGCTTCTACATTCCCTTCACCCACTCATCTTGAGCGGTGTTTCAAGGAGAAATCAATGTCTTACCCAACCCAGCACGCGCACAAAGTGATTGCCCTTGTATTGGCGCTTGTGATCACGGCCGGCATTCAAGGCAGCCTGCTGGCCGGGTTTGAGCAAATGGCCAGTGCGGCGCCAGCGTCGATCATGGTGGCCAGTTGCGAGTAGCCGCCCAAGCCCGCCCGGGGGGCCGCCAGAACCGCATGTCCGTCAAGCCGGTGCGCCATAACGGGTTCCTCTAAGATCAGTCTTTTAAGACACTCTCCAGAGGAGCGACTCAGATGCGCGCATTGTTCGGATTATTAGCCACCGTCTTGACCCTCAGCCTGGTGGCCGGCGCCCCGTCCGGGGCCATGGCGCAGCCGCTGCCCAACGGCATGAGCCGGGTCACCTCGGTGGAAGGCGTTGACGAGTACCGACTGGCCAATGGGCTGCAAGTGCTCCTGATACAAGACGACAGCAAGCCCACCACCACGGTCAACGTGACCTACCGCGTGGGCAGCAAACACGAGAACTACGGCGAAACCGGCATGGCGCACCTGCTGGAGCATTTGTTGTTCAAGGGCTCGCCGGGCTACAGCAAGGTGTGGGCCGAATTCACCAAGCGCGGCTTGCGCGCCAACGGCACCACCTGGCTGGACCGCACCAACTACTTTGCCAGTTTCTCGGCCAACGAAGAAAACCTGCAGTGGTACCTGGCCTGGCAGGCCGACGCCATGGTCAACAGCTTTATTGCCCGCACAGACCTTGACACCGAGATGACCGTGGTGCGCAACGAGATGGAGCGCGGCGAGAACAACTCGGGCCGCGTCCTGTTCGAACGGGTGCTAAGCAGCGCCTACCAATGGCACAACTACGGCAAGAGCACAATTGGTGCGCGCACCGATGTGGAGGGTGTCAACATCGAGCGCCTGCAACAGTTCTACCGGACCTACTACCGCCCGTCCAACGCCACGGTGATCGTCACCGGCAAGTTTGATCCCGCCAAAGTGCGCCAGTGGGTGGGCGAGTCGTTTGGGCCGCTCAAAAACCCCGAGACACCCCTGCCGGTGCTCTACACCCTGGACCCGGTACAGGATGGCGAGAAAAGCATCACTGTGCGCCGGGTGGGCGGGTCGCCCAGCCTGTACGCCGCCTACCACGTGCCACCGGGCGCGCACCCTGACTTTGCAGCCATCTCCGCCCTGGGCCTGATTCTTGGGGACACCCCCTCCGGGCGCCTGCACACCCGCATCGTGGACAAGCAATTGGCGGCGGCAGCTTTCAGCTTCTCCCTCAGCCTTCAAGACCCGGGCTTGACCCTGATGGGTCTGGCACTTGCCCCGGGGCAAGACATGGACAAGGCGCGTGATGTCATGCTGCAAACTATCGAGTCCATCGGCACCGACCCCGTCACGCAAGCCGAGCTGGACCGCGCCAAGGCCAAGTTCTTGTCCGGCTGGGACCTGCGCTTCACCAACCCCGAGCAAGTGGGCGTGGCCTTGTCAGAGTCGATTGCGCAGGGCGACTGGCGCCTGTTCTTCCTGGCCCGCGACACCATGCGCGACCTGAAATTGGCCGATGTCAACCGTGTGGCCACCCAGTACCTGTTGCGCGACAACCGTACGCTGGGCACCTACATCCCGACCGATAAACCGGTGCGCGCCCTGTCCCCGGCCACAGTGGATGTGGCCGCGTTGGTCAAAGACTACAAGGGTGACGCCGCTGCCGCACAAACCGAAGCCTTTGACGCCTCCCCAACCAACATTGACCAGCGTACCCAAACCTCCACACTGGCCAACGGACTGAAGCTCGCCCTCTTGCCAAAAGGTGCGCGTGGCCAGGCGGTCAGCGGGAGCATCACCCTGCACTTTGGCGATGAGAAAAGTCTCATGGGTCAGAGTGGCATTGGCAGCGCCACGGCGGCCATGCTGAACAAAGGCACAGCCAGCTTGAGCCGCCAGCAAATACAGGACCAGCTCGACCAACTCAAGGCCCAGGTGAGCTTTGGCGGCGATGCCACCCGGGCCGCGGTGGGCATCAAGACCACCCGCGAGAACCTGCCTGCGGTCATTGCCCTTGTGGGCGACGTGCTGCGCAATGCCAGCTTCCCCGAGGCGGCGCTGGAGGAATACAAGCGCCAGGTGATCTCAGCCATTGAAGAGCAGCGCAAGGACCCCGAGGCTATTGTGGCCACCGAACTAGAGCGCTATGGTAACCCCTACCCCAAGGGCGATGTGCGCTACGCGGCCACGTTTGACGAGATGCTGGAGAGCACCCACAGCCTGACCGTGGCCCAGCTGAAGACTTTTCACCGCCAGTTCTACGGCGCCCAGTTTGGCCAGGCTGCGTTTGTGGGCGACCTGGACGCCGACAAGGTCAAAGCGGCGATGAGCACCACTTTGGGAGACTTCAAATCAGCGGCGAGTTACACCCGGGTGCCTAATCCGCTCATTGCAGCCCCAGCCCGGCGCATGGTGTTCAAGACCCCGGACAAGCAAAACGCCTTCATGCAGGTGGAGCAGCCGCTGGCCGTGAACGACACCCACCCCGACTACGCACCCCTGACGCTGGCCAATTTCATGCTGGGCCAGGGTGGCAGCTCGCGGCTGTGGGTGCGCATTCGTGAGAAAGGCGGCCTCAGCTACGACGTGCGCAGCATGGTCAGCTGGAACACCAATGAGCCCCATAGCCCCTGGAAGGCCACCGCCATCTTTGCGCCGCAAAACCGCGCTCAAGTAGAAACAGCCTTCCGGGAAGAAGTCGCCCGCATGCTGAAAGACGGCTTTGACGAAAAAGAGCTGCTTGATGCCAAACAAAGCCAGTTGAACTTTCGGCGCCTCTCCCGGGCGCAAGACGGTAATCTGGCTGGCGGCATTGCGGGCAACCTGAAGCTGGGGCGCACCTTTGCCATCTCCCAGAAGGTGGATGAGCAAATAGCCGCCGCTACGCTGGAGCAGGTCAACGCTGCCATTCGCAAGCACCTGAAACCCGAGTCGTTTGTGTTTGGCTTTGGGGGAGATTTCAAGGACTGAGACGCTGGTGCTGGCCGGTTGAAGGCAAGCGGAAAAGATCGGGTCCTGATAGAGTCAAAAGTCCGTTAATTCCAAAAATCAGCGAGAGACTCATGCCTTCAAGAAAGCAGACCAAAAAAGCGGCCATTTTCATCCACACAGCCATCTCAGTGGCGGCGAGTTCCCTGGTTCACTCCGGGGCTAGCGCCCAGACACTTGAAAGCGTAGTGATATCCGCCTCCAGGGCCGAACAGCGCAGCTTCGATGCACCAGCAGCGATCCAGTCGGTCGATCGCGCGACAATTGAAGGTGCGGGTCCACAAGTCAACCTGTCGGAGTCGCTGAATCGAATTCCGGGATTGACCATTTTGAACAGGCAGAACTATGCCCAGGATTTGCAGTTGTCCATTCGCGGCTTTGGCGCCCGATCGGCGTTTGGCATTCGAGGCATCCGCTTGCTGGTGGATGGCATTCCAGCGACTACGCCTGACGGGCAGGGCCAGGGGTCCTCTGTCAGCCTGACATCGACTGATCGCATTGAAGTGTTGCGCGGACCACTGGCTCAGCTTTACGGCAATTCGGCTGGTGGTGTGATTCAGGCATTCACGCGGGAGGCGCCAGAGAAGCCGGAGTTTGGCGCTCAGACGTATGCGGGCTCCTACGGCATGGTCCGTACCGACTGGCAGTACGCAGGACGGGTAGGAGACTACGGCCTGATCGCAGACTACAGCACATTCAACATCGACGGCTACCGTGACAACAGCAAGACTGAACGCAAGCAGTTCAACAGCAAACTCACCTTCAACGCCAACGAGAAGACCCGGGTCAACATGGTCTTCAATCAGTTTGACATGCCTCTGGCTCAGGACCCATTGGGTCTCACTGCCGCGCAGCTGGCAGCCAACCCAGCGCAGGCTGGCACCAATGCCATAAGCCGCAACGTGCGCAAGGTGGTGTTGCAAAACCAGCTCGGCGGCTCCATGGTCCACACCATCGACACTGATCGCACTGTGACA
>CALRWE010000189.1:0-8049 GCA_943371745.1 Rhodoferax sp. OV413
TGGATGGCTACTCCACCACGGCCCTGGTCAGGAAGATTCGGGCTGTTCCAGCCAATTGATTGACAAATATGCCTCTAGCCAGCTTCTTTCAATAGTTTTAAAACTTATTTTTATAGCAAAAAGGCGATGGCCACGATGCGCTCGATTCAGCCAATCGCCTTGGCCCACCACATCGCGTTAGCCCGCAAGGCGTAACCCGACACCCCTACAAGGTGGCAAGCTTGCCGCAGGGCTCTGATACCCGAACCGCCCCCTAAACTGCACAGCATGAATTCAAATGCTGTCACACATTTCACCCCCGCCTCCAGACCGTCAGACTTTCAGCGCATGGGGCTGGGCGGCTAAGCCCTGGCCACGGTGTGAGCGCGCAGCCAACTTGCAAATTCTTCTTCGCTGATATCGCCTGCGGCCACGGCCAGCATGGTGAGCACGCAATCGCCATCGTCTGCCGTCAGCTCAAAACCATTTAGGCGGAGAAAAAGCTCAGCCGCCACAAACCCGGTTCGCTTGTTGCCATCAATAAAGGCGTGGTTACGTGAAATACCGTAGCCATACGCAGCGGCCAACGCTGGCGCATCGGGCGCGCCATAGGCTGCCAAGTTGACCGGGCGCGCCAGCGCAGACTCCAGCAAATTGACATCACGAATACCAGCGCCACCCCCGTGCTCAGCGAGCTGCATGTCATGAATCGCCGATATCACAGACCTCGCGATCCAGACCCGGGCGGTCATTTGGCCAACTCACGCAAGACGTTTCGCCGCTCTTTCATCAGCTCCCGCCCAATCCGCATCTGCAATTCAAACTCCGGGTCATGCGCAGTCATGCGCAAACCATCCGGCGATTCAGTCACAAATAACGAATCCCCTTTGTCAAGATTGAGCTTCGCCAGCAGGTCTTTTGGCAGCACCACTCCCACCGAGTTCCCGATTTGTGTCAATTTGAGGGTGAACATACGCACTTCCTGATTGGTTATAACGACTGTAATAATATGAAGCGCAGCTGCCTCTGTCAACGCCCGCCCACACACATCGCCCCGCTTTTTGTCGCGAAAGCCTCGCCAGCGACCTGATCGAGCCCCTGCGCCCGGCGGTAGACCTTTAGGTGTGGGAGCTACTGCGCGGTCGGACCCGCCTGCTCGCCCGCACCCTTCTACAAAAGGGCGAGGTGTGGCTGGCCAATGACGAAGAGATTGAGGCCACCTGACCCCACCCAAGCTAACCAAGGCACCCGTCTGGAGTTGATCGCCGAAGTTCAGTCAGCGGTAACCCGACCTGCGTGAGCAAGGAGACATCGGGTTACGCTGACGCTAACCCGACCTATTGAGTCCATTTACCGAGCAGGCTCAGTAGCTGCCAATTTATTGGCAAATGAACTTCTGGCCGTTGTTCCATAAGGGTTACCTTTGCTATTTAGATAGCAACATAAGATGCAAACCGCTGCCGACGCGGTCGGTTCTTTGGGCTGCTGGCATCCCCTTCGCGCCTCAAGCCACCGCCGGGAATCGCGCAAGTATTTGAGGGTTGCCTTTGGCGTCCGCCCGCAGAATCAAGGCTTCGCCTGAGCTGCTCCCGGTCTGGGCCAGGTCTGACAGCACAAACATATGGGTGACCCACACCTGGAAGCTCCCCGTTTGGGTGCTGGCTGTCACGAGGTTGCGGCGCAGCTCGCGCAAATGCGCATCGCCCGTGGTCTCGCTGTAGCCGCGCGGTGAGCCCAGCGCAGGCCAGACCTCGGCTGTGCCAAAGGCCAGGGTGGCGGTGTCGACACAGCGGCACCAGGGGCTGGACCGCACACGCGCTGGCTGCAACTGGCGCGCCTTGAACCACTCACCGGTGCGCCGGGCCTGGCTGCGGCCTTCATCGCTGAGGTTGCGCTGGGTGCTGCATACCCCCAGGCGAAACTCCGGGGGGTCAAAGGTGCCGGGCGCCAGCGCATGTCGAAAAGCGACAACCACGCCGCCGGTGCGCATCAGGGAAGCCAGCTCCTCACCCGCCGCCGCCCAACCCGGCACAGCCGCCAGAGAGACGCCCGCGCCCAGTGCCGCACCCATTACTGTGCGACGTGTCAGCATGGGATCAGCCTGCAGGCTGGAAGGCATAGCCATTGCCCGACGCCACCATGTTGCCAAAAGCCGGGAACGGGAAGTGGAAGCCGCCCACCATCGCGTTGCTGGCGGTGATGCGTGCAAACATCTCGCGGCGGGTCTTGCGGGCCGCCTCGGGGTCCATGTCAAAGGTCACGGCCCAGTCGGGGTTGCGGGCAAACAACGCCGGCACGTTGGTGAGGTCGGCCACGTAATAGAAGGTCTTGCCGGCTGAAACCAGCTCAAACAGGGTGTGCCCTGGCGTGTGGCCGTAGGCCGCCACAGACTTGATGCCAGGGGCGATCTCGACACCTGCGGCATAGGGCACCAGCATGTCCGACGACATGGTGGCAAACGTGCGCCGCACGTTCTCGAACGCGCCTTTCATGCCCTGGGGCGCGGCAGCCATGCGGGCGTCGTCCATCCAGAAGGCGTGCTCCACCGTGGGCACCATGACCTTGGCGTTGGGGAAATTCAGCACGCCCGCCTTGTTGCGCAGGCCGTTGATATGGTCCCCGTGATAGTGGCTGATGAGCACGGTGTAAATCTCGCCGGGTTGCACGCCAGCGGCGCGCAGGTGGTCCAGCAGCTTGCCGGCATTGGGGCCGCCAAAGTCACCCAGCCCGGTGTCCATCAAAATCTTGCGTCCGCCTGCAATCACCAGGAAGGGGGTGAAGGGCACGTCGATGTAGTCGGTGGACAAGCCCTGTGATGACAGCAGGGCACGCACATCGGCCAGGGGCGCGTTCTTCACAAATTCCTCACCCAAAGGCCGGCGGGCAATGCCGTCAATCAAGGAGATCACCTCAACATCACCCACTTTCATGCGGCGAAAGCCGGGGGTGGGTAAGGCAGGGGTGCCGAAATTGGGCGCGCTTTGGGCCCACACGGGCACGAAGGAGCCGGCAGCGTACATGGAGGTGGCCAAACTGGCCCCGAGAAAATGGCGGCGAGACAACATGGAAACGGTCCTGTCTGAAAGTTACTTAACAGTCGCGAAATATAACTTTCGGTCTGGACTTTCGTGCAAACGAGCGCTATCCCATGACCAGGGTAGGGCTTTGGCGCGGTATTGGTGAATCAATACGCGCACTCAAACGCTACATTTTTAGACAGACCTACCCTTTAAAATAAGCGGCTAGAGGCTGATTTTCTTTATGAATACATTGCTGAAAGGCCTGGATAAGCGCGCTGCGCAGCGGGTGTTCGGCGGCGACTTGCGGCAGCAACAGACTGACCCGAAAGGCAATGGGCACGGTGAGTGGGCGCACCACCAGCGCCGGCCCGGCCATGGCGGCGGCAGTCAGGGGGTTGACGATGGCCACGCCCAGGCCCTGCTGCACCAGGGCGCATACGGCCACCGCGCTGGCGGTCTCCAGCAGGGTCAGGCGGGACACCTGCGCGGCTGCAAACAGGGCGTCAATGGCCGTGCGATAGGGGTCGCCCTCGGCCAGGCTCACAAACCGCTCACCGGAAAAGTCGCTGGGTGCCAGCACGGCTTTGTGGCACAAAGGGTGACCGGCGGGCAGCACCGCCACTTCATTCACCTGCAGCAAGGGCTGCAAGGCCACCCCGGCCGGAGGCTCGGTGGTTTCTCCCAAGCCCAGATCAAAGCGCTGCTCGCTCAGGGCCTGCTCCAGCCAGGGCGACTCCAGTGGCACCACACTCACGCTGGCTTGGGGCAATGCCTCCTGAAAATGCACCAAGGCCTGCGGCACCAGCGCATGGGCCAACGCGGGCAGACACGCCAGGCGCAGGTGCCCACTGGACAAGGTGCGCAGGGCCAACGCGCGCGCCGCAATCTGCTCCAGGCCCACAAACGAGCGCTCCACCTCCTGCATCAGCGCCAAGGCGCGGGCCGTGGGGCGCAGGCGCCCGCGCACCCGGTCAAACAACTCAAACCCCAGCAGATATTCCAGCCGCGCCAGCTCCCGGCTCAGGGTGGGCTGGCTGCTACCGGTCACCTCGGCAGCGCGGCTCAGGCTGCCGTGCAACATGATGGCGCGAAAGAGGCTGAGCTGGCGGTGCGTGAGAGTGGGCGGCATGGGGTTGGGCATACCCAAACTATATCCATCCTGAATGGATATACAAACTAAATGGCATTGATTGAATGACCAAGGGCAGGCATCATCCTGATATGAACCCATTTGCCCCCACCACCCTCGCCTCGCTCGCCCAACACCACGGCACCCCCTTGTGGGTCTATGACGCAGCTACCATCCAGGCCCGCATTGAGGCCCTAAGCCAGTTTGACGTAGTGCGTTTTGCCCAAAAGGCCAATTCCAACACCCACATCCTGCGCCTCATGAGGCGCCTGGGCGTGGTGGTCGATGCCGTGTCGGTGGGCGAGGTGGAACGGGCGCTGACGGCCGGTTTCACCCCCGGCCTGCACGCCGGACACGCCGAGATTGTGTTCACGGCCGACTTGCTGGACCGCGCCACCCTGCCGCGCCTGATTGAGCTGGAGATTCCGGTGAATTGCGGCTCGATCGACATGCTGGACCAGTTGGGCACAGCCAACCCCGGCCACCCGGTGTGGCTGCGCATCAACCCCGGCTTTGGCCATGGCCACTCCAACAAGACCAACACCGGCGGCGAACACAGCAAACACGGCATCTGGCACACCGACCTGGTGGCCGCCCTGGAAAAAGTGCGCGCCCACGGCCTGGCCCTGCAAGGCCTGCACATGCACATTGGCTCGGGCGTGGACTACGCCCACCTGCAGGAGGTGTGTGGCGCGATGGAGGCGCTAGTCGCCACCGTCAAGGCGCAGGGCATGGACCTGCACGCCATCTCAGCCGGTGGAGGCCTGTCCATCCCTTACCAGGCGGGTGAGCCTGTGATTGACACGGCCCACTACTTCTCGATGTGGGACGCCAGCCGCCAGCGAGTGGCCGCCCTGTTGGGCCATGCCGTGACGCTGGAACTGGAGCCAGGACGCTATCTGGTGGCCGAGTCGGGCGTGCTGGTGAGCGAGGTGCGGGCCAGCAAACACCAGGGCAGCGCCCACTTTGTGCTGGTGGACGCAGGCTTCAGCGACCTGATGCGCCCCGCCATGTACGGCAGTCACCACGGCATGGAGATCCTGCACGCCGGCGGCACACCAGCCGGCGGGCCACTGCAACCCACCGTGGTGGCCGGACCCTTGTGCGAGTCAGGCGATGTGTTCACCCAAGGCGAAGGCGGGGTGGTGCTGAACCGCGACTTGCCCGCCGCGCAGGTGGGTGATTTGCTGGTGATTCATGACACCGGCGCCTATGGGGCGTCGATGTCCTCCAACTACAACACCCGCCCGCTCATCGCTGAGGTGATGGTGGAAGACGGCCAGGCCCGCGTGATCCGGCGCAAGCAGACCGTGGCCGAGTTGATTGCGCTGGAGTCGGTGTAAGGGCTTGTGATACCGCGCCATGCTCCGGGTTCAGGGTGACGCCTTTTGGCGAACCCCCTCACGCCGTTTCATGTCGAGGTAGGTGTTGCGGTCCACCTCCCGCAGTTGGCGGGGGTACATCTCGGTGGCGCTGTACCAGCTCTGCAGACGTTGCTCAAACTGTTGGCCAGGCGGTGCTTTGGTGCCGTCCAGGTAGGCTTCCAGGGCGAGGTAGTAGCGCATGGTGTTGCGCTCGACCACGCCCCGCATGCCGCCGATGTAACCGGGCTGGCCACTGGGTGCGGGCGCGGTGCGTGTGAACCCCACCTTGTTGCGGCCCGCGGTGGCCAGGTAAGCCTGCATGGCCAGCCGCCCCGCCAGACCAAACCCATAGGCGTAAGTGACGTGCAAAAAAGACTTGCCCCCCGGTAGCGCCACAGCCTCCAGGCGAATGCGATAGTCGCTGGTGCCCAGCGGCCCATTTTTGGCATTCAGCGCCACATCAAAATAGGTGCCGCTGGCGGTCACCACGCGGTAGTCAAACTCGACCGGAGCGGCTTGATCCAGGGCCTGAAAGTCCTTTTTCCCGATGTACACCAGCAGCTGGCTGCCCGTTGGCCGGGCCAGAGCGTGGCAGTCTTTGGTGTTGATGTGCAGGATCAACATGTCGCACCATTGCGCCGGGTCGGTGAAGGCCTGGCTGACCACAGACAAGGGGTAAGCCGTGACCGCGTAAACCTCACCCGACAGAGCCCGGGGCGATTCGGTTGACGCCAGGTACAGAGGCCGCTTGAAAGGACTGGCGTTCAACTGGGGCTGCAAGGCCGCATAGCGCGCCTGCAGATGGGCAGCCGGGCCAGCGCCGGCATCAGCGTGTGCCAGGCCCAGGCCCACAAGCCAGGCCACCCCCAGGGTCATCGTCCACCGCCCCAGCCGCGCGGCTACGCTTCCAAACCCTGATCCAAACACGTCATTCACCATGCACCATGGTAGGCCGGCAGCCCGCACCGGGCTTCATCAAGACACCCTATGCCCTTTTAAAAAAGGGCCGATGTCACCCGCTATGCCAGGATCACCGCCAAGCGCGCCAGCACTTCAGGCGCCATGTCGGCCGGTTGCGTGACCAGCGCCGATTGCAGGGCCGTGTGGGCGATGGACGGCGGCGGCTGCGCGCCCAGCAGCCGGATGGCGGCCACAGCAATTTGCTGCGCATGGCCGGCGTTTTGCATGAGGTTGGCAATGGCAGCGTTGGCCGTCACATGCGCCTCACGCGGGTGCCAGCAGTCAAAGTCGGTGACCATGGCCAGGCTGGCGTAGGCCATCTGGGCCTCACGCGCCAGCCGGGCCTCGGGCATGTTGGTCATGCCAATGACACTGGCGCCCATGCTGCGGTACCAATGCGACTCGGCCTGCGTGGAAAACTGCGGCCCTTCAATACACACATAGGTGCCGCCCCGGTGCAGGCGAATGCGCTCACTTAAGCCGGCATCCATGACCGCCTGGGCCAGCACGTCAGACAGGCTGGCACAAATCGGCTCGGCCAGCGAGACATGGGCGACCGCGCCCGCGCCAAAAAAGGTGTTGTCGCGCCGCTTGGTGAGGTCAATGAACTGGTCGGGCAGCACCATGTCGAGCGGGCGCAGTTCCTCGCGCAACGAGCCCACGGCTGAAAACGAGATCAGGTAACGCACACCCAAGCGCTTGAGGGCGTAAATATTGGCCCGGTAGGGCAGCTCGGAGGGCAGCAGCTTGTGCCCCCGGCCATGGCGCGCCAGAAACGCCACCGGCACGCCGTGCACTGTGCCGGTCATGACCTGATCCGACGGTTGGCCAAAAGGCGTGTCAATGTCATGCGCCTGCACGTCCTCCAGCGCATCCATCTGGTAGAGGCCGCTGCCGCCAATGATGCCAATAGGGGCTTCCTGCATGGTGTTGTTCCTTTTTTTAATCGGTTGGGGGTGCAAGTGTAAGAAAACCACTTGACCATACGACTCATCGGCTGATTCCGTCGCTTTGAGGTACAAATAGAACCTGCCGTCAGCGGCTACTCGCCCCGGCCAGCTCACTTTCAGCGCCCTTTTTACGTTTATTGAACTACCGCCATGCACGCTACCCTCCCTTTGCTCCAGGTCACCGGATTCCCTGCCATTCACCGCGCGCGTCTCACCACGCTGCAAGTCAACCTCGGCTACATGTGCAACCAGTCGTGCGTGCATTGCCATGTGAACGCTGGCCCCAACCGCACCGAGATGATGGACGACGCCAATCTGGCGCTGGTACTCCAGGCCCTGCAAAGCCGGGGCATCGAGACCCTGGACCTGACCGGCGGCGCCCCCGAGATGCACCCGGCTTTTCGGCAAGTGGTGAGTGCGGCGCGGGCCTTGGGCGTGCGGGTGATTGACCGCTGCAACCTGACCATTTTGTTTGAGCCCGGCCAGGAGGGTCTGGCTGACTTTTTGGCGCGCGAACAGGTCGAGGTGGTGGCCTCCTTGCCCTGTTATTCGCTGGAAAACGTGGACAAGCAGCGCGGCGAAGGCACCTTTGACAAAAGCATTGCCGCCCTGCAACAACTCAACGCCCTGGGCTACGGCCAACCCTG
>CALRWE010000190.1:0-7904 GCA_943371745.1 Rhodoferax sp. OV413
TCCTGAACCTCATATTCGATCTCTCGCAAGGTTTGCGTTCTTTGGGTTGAGCTCTCAGGACTCTCATGTTGAACAGAGTGGTTTTGTACGTTCAAAGTTTCAAGAAGATCGAAGTCTCCTTCACCGTCCCCAGATTCGAAATCACCGAGATTTGAAAACAATGCATTTCGGGTTTTTTGTCGCCGGAACCAGTCAAGCGTGCAATTGGAGAGAATGCGCTGAAAAAGCATGGGCAGCTCGTCAACGGGTTTTTGTCCGTAATGCTGGGCCAGCTTCATCATGCTGTCCTGCACGATGTCCAGTGCAGATTCTTCGTTTCGAACGTGGTAATTGGACCGCTTGAATGCGCGTTTTTCCACGCTTTTTAGAAAATCAGAAAGTTCTCGTTCAGTTGCCAAGAGGTTTCATGCCTTAGAGCGGCCGTGAGGTCCGATTGTCCCGTTTTGACATAAAAAACCTGTTTCTCACGGCACTTTTCGGCAGATTATGGCATTCGATGTGCGTATTTCTCGCCGAGTCAACTTGATTTGATTGCTGCAGTGCGATAATCCTTGTTGCATATCAAAAGGCAAACGGGTTCTGGTCCGGCGCAAAAATCACTGTGTCCATGGCCTTGACCTCAAGTTCCAACGCAACGCCACAAGTGTCTGCGAAGGAGCACCCAAGGTCTTTCGTTAGAGAAATTCACAAAGGTTCATCATGGAAATATCAAAAGCCGAAATCGCTTCGGCTGCCGCTGCGACTGCAGCAGGAAAAGCACACGCCGAAACGTCGAACGATCAAGAGCTTCGCGGAGCCGAGATTCTCGTCAAATGCCTTCAAGCTGAAGGCGTCAAGTACATCTGGGGCTACCCTGGCGGGGCCGTACTGCACATTTACGATGCTTTTTACAAGCAAGACACCATTCAACACATCCTGGTTCGGCATGAGCAGGCTGCGGTTCATGCCGCTGACGGTTATGCCCGGGCCACTGGTGATGTTGGCGTGGCACTGGTCACCTCAGGCCCTGGAGTCACCAATGCGGTAACGGGTATCGCCACGGCTTACATGGACAGCATCCCCATGGTCATCGTGACCGGGCAAGTGCCAACGCACGCCATCGGGCTTGATGCCTTCCAGGAGTGCGACACCGTCGGCATCACACGCCCGATCGTCAAGCACAACTTCCTGGTCAAGGACGCGCGCGATCTGGCCGATGTCATGAAGAAAGCCTTTCACATCGCACGCTCCGGACGCCCCGGCCCCGTGGTGGTTGACATACCGAAAGACGTGTCCTTCAAAAAGGTGAAGTACACCGGCTACCCGGACAAGCTGGAGATGCGCTCTTACAACCCGGTTCGCAAAGGGCATGGTGGCCAGATCCGCAAGGCGCTGCAGTTGCTGTTGGCAGCCAAGCGGCCTTACATCTACACCGGTGGTGGTGTGCTGCTGAGCAACGCTTCGGCCGAATTGCGCACCCTGGTCGATATGCTGGGCTACCCCTGCACCAACACCTTGATGGGTTTGGGCGCCTATCCAGCCAGTGACCGCAAGTTTCTGGGTATGTTGGGCATGCATGGCACGGTCGAGGCCAACAACGCCATGCAACATTGTGACGTTTTGTTGGCGGTTGGCGCCCGGTTTGATGACCGTGTGATCGGTAATCCCAAGCATTTCGCGCAAAACGAACGCAAAATCATTCACATCGACATTGACCCGTCCAGCATCTCCAAGCGTGTGAAGGTCGACATTCCGATCGTCGGCGACGTCAAAGACGTGTTGTCCGAAATGATCGCGATGATCAAGGACGGAGCAGTCAAACCTGATGCCAACGCTTTGGGCGCTTGGTGGGACACAATTGAAGGCTGGCGCAAGCGCGATTGCATGAAATACGATCATGGCAAAAACGATGTTATCAAGCCCCAATATGTGGTCGAGACACTTTGGAACATGACCAAAGACGTTGACACCTACATCACGTCCGATGTCGGTCAACACCAAATGTGGGCCGCGCAGTACTATCGGTTTGACGAGCCTCGTCGTTGGATCAATTCCGGTGGCCTGGGCACCATGGGCGTGGGTATTCCTTATGCCATGGGCATTAAGTTGGCCAAGCCGGATAGCGAGGTGTTTTGCATCACAGGGGAGGGCTCTGTGCAAATGTGCATCCAGGAACTCTCTACCTGCCTCCAGTACAACACCCCGATCAAGATTGTTTCGCTGAACAACCGGTACCTCGGGATGGTTCGTCAGTGGCAAGAAGTGGAATACGAAGGGCGTTACAGCCACAGTTACATGGATGCGCTCCCCAACTTTGTCAAGTTGGCAGAAGCCTACGGCCACGTGGGAATGCTGATTGAGCGTGCCCAGGACGTGGAGCCTGCACTGCGTGAAGCCCGAAAACTCAAGGACCGTACCGTGTTCATGGACTTCCGCACGGATCCCACCGAAAACGTGTTCCCCATGGTTCAAGCCGGTAAGGGCATCACCGAGATGCTGCTCGGCGCTGAAGATCTTTAATTAACCAACTCACGACGAATCAATCGTTTGCCAAGCCCCGGGGTTACCGTCGTGGGGGGAGGGCAGCGAAAAGAAGAGTCTCATCTCATGAAACACATCATTGCAGTATTGCTGGAAAACGAGCCCGGTGCGCTTTCTCGCGTGGTGGGCTTGTTCTCAGCCCGTGGCTATAACATCGAGTCCCTCACGGTGGCCCCTACCGAGGACCCCAGTTTGTCTCGTATGACGATCCAGACCACAGGTTCTGATGACGTCATTGAGCAAATCACAAAACACCTCAATCGACTGATTGAAGTTGTCAAGGTTGTGGATCTGACCGAAGGGGCCTACACCGAGCGTGAACTCATGATGGTTAAAGTTCGCGCGGTGGGTAAAGAGCGCGAAGAAATGAAGCGAATGGCTGACATCTTTCGCGGACGAATCATTGATGTGACTGAAAAAAGTTACACCATTGAGTTGACTGGCGATCAGTCCAAGAATGACGCATTTTTGGAAGCGCTTGAGCGCGGTGCCATTCTTGAAACCGTGCGGACTGGCTCCAGCGGTATTGGTCGCGGCGAACGTATTTTGCGAGTTTAAATTTTTTACAACGGAGAGAGAAATGAAAGTTTTTTACGACAAAGACTGCGACCTGAGTCTCATCAAGGGCAAGATGGTTGCCATCATCGGTTACGGCAGCCAGGGCCATGCCCATGCGCAGAACCTGAATGACAGTGGTGTCAATGTAGTCGTTGGATTGCGCAAGGGCGGAGCGTCCTGGCCTAAAGTTGAAAAGGCTGGCCTGAAGGTCGCTGAAGTAGCTGATGCCGTCAAAGCCGCTGATGTCGTGATGATTTTGTTGCCAGATGAGCAGATCGCTTCTGTCTACACCAACGACATCGAGCCCAATATCAAGCAAGGCGCGTCGCTTGTTTTTGCACACGGCTTCAATGTCCATTACGGATTGGTCAACCCACGTGCTGACCTCGACGTCTGGATGGTCGCTCCCAAAGCGCCGGGCCATACTGTTCGCGGTACTTACGCCCAAGGCGGTGGTGTTCCACACCTGATCGCGATTCATCAAGACAAGTCAGGTCGCACGCGTGACCTCGCCTTGAGCTATGCCATGGCCAACGGTGGCGGCAAAGCCGGCATCATTGAAACCAATTTCCGCGAAGAAACAGAAACTGACCTGTTCGGCGAGCAGGCTGTCCTGTGCGGCGGTACGGTTGAGTTGATCAAGGCTGGTTTCGAGACTCTGGTCGAAGCGGGTTACGCACCAGAAATGGCGTATTTTGAGTGCCTGCACGAACTCAAGCTGATTGTGGACATGATCTATGAAGGCGGTATCGCCAACATGAACTATTCGATCTCCAACAACGCAGAGTATGGCGAATACGTCACCGGTCCCCGCATTGTTACCAGCGCCACCAAAGATGCGATGCGTCAGTGTCTCAAAGACATCCAGACGGGCGAATACGCAAAGAGCTTTATTCTGGAAAACAAAGCTGGCGCGCCAACCCTGTTGAGCCGCCGTCGTTTGACCTCAGAGCACCAAATCGAAAAAGTGGGCGAGACACTTCGCGCCATGATGCCCTGGATCAAAAAGAACAAGCTTGTAGACCAAACCCGCAACTGATCAATTTTGTTGCGCCAACAAAGGCCACTTCGGTGGCCTTTGTTACTATGACGGCTTGGAGACCAAATTTATGCACGATGGGAACGAGTCAGACGCTGTGGTCGGGGACGCCGGCGTCATCAGCAAGCGGAGAAAGGGCATTTACATACTGCCCAATCTGTTCACGCTAGCCGCACTTTTTGGCGGTTTTTACGCCATTGTCATGGCTATCAATGGCCGCTTCGAACTGGCTGCCGTTGGCATTTTTTGTGCAATGGTGCTCGACAGCCTCGACGGCCGCGTGGCCCGCATGACCAACACACAAAGCGCCTTTGGCGAGCAAATGGACTCCCTGTCCGACATGGTGTCCTTTGGCGCAGCCCCCGCACTCATCGCCTATGTCTGGGCACTCAAGGATCTGGGCCGCTGGGGCTGGATTGCCGCCTTTGTTTATTGCGCGTGCGCCGCATTGCGCCTGGCAAGATTCAACGTCAACACCGCCGTGGTTGACAAAAGTTTTTTTCAAGGACTGCCGTCACCCGCAGCGGCCGCACTCATCGCCGGCTTCATTTGGCTGATCACTGAGTCTGGCATCAAGGGAACCGGCGCAGTTTTGGGCATCTCCATTCCCTGGGTCACCTTTGCATTGGCCTTGTACTCCGGCTTGACCATGGTGACTAACGTTCCTTTCTACAGCTTCAAAGATGTGCAGATGAAACGGAGCGTGCCGTTTGTAGTGATTGTGCTGATTGTTCTAGGGATCGCCGCCATCAACATCGACCCACCCACCGTTATGTTCTTTGTCTTTGTGGCCTACGGATTCAGTGGCTATGTCATTTACGGCTGGCGCCGGTTCAAAGGCGTCCAGACCAGTGTGATCAGTACGTCCACAGAAGAGCCTGATGAACGTGGTCTGCACAAGTAGGCAGTTCCACTGTTAAGAGAATTTCAGGACTACAGGAGTAAATAAATGTCTGATAGATTAATTATTTTTGACACCACATTGCGCGACGGTGAGCAATCTCCTGGAGCGTCCATGAACAAGGACGAAAAGCTGCGCATCGCTCGGCAGTTGGAGCGTCTGCGCGTTGATGTCATCGAAGCTGGCTTTGCGGCAAGTTCCAATGGCGATTTCGAGGCAGTGCAATGCATTGCAAACGCCATCAAAGACGCCACGATTTGTTCGCTGTCGAGGGCCAATGATCGCGATATCTCACGTGCCGCCGAGGCCCTCAAAGGGGCTAACAGCGCCCGCATCCACACCTTCATTGCAACCTCTGCGCTGCACATGGAAAAGAAGCTGCGCATGACGCCAGATCAGGTGTTCGAGCAAGCTCGCCTGGCCGTTCGATTTGCGCGCAATCTCGTGAACGATGTTGAATTCAGCCCTGAAGACGGCTACCGTAGCGATGTTGACTTCCTGTGCCGCGTCATCGAGGCCGTCATCAATGAAGGCGCCACCACCATCAACGTGCCTGACACGGTTGGTTATGCGGTACCTGAGCTTTATGGCGCTTTCATCAAGAACCTTCGCGAGCGAATCCCAAACTCGGACAAAGCCATCTGGTCTGTCCATTGCCACAACGATTTGGGCATGGCCGTCGCCAACTCGTTGGCGGGCATCAAAATTGGTGGTGCGCGCCAGGTTGAATGCACGATCAATGGGCTCGGCGAGCGAGCTGGCAATTGCAGCCTCGAAGAAGTCGTTATGGCCGTCAAAACTCGTCGAGACTACTTTCAGCTGGACTTGGGCATTGACACCAAACACATTCTGGCCGCAAGCCGCATGGTCAGCCAAACTACAGGCTTCATCGTGCAGCCCAACAAGGCCGTGGTCGGTGCCAATGCGTTCGCCCATGCATCAGGCATTCACCAGGACGGCGTTTTGAAGGCGCGAGACACTTACGAAATCATGCGGGCCGAGGACGTCGGCTGGAGCGCCAACAAAATTGTCCTGGGCAAGCTCAGTGGGCGCAACGCATTCAAGCAACGCCTGATTGAATTAGGTGCGCAAATGAGCAGTGAGGTCGAAATCAACGCCGCCTTTTCCAAATTCAAGGAGCTGGCTGACCGGAAGAGCGAGATTTTTGACGAGGACATCTTGGCGCTGGTGAGCGATGAAAGCGTGACAAATGAGAAGGAGCAATACAGCTTCGTCTCCCTCTCGCAGCACAGCGAGACCGGTGAGCGCCCCCAGGCCAGCATCGTGCTCACCATTGACGGCAAGGAAGTGCAGGGCTCGTCTGATGGAAACGGACCCGTCGATGCATCGCTCAAAGCCATTGAGTCCCACGTCAAGAGCGGTGCCGAGATGGTGCTCTACTCCGTCACTGCCATCAGTGGTTCCACAGAAAGCCAAGGCGAGGTCACCGTGCGCCTGCAAGACGGTGGGCGCGTGGTGAACGGTGTTGGCGCTGACCCCGATATTGTTGTCGCATCAGCCAAAGCCTACCTGAGCGCATTGAACAAGTTGCACAACAAATCAGATCGGGTTGCAGCGCAAGGCTAGCGGAATTCCGGTCTTCGGACCTGTTTGGTGAAGAAAACCGTGTAAGTATTTGATCTTGGCCGGTTTTTCTGGCTAAACTCAAGACTCTGAAAAAATTTCTGGAGATGGATCCATGTCCTATTCTCACCTGGCCGCGCTTGGCAAATGTTTGCGCCAAGTCAGCCTGTTTTGTTGTGTTGCAACCCTTGCTGCTACCGTTTCCATACCTGAGGCCAACGCTGCACCAGCCAAGCGTCAGGTTGCCAAGGTATCCAAAAGCAAATTTGTCGCAAAGCGGGTCGCTACAAAGAAATTTGTCGCCCAAAAACGCACCGTAGTCCGTCAGGCCGCCATCGTGCCGATGCGGCCCTCCTTCGGTCAACTCGCCGGCCTGCACGGCGCGCAAGATGCACTTGACCTGAAGTCAAGCGTTGCCTTGGTCATTGATCAAAATACCAGTGAGGTCCTGTTTAGCAAGAATGATCAGGCTGTCTTGCCTATTGCTTCTCTCACCAAGTTGATGACAGGCCTCGTCGTCAGTGACTCTCACTTGCCGATGGAGGAAATGGTCACCATCTCCCAAGCAGATGTCGACACCGAAAAAGGAAGCTCATCTCGTCTCAGAGTCGGCACAGAGCTTAGCCGTGGCGAATTGCTGCACTTGGCACTGATGTCCAGTGAAAACCGTGCTGCTCACGCGCTTGGTCGCACTTTTCCGGGTGGCTTGGGCGCCTTTGTTGGGCTAATGAATGCCAAGGCCAAACTACTTGGCATGAACGACACCAAATACGTTGAACCCACCGGGCTCTCAAGCAATAACCAATCCAGCGCGCGAGACCTCGCTAAGCTGGTAAAAATAGCGTATGGCGATCCCGTCCTGCGTGAGTTGTCTACATCACCTGGCCACCAGGTCGCTGTCGGCAAGCAAACACTCCAGTACAACAACACCAACCGACTGGTCAAGAACCCAGCTTGGGAAATTGGTCTGCAAAAAACAGGCTACATCTCCGAAGCCGGGCAATGCCTGGTCATGCAAGCTAAAGTCGCTGGACGAATGGTCATCATGGTTTTCCTGGACTCCGCAGGAAAACTCAGCCGTTTGGGCGATGCAGAGCGGGTTCGCCGCTGGGTTGAGTCAATCCCTGCATCGCAACCTGGTGGCGCGACATCGATCGGTGTGGTCAAGGCGAGCGCTTTGTAGGTCCAAAGTAAGGTCGCAGCCTACTTCTACCTGTGGTGGGCCGCTTCAGTTTTGTAGCCCAAGCTGGTTGAAATCTCGAGCGCAGTTGAACGAAGTTTCGGCAACCACTCTGAGTCCAG
>CALRWE010000191.1:0-7822 GCA_943371745.1 Rhodoferax sp. OV413
CGCGCCATGGGTGCTGACGACACGCTCGGCCAGCGCAACTGCAGCAGCGGTATTCGCAGCTTTGACAACAAAGGTGATGGGGCCAAAGCGCTCTTCCATGTAGGCAGCCTCCGCGCTCGCATCTACGGACAAAAGCACCGGTGTGCGCACCACCGCATTGGGGAAGTCGGGATTGTGCAGAGACTGCGCAGCGCGCACCACGGTGCCGAGGGCGCCGCTGTTGGCATGGTCAATGCGCGCCACGGTGGCGGACGACTGGATGGCACCCAGCACGGCCAAGGCAACTTCTGATTTAGCGAGGGACGAATCGATTGCGGCGGCCAGATCGGCACAGACCTGTTGATAGCTTTTCGGGCCTTCGTCGGTGGCAATACCGTCTGCGGGTACCAGCAGCACCTGGGAAGTGGTGCACATCTGGCCTGAATACAGCGACAAGGAAAAAGCCAGGTTGCGCAGCATGGCCTGGTAGGCGTCGGTGGAGTCAATAACAATGGTGTTGACCCCTGCCAGCTCGGCATACACCTGCGCTTGGCGGCAGTGTTCCTTCAGCCAGTTGCCAAAGGTATTGCTGCCGGTGAAGTCCACCGATTTAACGGCAGGATGTGTCACCAGAGTCCGGGTCGTTTGCTGGTTGGCAGGCACACACAAGGTCACCAGATCCGGGGCGAGTCCGGCTTCGCTCAGGACCTCGCGCAGAATCCTGACCGTGATAGCTGCGGGGAGTATGGCCTGCTCATGCGGTTTGACAATCACTGCATTGCCTGTTGTCAGGGCAGCAAACAGTCCTGGGTAGGTGTTCCAAGTGGGGAAGGTGCCGCAACCTACGACCACGGCCACGCCGCGTCCCACTATTTCAAAATGCTTCTGCATGCGCAGTGCCGGGTTCTTACCCTGCGGCTTTTCCCAAATGGCCCCTAAAGGCACAAAGCGCTGCTCGCGGTAGGCGTAGGCCACTGCCTCCAGGCCACGGTCCTGGGCGTGCGCTGCACCGGCTTGAAATGCCATCATCCAGCCTTGGCCGGTCGTCATCATCACGCTATGGGCCAACTCGAAGCTCGCCTGGTTAAGACGGTCCAGCATCTCGATGCAGACGCCTGTTCTGCCCAGAACGCCAAGCCCTTGCCAAGCAGGCATGGCTGCACGCCCAGCGTCTATGAGCGCCTGCGGCTCACAAACCGGATACTGCACGTCCAGCGGCAGGCCATAAGGAGATTGCTCGCCACCTGCCCAGGCTTGTGTGCCAGGCTGTTGCAGGGCAAAACGTTGACCCAATTGCGCATCAAAGGCGGCCTTGCCGAAATTGGCGGCGGTCTCGCCGTAAATCTTGGGGCTGGGCATCTCGGAATAGGCCGACCAATAGCCGCGGCTGCTGATGGCGTCGAGCGCCCTTTGCAGCTTGGCCTGGTGCTTGTCAAAAAGGGGATGTGTCATTCCGTCGTTTGCAATCATTGATAGTACAGGTGGCAAGCTGCTCAGGGGCTACATGCCCAGATACGCCGCGCGCACCTGCTCGTTGTGGATCAGGTCTTCACCCGTGCCAGTCAGCGTGACCGCGCCAGTCTCCAGCACGTAGCCGCGGTCGGCAATGGCCAGCGCGGCAAAGGCGTTTTGCTCAACCAGCAGAATGGTCATGCCCTGAGCCTTGAGCGTCTTGATGACATTGAAGACCTCTTCCACCAAGAGCGGTGCCAGCCCCATGGAGGGCTCGTCCAGCAGCAACAGGCGGGGCCGTCCCATCAGGGCGCGTCCAATGGCCAGCATTTGCTGCTGCCCGCCGGACAGGGTACCCGCCGGCAGGGCGCGCTTTTCCTTCAGGATGGGGAACATGGTGAAGATCTTTTCCATGTCGCTGGCCACCTGGTGCTTGGGCTGGGTATAGGCGCCCAGGCGCAGGTTGTCTTCAATGCTGAGCGGCCCGAACACCTGGCGGCCTTCGGGGCTTTGGCATATGCCGCGGCGCATGCGCTTGTCGGAGCGCAGCTTGCTGATGTCTTCGCCATCGAACTGGATGCTGCCGGCGCTGATGGGTTGCACGCCCGAGATCGCTCGCAAAAAGGTGGTCTTGCCAGCGCCGTTGGCACCAACCAAGGCCACGGTTTCGCCGCTCCGAACTTCCAGCGAGATGCCCTTGAGCGCCTTGATGCGGCCATAGCAACTCTCCAGCCCGTCCACGTTGAGCAACACCGGCTGCTGCGCGGCTGCGGCAGATGCTTGAAGGCTCCCCGCGCTGCTGCCACCCAGGCCGACCGAGTCGGGCGCCAGGCTGACGATACGGTGAAACAATTCTCGGAACTCGGTATTCGCATGGTCGCCAAACACCGGGTCGCTGTGGGTACGGAAGGCTTGGTCGATCTCGGCCCAATCCTGGGGCAGCAGCACCTTGCGCGCCAGCGGCAGCACATGCTTCTCCTCGGTTTTGATGTGACCCTTCAGGCCAGTGGTGTAGTGCTTGATGGCCGCAGCCAGTGCCGTGACCGGCAGCTGCCCCTGGGCCGCCGACGCCAGCTTGGCGCGCAGTTGCGCCAGGTTCTCCGGCCCTTGGCGGTGGTCAGTTTCAAGGGCGTCCAGTACCTCGGCGGCTTCTGCGCTGCGCAGGCGCAGCAGGCGAAACAGGAAGTCGTCTTCCTTGGGGTGATGCATGTGGTCCACAAACTGACTGATGTAGTCCAGCGCTGCTTCAAAGAAGGCGCTTTCCAGCGGAGCGCCGGCCTGCATGTCGCAGGCCACCTGATCCAGGGTGGTGGCCAGGCGCCACATATTGCTGTGTTCCTGGCTGATGATGGTGAGTGCGTCCATGGGAGGGCTCCGTTCAGGCGTGGGCGCCCAGATAGGCAGCAATCACATCGGGGTTGCGCCGGACTTCGGCGGCAGTACCTTCAGCCAGCTTGCGTCCGTAGTCCAGCACCAGAATACGGTCGGACAGGTTCATTACCATCTTCATGTCGTGTTCCACCAAGACCACGGTTACGCCGGTGTCGGCCACCTTGCGGATCAGGGCGTCCACCTCAATGGTTTCCTTGGGGTTGAGGCCGGCAGCCGGCTCGTCCAGAAACAGCAGACGCGGCTTCATGGCCAGGGCGCGGGCAATCTCCAAGCGCTTCAGGGCGCCATAGGACATGCTGTCGGCGCGAGCTCCTGAGTAACTCTCCAGCCCGACAAAGCGCATCAGGTCCAGCGCCTCGGTATGCAGATCGCGGTCGCGCGCCTTGATGGAGGGCCAACGCAAGGCTGCCTTGAGCAGGTTGCGGTCCAGCCGCAGATGGGCACCTACCATGACATTCTCCACTGCGCTCATGTTCATGCAGATTTGCAGGTTCTGAAAGGTGCGCGCCACGCCTCGCTGCGCCAAGACATCGGGCGACTTGCCCTGTATCGGCTGGCCGTCGAGCAGGATGTTGCCGGTGGTGGGGATGTAGATGCCGGTGATCAGATTGAAAAGCGTGGTTTTGCCGGCGCCGTTCGGTCCGATCACGGCGTAGACGATGCCTGCATCAATACTGAAGGACACATTTTGCACGGCCTTGACGCCGCCAAACTGGATCGAGAGGTCTTGAACTTCAAGCAATGCCATGTTCATTTTCCCTTGCCAAAGCGGGCTGCCAGCGTGGGCACCAGGCCTTTGGGCAGGAAGATCATGCTCAGCATCAGGATGGCGCCAAAGACCACCGTCTCCCAACCCTCAAATGTAGCCAGCGCCTGCGGCAAGGCGGTGAGCAAGACGGCGCCCAGCACCGATCCATAAATGGAGCCCATGCCACCAACCACGACCATGGTGACCAGCTCGATCGAATGGAAAAAGTCCGCAAGATTGGGTGTAACAAAACCAACATACAGTGCCGTCACACTCCCCATGAAACTGGCGAACATTGCTGACATAACGAACACCGTCACCTTGTATCGCACCACATGCACACCCACGACCTTGGACGCCACCTCGGATCCATGCAGTGCACGCAGGGCGCGGCCAAAGGGCGAGTCGACGATGTTGATGGAGGCCCAAATGCTGAAGCACAGCAGGCTGGCTACGATCCAGTACCAGTACTTGTCACCCGATATTTCGAAGTTTCCAAAGACCATCGGTGGCACGGCCATGCCGTCGGGGCCGCCGGTCAGGGCGGCCTCATTGCGCACCACGATGTTGATGATGATGCCTAAGCCAAGCGTGGCCATGGCCAGGTAGTGCCCCTTCAGGCGGAAGATCGGGCGAGCCAGCACAGCAGCCAGCACACCGGCGGCCACCGCGCCAGCCACCACAGCCAGCAGGGGGTGCCAGCCAAAGTGCGTGGGCATAGCTGCAGACGCATAGGCGCCAATCCCGATAAACCCGGCATGGCCCAAGCTGATCTGCCCAGCAAAGCCGATCAGCAGGTTCAGGCCCAGCACGATTACAGCATTGATGGCAATACGAATCGCCAGGTCCACGTAGAAGCTGTTGGGTAGCACCAGCGGCAACAACAGAAGCACAGCAGCGATCAGGTACAGACCTCGGTAAGAATGCTTATTCATGAGGCTATACCCGGTCTGTGGCTTTGCCACCAAAAAGGCCACTGGGCCGGAAAAACAGAATCAGGAGAATCAGAACAAAGGGCATGGCGTCCTTGTAGGAAGACGAGATGTAGCCCGCGCCCATGGCTTCGAGCACACCGACCAGCAAACCGCCGACCACCGCACCCAGGCCATTGCCCAGCCCCCCCAGCACTGCGCCTACAAAACCTTTGAGGCCGAGCATGATGCCGGCGTCATACGAGGTCAGCGTGATGGGCGTGACCAGAATCCCCCCCAGCGCACCCAGCGCTGCCGACATGGCAAAGCTAAGGAACAGAACGCCGTCGGTGTTGATGCCGACCAGCTCAGCGGCGATACGGTTGTAAGAAGTAGCCAGCATGGCCTTGCCTTGCAGGGTGCGGGCAAAGAAGTACCAAAGCGCGCAAACCACTACAGCCGTCACTCCCAGCACCCAAAGGCTTTGCGGCATCAGGGTGGCGCCAAGCACATTGATCGGCTGCTCGCCAGAAAAGGCTGGCAGGCTGAAGGTGCCCTTGCCCAGCCAGATTTGCACCAGGCCGCGCAAGACCAGCGAGGCGCCAATGGTGATGATGATCAGCGTGACCGGCTCGGCGCCCTTGACAGGCTCGATCGCCACTTTTTCCATCACCAGGCCGACGATGGCCGGCAGAGCGATCGCCAGCAGCAGGGACAGTGACAGGCCCAGGCCGGAGTTTGTGAAGTACACCGCCAGCATACCGCCCAGCATGATGAACTCACCCTGAGCAAAGTTGATCACATGGCTGGAGTTATAGATGAGCGTGAATCCCAAGGCCGCGAGCGCATAGGTGGAGCCCACCGTGATGCCTGAGAACAGGAACTGCAGAAATTCGGCCAGCATCAATCGCTCACCTGATGCGCGTGGCGCTTTTCATTTTTGATTTGACCATGGGGCACAGAAGTCTCCTTGTGTTTTAGCTGGCGTTCGAGGACGCCCGGGATTTGTATCGTCAACCCTTGGAGTAATTTTGACATTCAGAATCATTCGCGTCAAATAAAAAGATACACAAAAACTAATTTATTCAATATTTTTGTATCAAATTAGGGTTTTTACTTAGGCTTAGCTATGGTTTTTTCGATGTAAACAATCAATGCTCAGTGGTCTTTCGTCAGGGAGACCAATGGCGCACCCCCAACGGCCGGCAGCATAAAGCAAATAAAGCTGGCCTTAAAGAGACACATTTTTATTCATATTTCAAATATATTTGAATCACTTTACGCGATGAACCCAAGCGCCTGGACAAGGGAGCGGTCGCATGCTTGAATGCGGTGGAACGGCCTATGCGCATCTCGCACTGGAGATGCTGGCTGATCGGAATGAGCGTCCACGCTGGGAACAAGCGCCCCGCACCACCAAGGCCGTGGCTTCATTGATCAGATCGCAGAATTCGGTCTTGAGCATCATGGCTGAACCGGACTTCAACAGCTATTTCAAGACGACCATGCCGATCCCCTGGAACCGCGCGCCCTAGCTGCTCTTCACTTCGTAGCCCATAGACGCCCGTGTCAGTCGGTGTTCAGGGTGCCGGCTCCAGATTCATGCCGAATTCAAACCGTCTGACCAAAGCGCGCGACGCATTCGGCACAGTGCCACTGGAGAGCCGCACATTGGCATCCAGATGACGCTCCGACAGCACCAACAGTCTGCGGTACATATCACGGCAGAGAAGGCGGGCGCGATTGCCCGGCCAAGTGGCGGGCAACAGGCTTTCCGGCAATTGCGGATCACGCAACAGCAGCCTGCGTACATCATGGATCAGAGAAGTGCGCACCAGAAAGGCGACTTCTTCCGATACATCTTCCAGGCCATCAGCAACCAGCGCATCGCATATGGGCTCGTACTTTTGCAGAAAACCCTCATAGGACAAGGCCAGATCACTCAGGTTCCAGGCTTTTTGTACCATCTCGATGTCTGTGGCACAGTGAGCGCCTCGGGAATTGACAGCCACCATTGGCATCACTTGCGCGCGCACGGCGTCCAACCCCTCTGACGCCAAGCTTTCCATGACTTTTTCCAGATCTGCGGTCGGGTGCACAAAGCTTCCTGTCGCGGTTTCGCCAAAACCGTGCCAAAACAAAGCCCGGCGTAACTGCTCACGCAAGCGGATATCCAAATCCCCGACAATCAGGATCAGGCGCCAACGCCGATCCCAACCGGGACTATCAGCCGCATAAATTTGCCGGGATGCTTCATCGAAGCGGCTGCGCCCCGAGGGTGTAAGCATGTAATCGGTCTTGCGCCCCACCGCCTCGGACTGAAGCCACTCCTCCTTGACCAAACGGTAAACAGCTGTGCGTACCAGCCGTTCATTGACACCCAAGGGCTGCAGCAACTGAATCATGCTACCTAGCGACACACGCCCACCGCGCGGCAGGATGGCATCGCCAAACACGGTGGTAATCAACGATCCAGCCTGGATGCGACTTTTTTGCCGAAACCGCTCCAGTCTTACTTCAATAGCTCTTGAGGCAGTATGTTTCACCATTTGGGAAGTGTAGTCGCGGTCGAGGCGACCTGTGGGGCAAACACCGCCCATGGTTGTTTTGCTGGATGCGCAAAAAGCCAAGATATTATTAAATTTGATTCACCTGGGCTGCCAGCACGGCTTGAGGGCTCAAATCCGAGTAGGCTCGGACCGCTGCGAGGCGTCCTCCATCTCCATGCCAAGGTAGGGCACCGTGATTTTCAGCTGTGAGCGTCCCAAGACTGTCATGGGTTCCCGCGATACCAATGAATAACGGGCTTAATCACTTGCTTGAGTCAGGACACCTCGTCAATTGAAATCTCGAACAGTCAGATGACAGTGGCTACCGGCACAAATTTCAGGTTTCGGGCGGTATTTCAAATTTCTCTATACCCGCTTCCGCTGTCAGCCCAGCCGCCGGCGGCACACCCTCCTCCGTCGCCTGCTCTTGGCGGGTTGTTGTGGCGGGCGTCCACCAGCCAACCGGTCTGGCGCCTGAAGGCATCCAGACCTGCGAAGGCGTTGGGGTCGATCACCTGCAAAGAGGTGCCAATGGTGGTGCCTGCCTCCGGTTCGTTGCTGGGCTATCCCTGGGCGTCCGTAACACAGTTGGCGGAAAAACGCTCACCGCGTGCGGCCAATTGGCGGGCACTGATGAGGGTGGTGATCGACGAGCTGATGTCCAGCAAGATCGGGTTAGGCGTCAACACCGCTTGGGTGCCGCCAAACGGCGCCACGCCGGCAGCCGCAGGACTGGAGTCAGCGGGTTGCAGCACCAATCCGCGCTCGGTCAGGCGTGGCAGCTAGGTGAC
>CALRWE010000192.1:0-7764 GCA_943371745.1 Rhodoferax sp. OV413
AGCTCGGTTTTGGCGTTGACGAGGTAAGTGTCCAGGTCAGCCAAGGCCATCTCCAGCTGACCCAGCTCGGCGTGGGCCAGCCCGCGGTCACGGTATTCGGACCAGGTTTGCGGCACCAGCACGATCAAGCGGCTCTGCACCGCAATCAGACGCGACCAGTCTTCCTGGCTGGTGTGAATTTCTTTGAGGTTGCGCAGCATCCTGGCGATGATGTCGCGCGGTGGGGCCACCTGCAGATAAAGGCCCAAAGGCACCTCGAATTCGTCCACGAGTCCGCTGCGGCGCCTGAAGGGCTCCAGGCGCTCCGAAAGCTCCTCACGGCTCAGCGATTGTCCGTCGACGGGGTCTATCACCACCTGTCCGTTGGGTAGGTTGACCTTGACCATGAAGTGCCCAGGGAATCCAATGCCTCTAGCGGCCAGCCCAACGCCCTGTGCCAACTCCAGCCACACCACCGCCAACGTGATGGGAATAGCCCGGCGGGTCTGCAAAATGGCATTGACGTAGCTGTTTTCGGGGTCGTAATAGTGGTTCAGATTGCCCGCAAAGTTCAGATCCCTGTAGAAAAATTGATTCAGGGCCCGCAGCTTTTGCAGCGGCGGCGCATCTGCGGCGAACCGGCGCTTGAGCCTGGCCAGCAACTGATCGACGCTGCCCAATACCTGTTGCACATCCAGATCCGGATAATCGTCCTGAGCGAGACTGGCAGCGGCTTCCAGCAGGGGAAAGTCGGCATCGCTTTGCACCAGCGAGGCAAAATAATCGAGCGGCGTGGGCACGGTCAACAGCAATTTCATGCCAATATCCTACGCCAAGACCGTGGGGGAGGTGACAACTGGCCCGCACAGCCCCAAGGCCACACCTGGAATCCTTGCCCAGGCGCTCTCAGCGCTGGATGAATTGCCGTAGTTTGAGGCCCGAGGCCATGATTGCTCCGAAATAAATAGCTGCAGAAGCAATCAATACGATGGCTAGAAGCCCAATTCGCTTAAAACTTTCACTGCGCAGGTCAATCCACCCGACGGCAGCATTGGCCCACATCAAAAATACCGCCAACAACGCGCATGCAGCAATCACCTGCAATGAAAAGACGCCCCAGCCCGGTGCAGGTTTGTAACTGCCTCGCTTGATCAAACCCACCAGCAACCACAGCGCATTGATCATGGCGCCGATGCCGATGGACAAGGTCAGTGCCGCATGGGCAAACATCGGCACCAGCACGATATTGAGTAATTGGGTGATGACCAGCACCGCCACGGCGATGGTGACTGGCGTCTTGGTGTCCTGGTTGGCGTAATAACCGGGTGCCAGCACCTTGATGGCGACAATTCCGGTCAAGCCCACGCCCCAACCCATCAGCGCATAGGTAATTTGTTGTATGTCGTTGGCCGTCATGGCGCCATAGTGGTACAGCACCGCCACCAGAGGAGTTGGCAGTGCAAGCAAAGCCACCGCACAAGGGACGGCCAATAACACCACCAGGCGCAGCCCCCAGTCCAGCATGGCCGAATACCTGGCTGTGTCTCCCGCCGCGCGGGCCAGCGCCAGCTGGGGCATCAACACCACGCCCATGGCCACGCCCAGCATGGCGGTGGGGAATTCCATCAAACGGTCTGCATAGGTGATCCAGCTGACGCTGCCAGTGGCCAGATGGGAGGCAATCTGCGTATTGATCAACATCGAAATGTGCGCCACACTCACGCCCAGCAAGGCAGGCCCCATCAGGCGCAAGATATTTTTGGTACCCGGGTCGGCCCAGGCGGTGCGCAGTTCGGCCCAGCGCAACCCAATATGGGGCTTGAGCCCCAGCTTTTTGAGGGCCAGCCACTGCACCCCGAGCTGCATCACGCCGCCCAGCAGCACGCCGCCGGCCAAGGCATAAATGGGCTCCAGACCCAGGGTCTTGAACCAGGGCGCACCCAGCCAGGCCGCACCGATCATGCACAGGTTCAACAGCACAGGGGTGGCTGCGGGCACGGCAAAACGCTTCCAGGTATTGAGCACCCCGGCGGCCAGCGCCACCAGCGACATGAAGGCGATGTAGGGAAACATCCAGCGGGTCATGACCACTGCCGTCTCAAAACCGCGCGGGTCTTGCTTCAATCCGCTGGCCATTGCCCACACCAAGGCGGGAGCAGCGGCCACGCCAATGATGCTCAGCACCATCAGGGCCCAGGTCAGCACAGTGGCTGTGCGGTCGATGACAATCTGCGTGGCGGCTTCACCGTGCTGCGCTTTGGAGGCGGCCAGCACGGGCACGAATGCCTGGCTGAATGCGCCTTCGCCAAAAAAGCGCCTGAACAGGTTGGGAATACGAAAGGCCACGTTGAAGGCATCCGTCATGGCGTTCGCGCCAAAGGTGGATGCAATGAGGAGCTCACGCGCCAGGCCAGTGATGCGCGACAGCAGGGTCAGCAGGGAGACGATGGATGCAGATTTGAAAAGACTCACGCCGGGAGTGTAGCTGGGACAGAAACCCGGCCTGCTACAATCGTGGGCTTTGCTGGCAACATCCTCAGACACAAGGAACTAAATAATGGCATCTACAAAACCCAAGAAAAAGAACCCACGCCTCGCGTCGGGCCGTAAACGCGTCCGTCAGGACGTCAAAATCAACGCTGCAAACACTTCAATGCGTTCCAAATACCGCACTGCGGTGAAGAACGTTGAAAAAGCTGTGTTGGCTGGCGACAAGGTCAAAGCGACCGAGTTGTTCGCCAAAATGCAAGCCGTGGTGGATACCGTGGCTGACAAAGGCATTTTCCACAAAAACAAGGCTGCTCGCGACAAGAGCCGTCTGTCCACCAAGGTGAAAGCCCTGGTCGCAGTCGCCGCCTGATTTTCAGGCAAATCGCACGCATGACTGACGAGTTAACAACCGACTCAGACATGCGCCGTTTGTAACGGGTGCGCTGTCAGCAAAGCAAACAAGCCGTCTTTTGACGGCTTTTTTGTTGTCTGGGGATTTAGGTTCGTGAACCGCCGATGGCGGTGGTTGGGGGAATCGATTTCATTGATTGTGAGAGCCGATGTCAGCGGGGTAGACGGCTCCGCGAATGTCCCCCGGTCCGGGCTTCGCCCAGCCCTCCTACTTGATTTGGCAAAACCCCAAGTCCACGCTGCGCCGTCTACCCCACCGCCATCAGCCGCCAGCATTTTTGGTGCTCAAAATCCGCGCTGACTCCATAACTCCACGCCCCTCGAACGCCAGCAACGCTTGGCAAGCTCAGGAGGGTGTGGCGCTCAGCGCAGCGGCATCAAGGAGGAGGACGAAGGACGGGGGACAGCCGCGGAGCTGAGTGCCACAACGTCCTGGGCCCAGCGTGACTTATCAAAGAATGCAAACACTCTCGCCAATTCGAAGCCACCCAAAGCATCAGTGCAATCGATCCGAGCTGACAGCCCTACTTGCGCGTATCCGGCATCGAGCAGGCTTCAACGATCTGCAAGTCGTTATCTTTGCCGAAGTTCATCACAAAATCCCAGGCCATGGGGTCGTAATCCCGCAAGTCACGGTTCACGATTACGCATTTCACGCCGTTCAAGGTCGTTGGAATGCACCAGGGGGAATAAAGCAGGTGGCTGCCGGGCTGTGCGCCACCGGGGCGAAACTGGCTCATCACTCCCGCGAGTCGCTCCGCCCAGTCACTGGGACGAAAGGCCTTGCCGGCTGAGGTCTGGCCCAAAATAAAAACTTCTTTGGCAGAGGTGGGAACCATCGGGTAGAGGTCAATCAAAAGTCACTGTCAGGATGTTGCAGTGCACAAGAATTCTACCTGATCATATGTCTTATAGAAGACTTCAGGTCAGCGCCAAAAGGCATCAGAGTGATGCCCAAATGTCAAAAGTCGGGCGGCGTGAAGCGCCTAGAATCGCACTTCAACGGCCCAATTCAAGTTGGGCCGCTTTGTTTTTGATTGACCGGAGTCCAAGACCATGAACGCTGCCCTGCCCGCCGAACTCGCTGTTGCTTCACCGTTGATTGAAGCCGCATCACCTCACGTGATGAACACTTACGGACGCCTGCCGATTGCCCTGTCGCATGGCCAGGGCTGCCGCGTGTGGGACGTCAACGGCAAGTCCTACCTGGATGCGCTGGGCGGCATTGCGGTCAATACCCTGGGGCACAACCACCCCAAGCTGGTGCCGGCGCTGCAAGACCAGATCGCCAAGATCATTCACAGCTCCAACTATTACCATGTGCCCAACCAGGAGGTGTTGGCCAAAAAGCTGGTCGAACTCTCGGGAATGACCAACGTTTTCTATTGCTCGACCGGCCTGGAGGCCAACGAAGCTGCCCTGAAGCTGGCGCGCAAATTTGGCCATGACAAAGGCATTGAGCGCCCCGAAGTGGTCGTGTACGAGAAGGCTTTTCATGGCCGCTCGATTGCCACCCTGAGCGCCACCGGCAACCCCAAAGTCCAAGCCGGCTTTGGCCCGCTGGTAGAGGGATTCATTCGCGTGCCACTCAACAACATCGACAGCCTCAAAGCGGCGACAGAGGGCAACCCCAATGTGGTAGCGGTATTTTTTGAGGCTATTCAGGGCGAGGGCGGCGTCAACCCCATGCACATGGACTACCTGAAAGCCGTGCGCCAACTGTGTGATGAGCGCGATTGGCTCCTGATGATTGACGAAGTGCAATGCGGCATGGGGCGCACCGGCAAATGGTTTGCGCACCAGTGGGCGGGTATCGTTCCTGATGTGATGCCCCTGGCCAAAGGGCTGGGCTCGGGCGTGCCGGTGGGCGCGGTGGTCGCCGGCCCCAAGGCGGCCCATATTTTCCAGCCGGGCAACCACGGCACCACGTTTGGCGGCAACCCGCTGGCCATGCGGGCCGGGGTGGAGACCATTCGCATCATGGAAGAAGACGACCTGATGGCCAATGCCGCCACGGTCGGCGCCCATCTGGCCGATGGCATTCGCCAAGCGTTGGCGACGGAAATCGCCCGTGGCACGGTCAAGGAAGTGCGTGGCATGGGGCTGATGCTGGGTGTGGATCTGGCCAAGCCTTGCGGTGATTTGGTCAAACGCTGCGCCGACAACGGACTGTTGATCAGTGTCACCGCAGACACGGTCATTCGCCTGGTGCCGCCGCTGATCATGACGGCGGCGGAAGCCGATGAAGTCATCAGCATTTTGTGCCCCCTCGTGAAACAACTGATTGTGGAGCAAGCATGATTTCAAGTTTGAGTACCGCGGTGCCCGTACGGCACTACCTTCAATTCAGCGACCTGACGGCCAGCGATTACGCCTACATCTTTGAGCGGGCCGCTCTGATCAAGAAAAAATTCAAGACCTACGAAAAGCACCATTCCCTGGCCGACCGCACCTTGGCCATGATTTTCGAGAAGGCGTCCACCCGCACGCGGGTGAGCTTTGAGGCTGGCATGTACCAATTGGGCGGCAGCGTGGTGCACCTGACCACGGGCGACAGCCAATTGGGCCGCGCCGAGCCGATTGAAGACAGCGCCAAGGTGATCAGCCGCATGGTTGACTTGGTCATGATCCGCACTTACGAGCAGACCAAAATTGAGCGCTTTGCGGCCCAGTCGCGCGTGCCGGTCATCAACGGCTTGACCAACGAGTTTCATCCCTGCCAGATTCTGGCCGACATCTTTACTTTTATTGAGCACCGGGGCGCCATTGCCGGCAAGACCGTGGCCTGGGTGGGGGATGGCAACAACATGGCCAACACCTGGCTGCAGGCCAGTGAGATTTTGGGATTCAAGGTGCATGTCAGCACCCCGGGTGGCTACGAGGTGGATCAGGCCATCGCTGGCCTGCGCTCGTCGGAGAGCTACCAGGTCTTCAGTGATCCAATGCAGGCCTGTGCCGGTGCCGACCTCGTCACCACCGATGTCTGGACCAGCATGGGTTACGAGGCCGAGAACGAAGCCCGCAAACTGGCGTTCAATGACTGGTGTGTGGACGCGGACATGATGCGTGCAGCCAAGCCTGATGCCTTGTTCATGCACTGCCTGCCCGCCCATCGCGGCGAAGAGGTGGAGGCTGATGTGATCGATGGCCCGCAGTCGGTGGTGTGGGATGAAGCCGAAAACCGCCTGCACGCACAGAAGGCGCTGATGGAATTCCTGCTGCTGGGCAAGCTCTGAAGGGTGTCAGGCCGGTTGCGGCCTGAAGAAGGTCGGTTGCTTTAGATCTAAAGTATTTGCCCCGGTGTTGGAAATAACCGACACCATGGGTTTTTAGGCGGTGATAAGGTCACCGTTTATGAAAAACATCTGGGATATTTCTCCCCCGGTAGACGAGCAGGCCGCCGTTTTTCCGGGTGACACCACCTACACGCAGCGGCTGCATTTCAGCCTGGGGCCCGACTGCCCGGTCAATGTCAGCGCCATCACGCTGTCGCCGCACACCGGCGCGCATGCCGACGCTCCCATGCACTATGCCGCACAGGGCCAGGCCGTCGGTGCGCTGGATTTGCACCCCTACCTTGGGCCATGTCGCGTCATCCAGTGCCTGGAAGTGGGGCCGCTGGTGCAAATTCAGCACATTGCTCACGCGCTGGACAACTTGCCCCCACGGGTGCTGATCCAGACCAGTCGGCTCTCCCGTCAGGATTGGGCGTCATTTACGGCGCTAGCTCCTGAAACCATTGCTTTTCTAGCTACCAAAAATGTAGTCTTAGTCGGCATTGATACCCCTAGCGTTGACCCCGCCAGCAGCCAGGACCTGCCTTCGCACCATCAACTTTTACGGCACCAGATGCGGGTGCTGGAGAACCTGGTGCTGGACGGCGTGCCGCCCGGCGACTATGAACTTATCGCCCTCCCCCTCAAACTCATGAACGCCGACGCCTCTCCCGTGCGAGCCATCCTGAGAAGCCTCTGAAACCTCCACCCCAAGACCATGACAACATTACACGACTGCCAGCAGCTTGACCTGCAAGACCCCCTGCGTGCCCTGAAGAACCACTTCAGCCTGCCTGAGGGCGTGATTTACCTCGACGGCAACTCCCTGGGCGTGCTGCCCAAAGCGGCAGCGGCCCGCGTGGCCGAGGTCGTCACCCAGGAGTGGGGCCAGGGCCTGATTCGCTCCTGGAACAGTGCCGGCTGGTTCAACATGCCCCAGCGCATGGGGGACAAGATCGGGCCCCTGATCGGGGCCGGCCCCGGCGAGGTCGTGGCCACCGACAGCACGTCCATCAACTTGTACAAAGTGCTCAGTGCCGCGCTGAACATCGCCGCCCAGGACGCCCCCCTGCGCAAGGTCATCGTCAGCGAACGCAGCAATTTCCCCACCGACCTCTATATTGCCGAGGCCCTGTGCAAGGAACGGGGCTACCGGCTGCACCTGGTCGAGTCCGAGGAAATTGCCGAGTGCCTCATGGCCGATGTCGCCGTGCTGATGCTGACCCATGTGAACTACCGCACTGGCGCCATGCACGACATGGCGGCACTCACCGCGCTTGCCCACCAGATGGGGGTGCTGACGGTATGGGACCTGGCCCACAGCGCAGGCGCGGTGCCGGTTGACCTGACCGGCTCAGGGGCCGATTTCTCCATTGGCTGCGGTTACAAGTACCTGAACGGCGGCCCCGGTGCACCGGCTTTTGTGTGGGTCAACCCCCGACATGCCGAGCGCTTCTGGCAACCCCTGGCTGGCTGGTGGGGCCACGCCGCACCCTTTGAATTCACCCCCGACTACCAACCCGCGCCAGGCATCACCCGCTACCTGTGCGGCACGCAACCCATCATCAGCATGGCGGCATTGGAGTGCGGGCTGGACATCTTTGGCACC
>CALRWE010000193.1:0-7759 GCA_943371745.1 Rhodoferax sp. OV413
CAGGTTGACACTCTTGCTCGCGAAACTGGCTGGATCATCAAGTGGCCGACGTCTACTGGGTGAGATTTTCCGCTGTCCCGTATGTTTTTGCCATGACATCTCTTTGAAATACGTCCAACCTCCGGGGGACAGTTCAAAATTGCGGCAGTTCAGCTATCAGCTCAAGTCCGAGCGGTTTAACCCTTGAATAACAACAGAACAGAGAACCTGATGAGGCCCATCGCTGGTGACTGAAACAACTTGCTGTTTGCCAGCAGCTTTTGGACGGGCAAACGTGCAGCCGCCTCCATAGGTGGCTCAGTTTTTGATCGCTCACGGGGCCGCGAGCAACCTACCGGCCAGCGCCTATTAGACATTTACAGAATAAGCAAACAATAACAATGTAGTTTGCGATCTAAGTCAGCGTGCCGAGAATCAAGGCTTCGTCGCAGTCCCGTGACTTGTCCCCCCCTTGGTTCTCATCCATGCCCAGTGCCTCCATCGTCCGTCGCCGCCCCAGGCGCGTGTTACCCGGCTTCAACCTGACGCTGGGCTACACCCTCTTTTACCTGTGCCTGATTGTGCTGATTCCGCTCTCGGCCCTGGTGTTCAAAACCTTCACCCTCACCTGGGAGCAGTTCTGGGCCGCCGTGGCCAGCCCGCGCGTGGTGGCCTCTTACCAGTTGACCTTTGGCGCCTCGTTGATCGCCGCACTCGTTAACGTTGTATTTGGCCTGCTGATTGCATGGGTGCTGGTGCGCTACTCGTTCCCGGGAAAAAAAGTCATTGACGCGCTGGTGGACTTGCCCTTCGCCCTGCCCACTGCGGTGGCCGGCATTTCACTGACGGCGCTGCTGGCCAGCAACGGCTGGATTGGCCAGTTGGTTGAGCCTTACGGCATTGCCCTGGCGTTCAACCGCAACGGCATTGTGATTGCGCTGATTTTTATTGGATTGCCCTTTGTGGTTCGCACGGTGCAGCCGGTGCTGGAAGACTTCGAGAAAGAACTTGAAGAAGCCGCCACCTGCCTGGGGGCCACGCGCTGGCAGACTTTTCGGTTTGTGATTTTTCCGGCCATCGCGCCGGCCCTGCTCACCGGGTTTGCGATGGCGTTTGCCCGGGCAGTGGGGGAGTACGGCTCGGTCATCTTCATTGCCGGCAACATGCCCATGATTTCTGAAATCACCCCGCTCATCATCATCGGCAAGCTGGAGCAATACGACTACGCCGGCGCCACCGCCGTGGCGGTGGTCATGCTGGGCTTCTCGTTCGTGTTGTTGCTGATCATCAACGCGCTGCAGACCTGGCAGCGCCGCCGCTCGGGAGCCGCATCATGAGTGATCCACGCGCACGTCGCACCGCCCGCTCGGGCACCACCGAGCCACTTTGGGTCAAATGGACCTTGATTGGTATCGCGCTGAGTTTCATCTTTTTGTTCCTTATCCTGCCGCTGGCGGCCGTGTTTACCGAGGCGCTTCGCAAAGGGTTTGATGCCTATTGGGAGGCCCTGAAGGAGCCCGACGCCTGGAGCGCCATTCGCCTCACGCTCATCACTGCGGCCATTGCGGTGCCACTGAACCTCGTGTTTGGCGTAGCCGCAGCCTGGTGCATTGCCAAGTACGAATTTCGCGGCAAGGCCTTTTTGACCACGCTGGTGGACCTGCCGTTCTCGGTGTCGCCTGTGGTCGCCGGCCTGGTGTATGTGCTGATGTTTGGCGCGCACGGGTGGATGGGGCCATGGCTGCAGGCCAACGACATCAAAATCATCTTCGCCATTCCCGGCATTGTTTTGGCCACGGTGTTTGTGACCTTCCCGTTCATCGCCCGTGAGTTGATTCCGCTGATGCAGGCGCAAGGCACCGAAGAAGAGCAAGCCGCCATTGTGCTGGGCGCCACGGGCTGGCAAACCTTCTGGCATGTGACGCTGCCCAACATCAAGTGGGGCCTGATTTACGGCGTGATTTTGTGCAATGCGCGGGCCATGGGCGAGTTTGGTGCGGTGTCGGTCGTCTCTGGCCACATTCGCGGCCAGACAAACACCATGCCACTGCATGTGGAGATTTTGTACAACGAATACCAGTCGGTGGCGGCCTTTGCCGTGGCCTCGCTGCTGGCGCTGCTGGCCGTGGTCACGCTGCTGATCAAGTCAGTGGTGGAGTGGCAGTTTGAGCGTGAACAAAGGGCCGCCGCCATGCTGCCACCCGAGCGCCCCCTGGTTTGAATTCAACCTACAACAGTCAAGAACATCATGAGCATCGAAATTCGCAACGTCAGCAAAGACTTTGGCACCTTCCACGCGCTGCGCGACGTGAGCCTGGACATTGAGTCCGGCGAACTCGTCGCCCTGCTGGGGCCCTCGGGCTGCGGCAAGACCACACTCTTGCGCATCATTGCCGGGCTGGAAACCGCTGACCACGGCAGCATTCTGTTCAGTGGGGAAGACACCACCGACAAACATGTGCGCGAGCGCAACGTGGGCTTTGTGTTTCAGCACTATGCGTTGTTTCGGCACATGAGTGTGTTTGACAACGTGGCCTTTGGCCTGCGCATGAAGCCGCGCGCCACACGCCCCAGCGAAGACATCATCAAGCAAAAAGTACACGATCTGCTGGGCCTGGTGCAGCTGGACTGGTTGGCCGACCGGTACCCGGCGCAGCTCTCGGGCGGCCAGCGCCAGCGCATTGCCCTGGCCCGCGCCCTGGCCGTGGAGCCGCAGGTGCTGTTGCTGGACGAGCCCTTTGGCGCGCTGGACGCCAAGGTGCGCAAGGAGTTGCGTCGCTGGTTGCGCCGACTGCACGATGATTTGCATGTGACCAGTATTTTTGTTACCCACGACCAGGAAGAAGCGCTGGAGGTCGCCGACCGCGTGGTGCTCATGAACAGCGGCAACATCGAGCAAATCGGCTCTCCGCAAGAGGTGTGGGACCACCCGGCCAGCCCGTTTGTATATGGCTTTTTGGGCGATGTGAACCTGTTCCATGGCCGCGCGCATGAAGGCGAAATGCTGATCGGTGAAGACCGCCACGGCGCGCGCCTGGCCACACCCGAGCACAGTGGCGCGCAAGACGCCAAGGCCTTTGCCTACGTGCGGCCCCATGACCTGGACGTGCAGCGCTACACGCCGGGCCTGAATCCGGGTGACCAGCAGCGAGGCATTGTGGCCAAACTGGTGCGCTCCATCGTGGTGGGGCCCATTGCCCGACTGGAACTGCTGCCTCTGGATGCCAGCGCGGCGGGCAGTGGCGAGATCATCGAGGCGCACATTCCGGCACAGACCTTTGCCGCCCTGGCGCTTGCCGAGGGCGAAACGCTGGTAGTGACACCCCGCAAGGCGCGGGTGTTTGTGTCTTGATGGACCTCTGAGGCACTCATGCGGCTTAGGCGTCTGCTTTCTTCAGCGCGAGTGCCGCGTCATACAACTCGTTGCGTGAGCCACCCGTGATGTCGGCGGTGAGTTTGACGGCGGTTTTCAAGGGCAGCTCGGCCAGCAGCAGCTTCAGAATGCGCTGCTCGCTGGTGGATGCAGCGGCCACGACTGCCGGGTGCAGCACGACCACAAATTCACCCCGGCAGCGGTTGCCGTCGCTGGCCAGCCAGGCTGGAAACTTATCCGCCTCGACCGTGGCGATTTCCTCAAATTGTTTGGTCAACTCGCGCCCGATGGTCACGCGTCGCGCGCCCAGTGCGGCCAGCGCGAGCGCCAGCGCTTCAATCCGGTGCGGTGCCTCCAGCATCACCACCGACCGGGGTTCACCGGCCAGGGCGGAGACCGCTGTAGTGCGTTCTCCGGACTTGGAAGGCAAAAACCCCGCAAACACAAAGGCGCCATGTTGGGCGTCTTCCTGGGCAATGCCGGCCACGCTCAAGGCGGCCGTCACGCTGCTGGCGCCGGGCAGCGGCACTACGCGCAGATGTTGCCCGGCCACAGCGGCCACCAGCCGCGCGCCGGGGTCGCTGATGGCCGGGGTGCCCGCGTCACTGGCATAGGCCACGCGCTGGCCCTGGCGCAGGCGATCAATGACGGTCTCGGCGGCTTGCGTCTCGTTATGCTGGTGCACGGCCAGCAGTTGGGCAGGGGATTTGTCAATGCCATAGGCCCGCAGCAAGGCCTGGGTGTGGCGGGTATCTTCGCAGGCCACGGTATCGGCGAGTTGCAGCACATGCAGGGCACGCAGCGTGATGTCGGCCAGGTTGCCAATCGGCGTGGCCACGACATACAGCGCGCCGGGCGGATAATTCTGCTGACCCGCCGCCTCAAGGGCGGCTTGCAATGCAGAGGTGTAAAGAGAAGTCAATGGAAGTTCCTCAAATCAAGGCCTTGGTCAAAGTCCGCACGACCAAGCAGGTAGGTGATGCGGCCGAAGACGCGGCGCTGCAGCATTTGCAACGTGCAGGCTTGCGCCTGTTGGAGCGCAATTATCGGACCCCGGGGCGCGGTGGTGGCGAAATCGACCTCATCATGCGCGCACCCGACGGCACAGTGGTCTTTGTGGAGGTGCGCCTTCGCAAGACCGCCGGCCACGGTGGTGCAGCAGCCAGCGTGAGTGTCACCAAGCAGCGGCGCATCATTTTTGCCGCGCGCCACTACCTGATGCGCCTGAACACCCTACCACCGTGCCGCTTTGATGTGGTGGGCGTGGAGCAGGGTGAGTTTGAGTGGCTGCAGGCGGCCTTTGATGCCTACTGATCGTTGGGTGATATCCACCCGGGTATCATCGCCTGATGCTTGAGCAACGTATAGAACAACACTTTATTGACAGCGCCGACCTGAAATACCAGGCCGCCCAAGTCCTGAGCAAACCCATTGCTGCTGCTGTGCAGGCCATGCTGGCTTGCGTGACCAGTGGAGGCAAGGTGCTGGCCTGTGGCAACGGAGGGTCTGCCGCCGACGCGCAGCACTTTGCGGCCGAGTTTGTCGGGCGCTATGAGCGCGAACGGCCTGAGTTGGCCGCGCTGGCCCTGACCACCGACAGCTCCATACTCACCGCCATAGCCAATGATTACGACTTCAGCGTCGTGTTCTCGCGCCAGGTGCGGGCGCTGGGGCAGCCAGGGGATGTGTTGCTGGCGATATCCACCAGCGGCAATTCAGCCAATGTGCTGGCGGCCATTGAAGCCGCCCACGAGCGCGAAATGGTCGTGGTGGGATTGAGCGGGCGCGGGGGCGGCAAGATGCAGCAGGTCCTGCGCGATACCGATGTGCATATTTGTGTGCCCCATGACCGCACGGCGCGGGTGCAGGAGGTTCACATTCTGGCCCTGCACTGTATTTGTGATGCCGTGGATGCCCAGTTACTCGGAGACCAGGAAACCTGATGATGAAATTTAGAACCCAAAAACTGATCACTCTCGCCGTGCTGTCCGCCAGCATGATCACCGCGCTGAGTGCCTGTGCCCCCATGATCATTGGGGGCGCTGTGGTCGGCTCCATGATGGCCATTGACCGACGCACCGCCGGCACGCAAATTGAAGACGAAGGCATCGAGCTGCGTGCTGCGAGTGCTTTGCGCACCACCTTGGGTGACCGGGTCCACGTCAACATCACCAGTTTCAACCGCCAGGTGCTGTTGACGGGTGAGGCCCTCACCCCGCTGGACCGTCAGCAGGTTGAGCAGGTGGTTGGCAAGGTGGAGAACGTTCGCTCAGTGGTCAATGAAGTGGCCGTGATGGGTCACACGTCCTTGAGCCAGCGCTCCTCTGACGTGCTGGTTACCAGCAAAGTGAAGGCCGGTCTGGTGGATGCCAGAGACATGTCGGTGAACGCCTTCAAGGTGGTGACAGAGCGCGGAGCCACCTACTTGATGGGACGGGTCACCAAGCGCGAGGCGGACCGGGCCACCGAGATTGCCCGCGGCACTGGCGGCGTGCTGAAGGTGGTGCGTGTGCTGGAAATCATCAGTGAAGACGAGCTCCGTACCTTGCAACCTGCCCCGGCGCCAGCCACCAAGCCGGCAATGTAAGCTGGCCCCTGCGGTCTCTATTTGAGCCGCTTGATCAGGCTGGAAGTATCCCAGCGGTTGCCGCCCATGTGCTGCACATCGGCGTAAAACTGGTCCACCAGGGCGGTGACCGGCAGGCGAGCACCGTTGCGTTTGGCCTCGTCCAGCACCAGCCCCAAGTCCTTGCGCATCCAGTCCACGGCAAAACCAAACTCAAACTGGCCCGCCACCATGGTTTTGCCCCGGTTGTCGAGCTGCCAGCTCTGGGCTGCGCCCTTGCCAATGACTTCAAGGACCTGGTTCATGTCCAGCCCGGCCTCCTGGCCGAAGGCAATGGCCTCCGCCAAGCCCTGCACCAGCCCGGCAATGGCAATCTGGTTCACCATCTTGGCCAGTTGACCAGAGCCACTCTCGCCCGTGCGGGTGACGGCTTTGGAATATGCCATGGCAACCGGATGCGCCGAATCGAAGGCGGCAGCGTCACCGCCACACATGACGGTGAGCAGGCCGTTTTGCGCACCAGCTTGGCCCCCGGATACCGGAGCGTCAATAAAGTGCAGCCCCAGGTTTTTTGCGGCACCGAAGAGTTCGCGTGCCACGCTGGCCGACGCCGTGGTGTGGTCGACAAAGACCGCGCCAGGTTCCATGCCGGCAAAGGCGCCGTCAGCGCCCAAAGTCACATGGCGCAAGTCGTCATCATTGCCCACGCAACAAAACACGAATTCCGCGCCGCGCGCTGCTTCTCGCGGCGTTTGGGCATGTTTTACGGCGCCAGTCGGCGTAAATTCAGTGCACCATGCTATTGATTTTGTAGTAGTCCGGTTGTACACGGTGACTTGGTGACCCGCCCGGGCCAGGTGGCCGGCCATGGGGTAGCCCATGACGCCCAGGCCCAGGAAGGCGACGCGGCGGGAGGGGGTGGATTCGTAGGTTTTGGCGTTGATATGGGTGGTCATACGATGGCAAAGTTTTCAGTGCCGGCGCCCAAGTCCTGAGACCGGTTGCGCGAGCTGTTGAGTTTGATCTGCAGGCGCAGGTCGTTGAGGGAATCTGCATTGCGCAGGGCGTCTTCCAAGGTGATCAGGTTGGCCTCAAAGGCGTCAAACAGCGCCTGATCAAAGGTCTGCATGCCGAGGTTGCGGCTTTTCTTCATCACCTCCTTGATTTCGGCGACTTCGCCTTTGAAGATCAGGTCGGAGATCAAAGGTGAATTGAGCATGATCTCAACCACGGCGGTGCGGCCGCGCCCGTCTTGCTTGGGGATAAGGCGTTGTGAAACCAGCGCCTTGAGGTTGAGCGACAAATCCATGAGCAATTGGGCGCGGCGCTCTTCAGGGAAGAAGTTGATGATGCGGTCCAGCGCCTGGTTGGCGCTGTTGGCGTGCAGCGTGGCCAGGCACAAATGCCCGGTCTCCGAAAATGCGACGGCATGTTCCATCGTCTCGCGGTCCCGAATTTCGCCCATCAAAATCACATCGGGTGCCTGGCGCAAGGTGTTTTTGAGTGCAGCACCCCAACTGTCGGTGTCCAGCCCCACCTCACGCTGGGTCACCACGCAGTTTTTGTGCGGGTGGACAAATTCAATCGGGTCTTCGATCGTGATGATGTGCCCGAAGGTGGTTTCATTGCGCCAGTCGACCATCGCGGCCAGGGTCGTGGACTTGCCCGAGCCGGTGGCGCCCACCAGAATGCACAGGCCCCGCTTGGACGAGGACACTTCTTTGAGAATTTGTGGCACTCCCAGGCTGTCGATTGACGGCAGGCTCAAGGGAATCACCCGCATCACCATACCGATCTTGCCCTGTTGCACAAAGGCGTTAACCCGAAAACGCCCCACACCA
>CALRWE010000194.1:0-7730 GCA_943371745.1 Rhodoferax sp. OV413
CATTTTGGCCAGCACTTTGTGCAACGCGCGCGGGTGCTGGTGGATGAGGCCAATGAATTGCGCCAGACCAGCGCGCAACTGCAAAAAGGGGACATCGGCCAGTTCCGGGTGGGTATGGGCTCCGGGCCAGGCGCGATGCTGATGACGCCGTTACTGATGTTGATGGCGATCGAGCACCCGCAGGCGCACATCGATATTTCACGTGGCAGCACCACGCTGCTGGTGCAGGCCCTGCGCGACCGCGTGCTGGATGCACTGATTCTGGACATTCGTTCGCTCCAGCCGTCCGCTGACCTGAAAGTGGAGGCGGTGCATGAGATGTCGGGCACCTTCATGTGCCGACCCGGTCACCCGCTGGCGCAACACCGCAGCGTGACCTTCGCCATGCTGTCGGCCTACCCCATTGCCTCCACCCCCTTGAGCGACGAAGTGGCGCGCATCCTGATGGAGCGCTTTGGTCCGCAAGCCCATCCCGCGCAACTGGTCAACCTGCGGTGCGAAGAGATATCGAGCCTGCTTGATGTGGCGCGCGCCAGCGATGCCGTGGTGCTGACCATCCGCGCATCAGCCCCGGATTTGATCGAGCTGCCAGTGACCCCGGCCTTGAACGCCAAGGCCCGTTTTGGCTTGGTTACCATGGCCTCACGCAGCAACAGCCCCATGCTCCCGAAGGTGCGCGACCTGATGCGCGCGGTCTTGAGAGATGTGAGTTGAGCGCAAAATCCCAACCCCGGCCTTCTCCTGCCTACACCCTAGTGGTTCCTGCTTGATACAACTCCCCCAACTCAAAACGCTTGCCTTACAGCGGCTCCAGCGCCTTCGCCGCCCGACCCGGCGCGAACTGGCGTGGGCACTGGCAGCCGGGCCGGCGCTGTTTCTGCTGTATGTGCTGGTGCTGATCCCGTTCACACCGGGCATCAGCGACATTCGCAAGGCCCGGTTTGAGCAGCCTGCGCAAGTGCTGTCCAGCGATGGCCAGTTGCTGACCGAGTTCAAATGGGCCAACCGCGCCTGGGTGCCGCTGGAGGACGTGGCGCCGTCGGTGCTGGCGGCGCTCATTGCCACCGAAGACCACCGCTTTTATGAGCACTTTGGCCTGGACTGGCGGCGCACGGCATCGGCTGCGCTCCACACCTTTTCAGGCAACCGCCAGGGTGGCTCCACCCTCACACAGCAACTGGCGCGCAACCTGTACCCGCAAGAGGTGGGCCGCGCGCCCACGCTCACCCGCAAGCTCAAGGAAGCCATCACCGCGCTCAAAATCGAGGCCCTCTACAGCAAGCCCGAAATTCTGGCGACCTACCTCAACACCGTGCCCTTTCTCTACAACGCCTTTGGCATCGAGATGGCGGCGCGCACCTACTTTGACAAGCCCGCCAAGGAGCTTGACGTGCTGGAGAGCGCCACGCTGGTGGGCATGCTCAAGGGCAACAGCTATTACAACCCGGTGCTCAACCCCGAGCGTTCCGTGCAGCGCCGCAACACCGTGCTGGCGCAAATGGTCAAGCGCGGACAGCTTGACGCCGCCCGGTTTGAGACCCTCAAAGCCCGGCCGCTGCGCATTGATTTTGAGCGCCAGATCGAACCCACCGGCCCGGCGCCGCACTTTGCCCAGGCGCTGCGCAAATGGCTCATCGAGTGGGCCGACCGCAACAACTACAACATCTACACCGACGCCCTGGTGGTGCACACCACGATTGACTCGCGCCTGCAAACACTGGCCAACCAAGCCGTGGCGCGCCAGGGTGCCCAGCTGCAGACCCTGGCCGATTCCGCCTGGCGACCGCGCGCCGTCTGGGGTGAAAAAAGCGCCCTGGTGCAGGCTTTTGTGCGCGAGACGCCTGACTACCGCAACGCCCTGGCAAGTGGCCTCAATGCCCCGGAGGCCTTGAAGAAGCTGGCGGATGACGCCGCCTTCATGGGCCGCCTGCGCCTTGAAAAAACCCGCGTGCAAGCCGGCTTCATGGCGCTGGACCCTCAAACCAGCCAGATCCGCGCCTGGGTGGGCAGCCGCAACTTTCAGCAAGACCCGTTTGACCATGTGCAGCAGGCCCGGCGCCAGCCCGGCTCCACATTCAAGCCCTTTGTGTACGGCGCCGCGTTTGACAAAGGCGCCAGCGCCGATGACACCCTGGTCGACCAGGCCGTGGAAATTCCGCTCAAGGGCGGCGAAATCTGGCGCCCCAGCGACGCCACACCGCCCAGCGGCCGCCCTGTCACGTTGAGTGACGGCCTGGCGTATTCCAAAAATACCATTACCGCGCAGCTGATGCAAAGTGTGGGCCCGGCCCGGGTCGCCAAACTGGCACGGGCCATGGGCGTGCGCACCAGCCCGCTGGAACTGGTGCCCTCGCTGGCCTTGGGCACCAGCCCGGTTAGTCTCTTCGAGATGGTCAACGCCTACGGCACCCTGGCCAATGGCGGGGGCTACCTGGCCCCGGTGCTGGTCACCCGCATTGAAAACCGCCAGGGCGAGGTGCTGGCCGAGTTTGCCCCGGCAGCGGCTGAGGTGGTGCTGTCACCTGAGGTCAACCACAGCCTTTTAGATGCCCTGCGCGGCGTGGTGGACAAAGGCACGGGCAGCGCCATTCGCAGCCGCTTTGGCATCCGCGCCGACGTGGCCGGCAAGACCGGCACCACGCAAGGCAACGCCGACGGCTGGTTCATCCTGATGCACCCCCAACTGGTGATGGGTGCCTGGGTGGGCTTCAACGACGGCCGCGTGACGCTGCGCAGCGACTACTGGGGCCAGGGCGCCAACAGTGCCTTGCCGATCGTGGGCAACTTCACGGCACAAGCCCTGCGCGCCCGCGTGATCGACCCCCGCGCCAAGTTTGCAGCGCCGCCAGAAGGGTTTTTCAGCCAGCTGCGAGATCGTTTGACTGACTGGCTGCACAGCATCTTCAAACCCGAGCCGCAGCCTGCTTCATCGCCTGTTGCTCCGCGTGACAACCCTGAGCCCCGGCCAGCGCCGCCCGCCGAGGTCCTGCCGCCGGCCGAGTTGATGGTCAACCCACCCGCCGAACCCATGACCACCCCCGCGTCCGAAGTGCCAGCGCAGCTGCAGCCGCCCACAGTGCCCCTGACCCCCGCACCCCCGTCCGGGCCGCTGGATCCGACCGGTAATCTTGCACAAAGAGCTGTCAACGCAAACGCCAGCAATACCCATGGACCTGTTTGACAGCCTGCCCCCTGAAGAAACGCTGACACCTCTGGCGCCCGGCGCGGTGCTGCTGCATGGTTTTGCCCGTGACGAGGAGGCTGCGCTGCTGCAAGCCATTGAGTCTGTGCTGCAGCAAGCCCCCTTGCGCCACTGGCAAACCCCCGGTGGTTACACCATGTCGGTGGCCATGAGCAACTGCGGCCCGCTGGGCTGGGTGTCTGGCGCCAGCGGCTACCGCTATACCGCCCATGACCCGGCCTCCAGTCAGCCCTGGCCCGCCATGCCGGAGAGCCTGATGGACTTGGCCCAACGCGCCGCAGCGCAGGCGGGTTACCCCCACTTTGAGCCCGACGCCTGCCTGATCAATCAGTACGCGCCCGGCGCCAAACTCTCGCTGCACCAGGACAAAGACGAGCAAGACCTGAGCGAGCCCATCGTCTCGCTGTCCCTGGGGCTGCCTGCGGTGTTTCTGTTTGGCACCGCCAGCCGCGCAGACCGCCCCCGGCGCTGGCGGCTGGTGCATGGGGACGTGGTAGTGTGGGGCGGGCCCTCGCGGCTGGCCTTTCACGGCGTGAATGCCCTGGCCGATGGCGAGCACCCGCTGCTGGGGCGGCGCCGGTTGAATTTGACGTTTCGGCGGGTGCGGTAGTTGTTTGGGCGGGCGACTAAGTTCCGCCGTCAGAGTTTTTGGCAAGTGGCTCACCTTTTTCGGAGGCGCCCGCCTGCAAAAACGTGGCCATGCGTTGCAACTCGTCATCCAGCGCAGCAGAAAATGCCGCCCCGGGTGGCGGCTTGCCCGCCATATAGCCCAACCCGGCTTGCATTTGCCCGCCGGCCATCGATACAGTGCCCCAGCCAATGACCTGCTCATGCCACAGGAGCGGCAGGGCGTGATAGCCCCGCACCCGCTTGGCTGCGGGCGTGTAGGCCTCAAAGCGATACGCCCAGCCCCACAGGTGTTCAAAACGGCGGCGGTCCCACACCAGCGGGTCAAACGGCGCCAAAAGGCGCACCACCTCATCGGGCGCATGGAGGCGGGAGGCCGGATTTTCAGTGGCAGGCCAGTAGTAGGTTTGGCCGTCGACCTCGGCATGGGCCAGGCGCTCTTTTGCACGGCCAAAGGCATCGCGGCGCCAGTGCGCCCACTGGGGCACGCCGCCACGCCGGTGGTTGATCAACTCACTTAAAGCGCTCGGGCAACGGCGCGTACTTGCGCACGATCACGTCCACCAGGGCGTCCAATGCGGGCTGAGGCTCGGCCAGGCTTTCAGGTGTGATGCGTTCAGCATAGGTGCGCACCCCACTGCCCCGCGATGCGCAGCAGGCCGCGGTAGTGCATGTCGTCCAGCAACTGGGTGCTCGCCTTGCTGGAGCCGCCAAACCAGTTGCGCGAGGAGCCGTGCGAAAAGTGCGCGTCCACCACCCGAGGATGCACCACACCGTGCGCCTGCACAAAGCCTAGTACTGCGTCCATTTGACTTTGCCGCTCTGCCGTCAAGGTGGTCCTGGGCGTGCGCGGATGCATCAGCGCCTGCGTGGCGCGCGGCAAGAAGCCGTAGTTGACGAAAAAGTCTTCCTCAATGTCCAGCGACGCATAGCGCCGCTCCAAATCGCCCGCGCGGTAGTCCTTGACCCGGTGGCGCAGCGTCAGGTCTTACGCGCGCGCAGGAGCACGAATCGGGTCGGCCTGGACAAAGCCCAGTCAGGTGATGGCCTTGGGCAAGGTGGTGGGCGCAAACAGCATGCGCGCGACGGCATAGCGGCGCAGGGTCTCCAGGGTGATGGGCATGGTTGCGGGCGGGTTGGGCTGGGTAACAACACAATACACGCGGAACTGCGACGTGGGCCTGAACTGGCTGAATTTGACAGTTTGGAAGGTGTTGAGGGTGATTTATGAATCAAATAGGTCTCTGGACCTCGTATTGCTTTGGCTCAAAGCTATCAAATACAGAGCGAGTAGAAGGCTACAGACTCGCCGCCTTTGACACCAGCGGAAACGCCGATGGATCGCGAATGGACTCGACCGACAGATCAGCGTCGAGTTGGGGCCAATAGAGGTGATCGGGCGTCGGCCAGAGAACATCGGTTAGCTGATCGATGCTGGCTTTTTTGAACCACGGAAAATGCTCAAAGGGAACCAGTAGTTCCTCGTCATTCAGGAGCAACCAGAATCCGTGTTTCGAGATGTGGGTGACTTCAGCCGCCGAAGTGGTGGTGCCATGCATTTCGAATCTCCTGGATGCGCGTTTCTTCGCGGGAAAAGAAAAAGAGTCTGAACTGCCCGTCTCGTACAACTGTGGGTGCCATCGTGCAACTGTACTGCAGTGAGCCGTGTCTGTGATTGCGGATTTACCATAGCGGCAAACGTGGCATGGGTCAAACACACGTGCAACGAAAAAGCGGGCATCTTGACGGGCGTTGAAATGCGCTACATCCGCAGCGCGGGCCGTACCCCAGCCTGTGCCTCCGCTCATGGCACTGCACGCCTGCGATGGATGACAAAAACAGACCTCTGCATCTAAATTTATATTGTAAATATAACTTTTATCGTTAAAATTACAATGATGATTGATCGCCAATTTGAATCCATTGTTCGCCAAAAATTGCTCCAAACACCTGCCGTGGTGTTGCTGGGGCCGCGCCAGGTCGGCAAAACTACCTTGGCCCGCACCCTGGCCAAAGACTTGCCCGGCGGCGCGGTGTATCTGGACCTGGAGCGCCCCGCTGATCGTTTGCGCCTGGAAGATGCCGATACTTATTTGCGCGCCCAGCAGGGCAAATTGGTCATTCTGGACGAGATCCACCGCGCGCCTGGCGTGTTTGAAGTCTTGCGCGGCATCATCGACGACAACCGGCAAGCCGGCGTTCGCAGCGGCCAGTTCTTGCTGCTGGGGTCTGCGGCGCTGGACCTGATGCGACAAAGCAGCGAAACCCTGGCCGGGCGCGTGGCCTACCTCGACATTGCCCCGCTCAACATGATCGAGGCTGCAAGCGCCGGCATTGCCGAGAGCACTCTTTGGCTGCGCGGTGGTTTCCCTGACAGCTTGCTGGCACCCGATGATGCCCAAAGCCTGGACTGGCGGCGCGACTTCATTCGCAGCTACCTGGAGCGCGACGTGCCCATGTTTGCGCCCCGCCTGCCTGCCGAGACCATTGGCCGCCTGTGGACCATGCTGGCGCACAACCAGGGCAGCGTGCTCAACCAGGCGCGCATTGCCAGCGCTCTGGGCGTAGCCAACCCTACTATCGACCGCTACATTGACCTGCTGGTGGACCTGCAACTAGTGCGCCGCCTGCGCCCGTGGGGCGGCAACCTGGGCAAGCGCCTGGTCAAGTCGCCCAAGGTATATGTGCGCGACAGCGGCCTGCTGCACGGCCTGCTGGCGCTGGAAACCCTGAATGATCTGCTGGGCCACCCGGTGTGCGGTCTGAGTTTTGAGGGGCACTGCGTTGAGAACCTGATTCAGGCCGCAGGGCAGCGCCGTGTGCCCTACTTTTATCGCACCCAGGTCGGCGCTGAAATAGACCTGGTGCTGGAGAGAGGCGGCAAGCCCGAGATGGCGATTGAGGTGAAACGCTCCATGGCACCCAGTCCGGAAAAAGGCTTCAGCGTGGCGTGTGACGACCTGGAGATCACGCAGCGTTATGTGGTGTACCCCGGACATGAGCGCTTTTCCCTGCGCCATGGCGCGCAGGCGATTGGCTTGCAGGAGCTGGCGATGATGCTGGGCCAGGATTAGTGCCAAATATGGCTCTAGCCCTTGAGTTACTCTCGTAAACAGCTGCTAAATAAAGAGCAACTGGCGGCCAGCTGCTTTAACCAATCAGTAAACCGCGCCATGGTCACCCACGTTCACCGGGATGATCTGCTGGTCTTGAATCAACAACTCCAGCGTGATGCGGTACGACAAGTTGATGGACACCGAATTCAGGCCATCGAACTTGCCGCGCAAGGCATGCAAACGCAGCGCGGGGTGCGCGGGGTTGGCCTCCAGCAACTGAAGCGTCTTGAGGTAGGTGCTGCGCAACTCCGGGTGCTGCTTCAAAAACTTGGCGGCCCGGCGGTTGTATTGATCGGTAAAGAGCAGGGCAAACGGCAATGGTGACGCGCTCACAGCGCGTCCAGCCGCGCAAGGTGGGCCACGGGCGACTCCTGCACCGCACGGCCAGCGGCCAGGTCGGCGCGGGTCTCAGTCAGCGCGGCATCCAGCTCACATTCGCGCAGGTAGTGGTAATGCGCCATGTCCATCACCACAAACCTGTCTTTGCCACGCACCGAAACAATGGCCTCGGGCGCCGTGCTGAGCGCGAACTCGATGGCGGCAATGCCTTTGGTCTTGAGATCGTTGGCGCTGATGTGAGTCATTGGGGCATCCAGAATGCGGTTAATAGTGCGATTGATGGTACGACATGTGTCGCTGTTAGCGGCGGTCTAAATCCGCTTAAATTTGGCGACGGGAAATGGCGGTGTGAATTGGCTATCGAATCTGGTGGTCATTGATGGTGTCGGATGCTGGCGGCCGGCCCCGGTGCCCACGGCGCCACCAATAGATAGGGCCCCGCGAGG
>CALRWE010000195.1:0-7653 GCA_943371745.1 Rhodoferax sp. OV413
GTGTACATGGCCAAGCTGGCGCCCACCGGCATGATCTTCATTCCGTGCAAGGACGGCATCAGCCACAATGAGATTGAAGACGCCAAGGCCGAGCACCTCGCAGCTGGCTGCAACGTGCTGCTGCATGCCATGCTGGAGCGCGCTGGCACTTGACGCGCCGCGCGATTGACCATGAAGATTAATCGAGTCATCAAAAATATATTGTTGATGACTCCATGCGGAGGTCTGGCATCGCTAGGCTCACCGCCTTGAAGAACTTAAGACGTGCGCTTGGATAAGGGTCGCCGCATGCTGTCGGCATCGAGAATGAGCCGTCCTTGCAACTTGCCCTTCATGCGCTTCACATGACTGGTTGCATCGGCCATGTGTTTCACCATCAACTCACGGACTTTCTCGGCATTTCGCACACGTGCTGCTGCAGTAATCTGGCGGTGAATGTCGGCATTCGCCTCACCAAACCGCCTATGCTCGGTTTGTGGCGTCCGGTTGCCAAACACAATGAGTTGACGGATCATTTCGTTGATCAGTTCGCAAGTGAAACGCAGAAACGGGTTGGGGTTGGCGGCCGCCAAAATGTCATGAAAATTGACGTCTTCGCGGCGCTGGCTCAACAAATCCTCATGACTGGACGTTGGGTCACAACAGGCGATGCTGCGCTCCAGCGCATCAAAATCATTCTCGGTCAAAAATGGAACCGCACCAGCGGCCAACTCCGGCTCCAGTAATCTTCGGGCCGCATAGATGTCCTCAATAGTGACATCCTTGAAAAAAAGATAGTTCTGCAGCAGCTGCAACGTCCGGTCCAACGTCACCTCGATGATGGTTCCACCACCTGAGGGACCAGTCGATATTTTCAGTAAGCCCTGCACCTCCAGAGACTTCAAGGCTTCACGAATAGTGCCCTTGCTCACCTCGAATTGGGCCTGAAGTTCAGTCTCACGCGGCAGTCGATCACCTGGGCTCAGGTTCTTTTCAGTGATCATCCGCTTGATCTCCTCAGCTACAAGGTCTGAACGCTTGAGTTGCTTGATAGCGCGAGAGGGGGCTGCTGCTGTTGTACGTGCCATTGTCTTTTTATCTGTTCGATTTCAACCATGTGGGACTGGACGAACGCCTAATCCACTTCTCCCCTGAAGTATGCACTCCAAGGGGGCACCCACGCACTGCATCGGGTTTCTACCGTGTCTAATTATTCTATTTATCAGTATAAACAGCACTTAATGCGTGCATTCAAAATAGCCAAAGTCCAGCGCACGTATGGTTTCGATAGGTGGCGCGCCTTGGCACACATTCTGCTAATTGAAACGTACTCAGGACACCGGCCACTGACTGATCCCTCGTCATCTATCCACTGGAGTAAATTCATGCAACGTCGTCAACTTTTGAAGCTTTCCGCATTGGGTGCCCTGCCCGCTTCTCTCGGTCTTTCCCAGTCTGTGTGGGCTCAGAATACAGGCGCTGTCCAGTTTGGATGCCCGGTTCCCATGTCGGGCGCATTTGCGGCCAACGGAAAATTTGCCGACCTCGGCATGAAACTGGCCATCGAGCAATATGGCTCTGTACTCAAGCGTCCACTGGCTTACACGGTACTGGACACTGAAGGAAAACCCGCTACCGCCGTACGCAAGGTGCAGGAATCAGCGCAGCAACAAGGCACGCGCTTCTTTGCCGGCGGGATTTTGTCATCGGAAGCACTGGCCATGGGTAAAGAGGCTGAGAAGGCTGGCGGCATCTTCATTACGACCGCCGGCGCCGACGAAATCACGGGACAGGACTGCAACGCAGCCACTTTCCGCTGGTCGGTACCAACCTTTGGCGCCATTGAACAAACAGTTCGTCCCCTGGTTGACTTGCTCCCCAAGGCGAAGCGCTGGTACACCATAACGCCACAATATGTGTTTGGTGACGGCCTGCTGTCGGCTGCCAAAAATATTTTCAAGGAAAAAGGCATTGAGCATGTGGGCAACAGCTACCACTCGCTCGCGGAGAAGGAATTCAGCGGCTACATCACCAATGCGATTGCAGCCAAGCCTGATGTGCTGTTGTTATTAAATTTCGGTGGTCAATGTGCCGACACACTGCGCCAAGCGGTGAGCTTCGGTTTGAACAAGAATATGACCATCCTCGTCGCTTGGGCCTCAGGTCTTGAGCAATTCGAGTCGCTCGGAGCTGACTTGTGCGAGGGGATCTATTTCGGCGCCCAATACTGGCATACCGTCGACTCTCCTTTGAACCGCGATCTCGTGAAACGCTCCAACGACAAATTCAAAGCAAATCCTAATTACAGCCTGGCTGGCTCCTACATCTGTACAAAACTGTTAATAGACGGCATCATCAAGGCAGGCTCGGTTGACCCCAAGGCCGTCGTGGCGGCGCTTGAGGGTATGAAATACCAGGGCCTGACCGGTGACGAAGAAGTCCGCAAGGAAGACCATCAGGTGCTGAAAGATTACTACCTGCTCAAGGCCAAGCCGAAGTCGAAGATGAAAAATAAAGACGACTTTGTAGATGTACTCAGCTCCGGAAAGTCGTTCTTGCCCATCGATAAGACGGGTTGCAAGAGAACCTGATTTTCAGTTGGTTGACTATCGGGGAGCACTCCGACAGTCCCAAGTCTTAACCCCAGACTCCAGGCGGTGCCATGGCACGTCGGGAGATCTGTACCTGCGTCTCTCACCTCGAATGAACATCTATCTGCTCCAGGTCATCAACGGGATCGGCATTGGCATGCTGTATTTCCTGCTTGCTGTCGGCTTATCCATCGTCTTTGGCCTCTTGCGATTTGTGAACTTCGCCCACGGCGCTTTCTACTTGCTTGGAGCCTATTTCTGTTACCAGATGATGCGCTGGGGCTTCAGCTTCTGGCTTGCCCTGGTGGTGGTTCCGCTGGTCGTAGGCGCACTCGGTTGGTTAGTTGAGAAGCTCATGCTGCGTCATGTTTATGACAAGCCACATGAGTTTCACATCCTGATCACCGTGGGACTGGCTCTGGCAGTACAGGAACTGGTGATTCTGCAATGGGGTCCACTTGGTGACAGCGTTGCAGTCCCTGATTTGCTTCAAGGCGTTGTCATGTGGGGGAACTTCGTTTACCCGAAATACCGCTTGTTTGTCATCGGATTCACTGCTGTGTTGGCTGTACTTTTGTGGTACGTGCTGGAGGGAACACGGCTGGGTAGTGCTGTACGCGCTGGAAGTGAGTCCACCGAAATGGTGTCCTTGCTGGGCATCAATGTGTTTCGGATCTTCAGCCTGGTATTTGCACTAGGCGCGGCCACTGCTGCCATCGCGGGCGTCCTGGCAGCACCGATCAGGGGTGCCGAACCCTTCATGGGTGTCGAAGCATTGGGTGTCGCCTTTGTCGTTGTGGTGGTCGGCGGCATGGGCAGTTTCAGTGGGGCGCTGTTAGGCGGCTTGTTGATTGGCATTGTCCAAAGCGTGATGAGCACGCTTTGGCCTGAAGGGGCCCGTTTGATGATTTATATCGCCATGGCGGCTGTGCTGTTGTTGCGCCCGCATGGCCTTCTCGGCCGCAAGGAGTAAGTACCATGAAAAAATACACCCAAATATTTTTGGCACTCGCTGCTGTGCTGCTTATGCCGGTCTTCATGCAATCGGGGTCACTCGCTAGTGAGGTCCTGATATTTGGCTTGGCGGCCATGGGCTGCAATTTGTTACTCGGTTTTACCGGCTTGCTGTCCTTTGGTCAGGGTATTTTCTTTGGCCTGGGTAGTTACACCATCGCCCTGACACTAACCCGTTGGCCTCTGCCAATGCCTCTCGCGCTGACACTTGCCATGGTGATGGGCGCGTTGGGGGCAGCCGTGGTCGGTTGGGTGGCGATTCGCCAAAAAGGCACTTATTTCGTCATGCTGACATTGGCATTTGCACAGATGTTTTACTTCCTTGCCTACACCGCCACCGGCCTGACCGGCGGCGACAACGGGCTGCTTGACATCCCCCGTCCCAGCTTGAGCGTGTTTGGACAGACGCTGTGGCCGTTGACCACGCCCTGGCAGTTCTATGGATTTGTTGCCGTGGTTTTCATGCTCGCCTTCTGGCTGTTACTGAAAGTGTCGCGCTCCACCTTTGGCAGAACCTTGCTAGCGGTGCGAGACAACGAAGAGCGGGCCGGTGCGATTGGGTACAACTTGAAGTTACTGAAATTGCAGGCATTCGTGATCTCGGGTGCGGTCACCGGACTGGCGGGTGCACTGCACGCCATGATGACCGGTATAGCCCCACTGTCCAATGCGGAGTTCCACACCAGCGAGATGATTCTGGTGATGACCGTCATTGGTGGCAGTGGCAACCTCTTTGCGTCGGTGCTGGGGTCGGCCTTCTATCTATTGGTTGCGGATTGGCTCTCCACACTTTGGCCACGCTGGCTGCTGCTGCTGGGGCTGGTGCTGATGGCAGTGAGCCTCTGGATGCAACGTGGACTCTGGGGTCTGGGCGAGACGATCTGGGTCCGGCTGTCACCCAAGCCTGACACCATCAACACAACTCCGGTGAAGGGAGAAGGAGCATGAGTGCCCCCATTCTTCTGGAGGCGATTGGCGTCGAGAAATACTATGGAAAGTTCGCTGCGCTCGGCGGGGTGAACCTGAAGGTGCGCGCCAACACAGTCCACTCGGTCATTGGGCCCAATGGCGCCGGCAAGACAACCTTGTTCCACATGCTGACCGGTACCAAATCGGTCAGTGCGGGACGCATTTTTTTTGACGGGCATGACGTGACTCATGAGCCCGATCACCAGCGGGTACAGCGCGGCATTGCACGCTCCTTTCAAGTCACCAGCCTGTTCCTGAGCTTGTCAGTGCGCGAGAACCTGCGCCTGGCTGCTCAGGGCGTCACCCCGGCCAAAGCACTGAATTGCTGGCATGAGCCCGTAGGGCACAGGGCTTGCGTGGACACCGTCGAAACGGTGCTGGCCAAGCTCGGGCTGGCGCAATTCGCCTCCACACCCGCAGGCAATCTGTCGCACGGTCAACAACGGCGCCTGGAGGTCGGCATGGCCCTGGCAGCCCACCCAAAGGCAATTTTTCTGGATGAGCCAACGTCTGGCATGGGCATTGATGATCTGGATGACATGAAGCGCTTGATTTTGAGCCTGCGTGCGGAACATACGGTGGTGCTAATCGAGCACAACATGAACATCGTGATGGACATCTCCGACACGGTCACCGTGATGCAGCAAGGTCGCGTGCTGGCTGAGGGCTTGCCCCATGAAATTCGCAGCGACGACCGGGTCCGCGCGGCTTACCTGGGCAATATGATTACCGGAGGAAAGGCATGATTTTGACGATTGAAAACGGGCATGCTCACTATGGCAAAAGTCATGTCCTGCAAGGCGTTAACCTGGAGGTGAACGATGGTGAGCTGGTGACGCTGCTCGGGCGCAATGGTGCGGGCAAGACCACCACACTCAAATGTATCGTGGGCGTCGTACCCGCGAGCCAAGGCGTGATCCGCTTTGCGGGTGAATGCATTCAGGGTCAGCCGGCGCATGTGATTGCCAAACGAGGCGTGTGTCTGGTGCCTGAGCACCGTGGGATTTTCAAGTTGTTGACAGTCGAGGAAAACCTGCTGTTGGGTCAACGCAAGCGCTCCCCTTGGCAACTTGACGATGTGTACCGGATCTTTCCACGCCTCAAGGAGCGCCGTAAAAATGGGGGTGGCGAGCTCTCAGGCGGCGAGCAGCAAATGCTGGCGATTGCCCGCGCCCTGATGAACGACCCCAAGCTCTTGATGCTCGATGAGCCTGTAGAGGGACTCGCACCGGTGATCGTTGAAGAGATCGTCGCGCAACTCAATCTCATCAAGGCCACCGGCGTGGCCATTTTGTTGGTGGAACAAAACCTTGAGGTCTGTACGCAGTTGGCAGACCGCCATTACATCCTCGAGCAAGGCGCCATTGTTTACAGTGGAGATAACGGCAGCTTTCTGGAAAACGTCGAAGTCAAGGACCGTTATCTGGGTGTTGGACTCGTTTGACACCCTCAAGAGAATCTCCACATGAAAATATTAATTTCCCGGTTGAATCACGAAACCAATACCTTTTCACCCGTGCCCACCCCACTGGCTGCGTTTTCGCCCACCTACGGGGAAGCAGCCTACCGCGAGAATCTGGGCATGCGCACGGCGATGTCTGCCTTCATCGACCTCGCATCGGGCTTGGGTGCCGAGTTGGTCACACCCTTGTCGGCCATGGCCAACCCGAGTGGCCGCGTACACGCTCAGGCCTATGACGAACTGACGCAACGCATTGTTGAGGCTTCGCTGGGCTGCGACGCCATCTTGCTGGATCTGCACGGTGCCATGGTGGCTGAAAACAGCAACGATGGCGAAGGCGACCTGCTCGCGCGACTGCGGGTAGCGGCTCCCGGCATCCCGATCGGCGTGGCGTTTGACCTGCACGGCAACATCACGCAAAAAATCATTGACAACTGCGATGTGGCTGTTGGCTTCAAGACCTACCCCCATGTGGACATGTATGAGACCGGAGCCCACGCCGGACGCTTGTTGTTGGCCATGCTGCAAGACCAGGCGGCTTATACCGTGGTGTGGCACCAGCTGCCACTCATCGGCCACACCTTGTGCAGCACGACCCTCAAGGGCGCCATGCAGAGAGCGGTGCAAATGGCCCGGGATGCAGAAGCTGATGGCATCCCTAGTGCCACTATTTTTGCGGGTTTCGCGTTGGCCGACATTGCAGCGCCCTGCATCAGCGTTGTGGTCACGGCGCTTGACACCCCGCACGGCATTTCAGTGGCACAGCGTGCGGCCAGACAGATTGCCGATCAAATTTGGGCAGACCGGGAGGAATTCGTCTACCGCAGCCCAACACTGGCCGCATCGCTGGCGCAGGCCCTGACATTGGCCGCAGGCGCCACAAAGCCGGTGTTGCTGTTGGACCATGGCGACAACTGCATGTCGGGGGGCACCTGCGACACCATGGACGTGTTGGAAGCCGCACTGGCGCAGGGGCTCAAGGACATTGCGGTCGGGCCTGTATGTGATCCCAAAGCGGTGCAAGTGCTAATTCAGGCCGGCATGGGCGCATCAGTCACTTTAGCCTTGGGCAACAAAATGCCCCTCACCCAGCTGGGGATCGTCAAGACCCCGCTGCAGCTGACTGGAACGGTGCGTGCCATCAGCGATGGCAACTACACCGTGACCGGCCCCGTCTACACCGGCCAGCGCTGCAGTATGGGACGCACCGTGTGGCTGGACGTGGGTGCTGCTCAGATCGTCGTGACAGAGCGCCCGCACGAGCCGTGGGACATTGGCGTCTTTGAGTGCCTGGGGCTGGACCCCAAAGCATACCGTTTTGTGCTGCTGAAGTCGCGCATGTACTGCAGGCCCGTGTTTGTACCGATATCTGCCGGGTTGGTGGAGTGCGATAGTCCGGGCGTGACCAGTTCTGACTTCTCCCTGTTCCCGTTTGCCAGCATCAGGCGCCCTGTGTTCCCACTTGATCAATTTTGATATCCTTTTGTTGACCGAAACAAGGAGTTCCCCATGACTAACGCTAACGCCACCGCCACCGCCACTGACATAGACAGCCTGCGCATCAACAGCGAGCGCCTGTGGGCCTCTTTGATGGAGCTGGCCCAAATTGGCGCCACCCCCAAAGGCGGCGTGTGCCGC
>CALRWE010000196.1:0-7545 GCA_943371745.1 Rhodoferax sp. OV413
TGCCATTGGGGTTGTCTTTTGACTTCTTCATCGAGTCATCATAGCGGGAAGGCCATGCGCGGCGGATGTCGCGCAAGGCCTCCGGGGGTCGGGCAAAGTCCGCTTGCCGGTTTAACGACGAGGCTCACCTTGGGCGTTCACCGTCACCGTCTGCCCGGGGGGCGAGGTCATTTGCACGCGGTGTTCCTGGCCCCGGAATTCATAAGTCACATCCCAAAATTGGGGTTGCGCCTGGCTGGGGACATTTTCGCAACGTTGCACATCCTGGGTTGGGGTCTGGTTGTTGCCGCCCATGCGGGAGCCGACCACGGCGCCGGTGACCACACCGCCTGCGGTGGCAATATCTTTGCCGGAGCCGCCACCCACCTGGTGGCCCAGAATGCCGCCAATCAGCGCGCCCACGATGGCGCCAGGCACGTTGGAGCTGTCCTGGCTTTGGTTGACTTGGCCCCGCTCAATCCAGCAGCGCTGCTCTGGCGGGCCCACCACCGCCCGCGCCGAGGTGACGTTGGCTTCAAAAAGACGCTCGTCGTTGCGGCGTCGGAAATCGCCGGCCCCAACGGACGCGTTGGGATTGCGCTGGTCTTCAGCGCGCGCGTTGCGGTTCGCCACTTGCACCGATGAAATGCGGTTGTTCAGGCCCATGGCAGAAAGCGAGGGGTACTGACCGGCCCTCAGCACGGCGCAGCGGCCGTTGAAGCGGGCGTCTTCGCACACCTCCCAGCGCTCGTCGCCTACCACCACCACCGAGGAGGCGCGGTCATTGAAGCCGCTGCGCTGGAAGTTGTTGACCACCTTGTTGGTGGTGAAGGATCGTCCGCCAAAGCCCTCGTTTTCATAAAAAGTCACCTGGGCCATCACCGGCATGGGGGCATAGCGCTGGTCGTCAACCCGGGCATTGGCGGCAATGGCACGCACCGACGAGACGCGGTTGTCCAAACCCATGGCCGACAGCGACGGGTACTGGCCCGGGCGCAGCACCACGCAGCGGCCGCGAAAGCGCACGTCGTCGCACACCTCCCAGCGTTGCCCTACCACCACCGCCGATGACGCACGGTCATTGAAGCCGACGCCCTGGAAGTTGTTGATCTGCCGTTGCGCAGTGAAGGTCTGACCCCGGAAGCCCTCCTGCTCGTAAAAGGTGACCTCGGCGGCGGCTTGCGCCGCAACAGTCACGACAGCCAGAGCGAGGGTGTTTTTGAAGATGGTCTTCATTGAAGGGTCCTTATAAGAGTTGAGGCGTGTTGCTGATCACCACGCCGGCACCACCGGTCTCAGGCTGATCTGGTGTGCGCTCAGGAACTATGGCACCCCCTTTGTTGAGCGTCTGTGCGACGGCGAACACAGGGTGCCAGCGCGTTCCCATTGCATGAGCTTTGGCCAGAAGAGACGCCGCGCGCCTGCTTGGGCAACGAAATCGCGCCAACGCAGTGCGAGGGACTGCAGCGGTGTCAGGTGCAAGGTCTGTGGCGGGACCCCGGCCCTCAGGGCAGCCAGCGCAGCTGGCTCAGGTAGGCCACGCTGCGCCCCTGCGTGTTGTCGCTGTCTGCACCCACGGCGACCGTGGTCACGGGCGGCGTGACGGGGCTCTCCACACCAAACAGGCGTTGAAAATCCTCACTGATCCGGCGCCTCTGGGTGCTCCACTGGCCCAAGGGCGGGCCGTCCAGCACGATGTAACGCACCCGGGCGCTGTACGGATTGGACCCACTGGTGCCTGCCGGATAGCGCTTGTCCCACACATAGCACACCGTGGCATGGGGCACGGTGTGCCCGGTGGCGGCGCGGGCCAGCGCGAGCGTGGCGCGTTGCAGCAGGGGAATGTCAGCCAGCGGCTGGTCAAACATCACGCAGACCTTGAGCGCCGCGTCGTCCCCTTTCTTGGTGGCCAGGTCAGCCTGCTCCAGCGGCTGGTCCACGCGCCAGCGCCAGCTCAATTCCGCCGGGGCAGGGCCGGACCAGTCGTGGGCCAGCACGCCGTAGGATGTGTCGGTGCTGAGCTGCAGCGCCGGTTCACCGGCCAGGCTGTTGAATTCAAACCGGGTGACCGGGGCGGTGCCTTTGCCCGGCAGCCCGCTCAGGCGCCAGGCGGGGTGGATGTTGGGGCTGCCAGGGGGAGCCGTCAGGGCCTGGAAAGGGGCCAAGGTCGCTGACGGCTTGGGTGGGTTTGGCGAGGTTGGATTTTGACCAAATACGGCGCTAGCCAACGTAAATATTGCACATGTACATGCTAAAAAAATAGCAATCTGCAGCTGACGCCTTGGGCGGCCCATGCTCAACCTCTTTTCCAGGCGTGGTACCTGGCGACCCATTCCAGCAGCTTTTTGGGTTGGTGGGCGCGTTTCCACTCCCCGGCGGCAAACTTGTTGGCCTCGGCCATCGTGGGGTAGGTGTGGATGGTGCCCAAAATCTTGTTCAGGCCCAGGCCGTGTTTCATGGCCAGCACGTATTCGGCCAACAAATCCCCGGCATGGGCGCCCACAATCGTGACCCCCAAAATACGGTCTTTGCCCGGGACGGTGAGCACCTTCACAAAGCCGTGGGCCTCGCTGTCAGCAATGGCGCGGTCCAGGTCGTCAATGCCGTAGCGGGTGACCTCCACCGCGATGTTTTTCTCTTTGGCCTCCTGCTCGTTCAGGCCCACCCGCGCCACTTCTGGCGCGATGAAGGTGGCCCACGGGATCACCGAATAGTCGGCCTTGAAGCGTTTGAAGTCCCCAAACAGCGCATTCACGGCTGCGTACCACGCCTGGTGCGCGGCCACATGGGTGAGCTGGTAGGGCCCGGCCACGTCACCGGCAGCCAAGATGTTGGGGTACAGGGTTTGCAGGTACTCGTTGGTGGGCACCGTACGCTGGGTGTCGATGCCCAGGTCCTCGAGCCCGTAGCCGGTGAGCCGCGCCACCCGGCCTACGGCGCACAAGAGCGCGTCAAACTCAAGGCGGATCTCCTGGCCGGCGTGTTCCACCACCAGGGTTTTGACCTCGCCGACCTTCTCGCAGCGCAAGGCCTTGTGGCCGGTGAGCACCTGCACGCCATCGGCCCGCAGGGCGGCGGTGGCCAGCGTGGAGACGTCGTGGTCTTCGCGCGCCATGATGCGCGGGCCCATCTCGACTTGCGTCACCTGCGATCCCAGGCGCGCAAAGGCTTGCGCCAGCTCGCAGCCAATCGGGCCACCGCCCAGCACCACCAGGCGCTGTGGGACCGCCTCTAACTGGGCAAACTCGTCCCACAGCGTGTCGCTGGTCACATAACCCACCGTGTCCAGGCCCGGCAGCGGAGGCACGAAGGGGCGGGCACCGGTGGCAATGATGATGTTGCGGGTGGTCAGCCGCTGCGCGGTGCCGTCGTTCAGGGCAATCTCCACCGTCCAGGGGTTGATGAGCTTGGCGTAGCCCTGCAGCACCTCCACGCCCAGCGAGGTGTAACGCTCCACGCTGTCGTGGGGCTCAATGGCGGCAATCACGTCGTGCACGCGCTGCATCACCTTTTTGAATGAAAACAGGCTCTGGCCGGCGTCTTCATTGCCTGTAACGATATTTAAACCGTAGTGGTCAGCGTGGCGTATCTGGTGGGCCAGCGTGGCGCTCTTGATCAGGGCCTTGCTGGGCACGCAGCCGTAGTTCAGGCAGTCGCCACCCATCTTGTGCACCTCCACCAACGTCACTTTGGCCTTGACGGCGGCCGCAATGTAGGCCGACACCAGGCCCCCGGCACCCGCGCCAATGACGACCAGGTTGCGGTCAAAACGGGCCGGCTTCACGTGTTTCCAGCGGGCATAGACCTGGCGGCTCTGGATCACCTGGGTGACTTTGCGCGCCAGCAGCGGAAACACGCCCAGCAGCACAAAGGAGCCCAGGAGCCCGGGGCTCAGGATGCCCTTGAGCGAGTTGATTTGGGCCAACTGCGTGCCCGCGTTCACGTACACCGCCGTGCCCGCCAGCATGCCCAGCTGGCTCACCGCGTAGAAGGTGAGCGCCTTCATCTTGGTCAGCCCCATCAGCAGGTTGATGATAAAAAACGGGACCAGCGGCACCAGGCGCAGGGTGAACAGGTAGAAGGCGCCTTCTTTCTCGATGCCTTTGTTGAACTCACTCAGGCGGTTGCCAAAGCGGGCTTCAATGCTGTCACGCAAGACAAAACGTGCGGCCAAAAACGCGAGTGTGGCGCCCAGGCTGGAGGCAAACGAGACGATGAGCGTGCCCCACAAGAGCCCAAAGATGGCGCCGCCCGCCAGCGTCAGGATGACTGCGCCCGGAAAAGACAGGGCCGTGGCCACCACGTAAATCACAAAGTAGACGCCAATGACCTGCCAGGGGCGCTCGGCATACAAGGCCTCAAACGCCGACTGGCTGCTCTTGAGGTAGTCCAGGCTCAGAAAGCGGCCCAGGTCCAGCGTGATATACAGGGCCACCAGGGCGGCGAGCAACAGCAGCAGGCCTATTTTTTTCTTGTTCATGAAAGCGTTGGATCCGGGGTTGATGGCAGGGGTGACTTTAAGGTAGTCAGTAAAGGCCCCGTTTTCTTACAGTGTTGCCCAAGGCGTGTGGTGCGAGACTGCGCGAAGGCCGGCGTGCTATCTCGGGGTTCATTGATTATTCGCGTGTTCCAACCGCCGCAGGAACTGAAAATTATTCTCTTTGGCAAGATTTCCGGGAGAAATGATGAGGAAAACACTGTGGGTTATGGCGCTGCTGGCGCTGGGGGGCGCAGCCCAGGCTGAGCCGGTGGCGACCAAAAAGGAACTGGTCGCCAAAATGATGCGTCTACAGCAACCTGCTGTGGAGTTGGCGGCCCAGGCTCTGGCTGAGCAACCTGCCAAGCAAATGCTGCAACAGGCCGGTTTGGCACTGCAGACCCGGGTGGAGCCGGACAAGCGGGAGTTTGTGGCCCAGGAAATTCAGGCTGATATCAAGCGCTACGTGGACGAGGCCGTGCCCTTGGTGCGCGAGCGCGCGTTGCGGCTCGCGCCGTTGACCATTGGCACCTTGATGCATGAGCGCTTCAACGAGACCGAGCTGCGCCAGCTCATCGCCATCATTGAGTCGCCCGTCAACCGCAAGTACCTGCAGATGGGCGGCGAAATGCACCGTGCACTCATGAATCGCCTGGTGGATGAAACCAAGGACGCGATCGAGCCCAAGGTGCTGCTGCTGGAGCAGTCGATGATCAAAAGCCTCAGCCGGCACGCGATGTCGGAATCAGGGGCCAGGGCACCAGCCACCGGCAAGTAGGCTCCCGCTCTTGGGTTCCAGAACCGGCAGCCATCCAATTTTTGATCAAACAGGTCGCTGGCCGGCAGGCTTATTGGCTTTTGGCTGTGTTTTTAGTAGCAACGCAAGGCCTTTTGATCGTGCACCCTGACCCTAAGCCGCCTTGAAGCCTGCCCACGCCAAGCCGGCCGCCACGCCACCAAAGCGGTCTCCCTTGACCAGGCTGGCGTCGGGAAAGGCCAGTTGCAGCGCATCTACCAGAGGCGTCAGAGCCGATGAGCCGCCGGTCAGGTACAGCACGTCAATCGGTTGCTGGCCACTGGCAACGCGCTCAACACAAGTTTTCGCGCACTGAACGATCGCTCCCACCTGCTGTGCCAACAACTCGCGCATGTGCGCTGGGGTTAGCGCCGCAGTCAAATCAGGCTCAACGCAGTCCAGGTCAAGGTCGGCTGGCGCGTTGGCCATGGAGCAACTGATCTTGGCCGCCTCCACATGCGCCAGAATCTGGTGTCCCTGACGGGCGTGCAACACATCCATCAGCCGCTGGTGCAGGCGACGGTCGGCATAGGAGCGCCACAATTCCGTGGCTTGTGCGAGGCTTTTGCGGGAGTAGGCATGGTGTATCAGGTGCCAGGTGGAGAGGTCGAAGAACACGCTGTTGGGCACCTCGCGCCCGCTGGGGCCGGTGTGTCCCAGGCCCAGATGCGGCATGACGCAGCCCAGGTTCAGCAGGCGGTCAAAGTCGGTGCCCCCGATGTGCGTGCCCGTGGTGGATAGCACGTCGCTCGCCCGATTGGCATTTTTTTGCCGTTCGGGGCCGAGCTGGATCACAGTGAAGTCGGAGGTGCCCCCGCCGATGTCCACCACCAGCACGGTGGTGTCCCGGTCAACCCGGCGTTCAAAGTCAAACGCGGCGGCGATGGGTTCAAGCTCAAAGCTGACGGACTCAAACCCGGCTGCCCGGGCGGCGCGCTCCAGCGTGGCTTGCGCCAGCGCATCGCGGTCGGCGTGGTCATCGACAAAATGCACCGGGCGCCCCAGGATGGCCGAGTTCACCTCAAAGCCGAGGTGAAGCTCGGAGCGCGCCTTGAGCTCCTTGAAAAAGAGCACCACGATGTCAAAAAAACCGATGAGCTGCCCGTTGACCACGGTCTGCTCATCCATCAGCTTGCTGCCCAGCAGACTTTTGATGGCACGCATGAGGCGCCCGCCCGGGTCTTGCTCTTGTGCACCCCGCAAGTAGGTTTGCATGGCGTCTGTGCCGTAGGCGATGTGGTCGCCCTCCGCCGGGAAAAACAGGGCCGTGGGCATGGAGGGGCTGGTGGGCTCCAGGGGAATCACCCGCAAGCGTCCTTCGTCGTCTACCAGGGCCGCGGCTGAATTGGACGTGCCAAAGTCGATGCCCAGCACCCGGCTGTGTCGTCGCGCTGTCATAGGCTCAGCGAGTCGGGGTGTCCTGGCCCAGTACGTGGGCCAAAAAGGTGGCGATATCCGCAATTTCACGCGGATGCACGCTGTGTTGCATGGGGTAGGTGTGCCACTGCACTTTGTAGCCCAAGCCGCTCAACAGGTCGCGCGACGCTTCGCCCCGGGCGGGCGCCACGACCGGGTCCATGCTGCCGTGAGCCATGAAGATTGGCGTGCTGGCGTTGGCGGGATGACGTTCGGCGGTAAAAGTGTCGGCCAATGGCAGGTAGCCCGACAAGGCCATGATGCCCGCCAGCTGGTGCTTGAAGCGCAGTCCGGTGTGCAGCGCCATGGCGCAGCCTTGCGAGAAGCCCGCCAGGACGATGTTCTCACAAGGGATACCACGCGCGGCTTCATGTTCAATCAAGGCCTCAATCGCGTTGGACGAGTGTCGAATGCCGGCATCGTCCTGGCGGCTCACCAGATCGGTCCCGCGGATGTCATACCAGGCCGGCATGACGTAGCCGCCATTGATGGTGACCGGTATGGACGGGGCGTGCGGAAAAATAAACCGGATGGGCGGGCAGGCACTCAGATCCAGTTCAGGCACCAGGCCGGCGAAGTCATTGCCATCCGCGCCCAGGCCGTGCAGCCAGATGACGGCAGCAGTGGGTTGCGGGGCGCTTTCAATTTCAATACGGGGGAGCAGTTTATTCATGGCGCGCAAGTGTACCCAGTCTGTCAGTTAATTTGTCGTCAGAACAACTCTACCTCGCCTGTGGGGGCGGCCACCATCGCGGCGAAGCTGCGCACCTGGTTGCGGCCGTGCGACTTGGCGTGATAGAGCGCCTTGTCGGCGCGTTCAATGGCGCCGCAGGAGGAGTCACCCGTCATGACTTCGGAGAACTCAATGCTGATGGTG
>CALRWE010000197.1:0-7495 GCA_943371745.1 Rhodoferax sp. OV413
ATGCGACAGCACGGTGCGACCCATGGTTTCCATGGCGTCACGCAGGGCAGCGCGGAACTCCTTGGTGCCGGGCTTGGCTTTTTTGAGCGCCATGGGCACAATTTTTTCCAGCACCAGCACGGCGTCGTAGCTGTGGCCGGCAAACTGGTTGCGTGAACCCACGCCATAGGCTTTTTCGTACTGCTGAACAAAGTCAATGGCGACCTTCTTGGAGGGGTGACTGTCCGCCAGTTGCTCGGCAATCACGGCCGGGCCGGACACCACATAGGCGCCTTCCACATCCTTGCCACCCACGCGCATCAGATCGCGTGAGGCGGCAGCATGGGTTTGGTAAATCTTGCCCTTGAAGCCGCGCTCCACGACGGCTTTGTGCGGCATGGCTGCGCCGCTGCCGGAGGCCACGATCAGCATGGCGTCGGGGTTGGCGGAGACGAGCTTCAGGGCCTGCGCGGTCACGCTGGTGTCGGCGCGCGCAAAGCGCTCGGTGGCCACGACCTTGATGCCGTTTTTCTCGGCCTCGGCCGTGAAGTCCTTTAACCAGCTTTCACCATAGGCATCGGTGTAGCCCAGAAAGCCCACCGTTTTGATGCCTTGTTTCTTCATCAGGTTGATCACGGCGTAGGCCATGACGGCGTTTGATTGGGGCATGCGGAAGGTCCAGCCGTCTTTGCCTGGCGGCAGCACGGCGGGGGCGAATGAGAGTTGCACGGTCTCGGCTTCAGCGGCAACGCCGGCCATCGGGATCGCCACAGGGGTGGCCACTGAGCCCATGATGATGTCCACCTTGTCGTCGGTTACAAAGCGCTTGGCGTTTTTGATGCCGTTGGTCGGGTCGGTCGCATCGTCGAGCACGATGACTTTGATCTTTTCGCCGGCGATGGTGGTGGGCCAGAGCTTGATCTGGTTGTTCATCGGGATGCCCAGGCCGGAGGCCGGGCCGGTCAGGGGCAAGCTGATGCCGATGGTGATATCGGCCAGGGCCTGGCCGGCTGCCAAAACGGCGACGGCGGTGGCGATGAGGGTTTTGATGTTTTTCATGGGTTTGTCTCCAGGGGTAGGGTTGAGGTGGGGGAACGGGGGAACGGGACTGGCAGCTCTAGCTGCACTTTGTTTTGATGTCGTCAGGCACCGCAATGGCTTTGATGCGGTCCGGGTTTTCAGGGTGACGAATGCAGAAGGCACGGGTTTCGGTGCCTTCGCACAGCAGGTCGTCGCCGCGCATGACCCTATGTTTGTGGATGAAGACCTTGTCGCGCCATTCGGTGACACTGGTGTGGATTTGCAGCCTTTCGCCATAGGTGGCGGGGCGTGAGAACTTGGTGTTGATCTCCAGCAGCGGCGTGCCGATGATGCCGTTGATCTTGACCAGATCGCGCCAGGTGGGCACGCCACACTTCACGAAGAAGTTGAGCGAGGAGGCGTCCATCCATTTCAGGAAATTCGGGAAAAACACGATGCCGGCGGGGTCGCAGTCGCCAAACATCACTTCCACTTCATAAACCACGGTTTTGCTCATGGTGCGGTCCTTAGCGTGGTGCCATGCGCAGCGCGCCGTCCAGGCGAATCACTTCGCCGTTCAGGTGCATGTTGGTCACGATGTGGCTGGCGAGTTGCGCGAATTCTTCAGGCTTGCCCAGGCGTGCCGGGAACGGAATGCTGGCCGCCAGGGACTGCTGCACCGGCTCGGGCAGGGTCTTCATGAGCGGGGTGGCAAACAGGCCGGGTGCGATGGTGCAGACCCGGATGCCATGCTGGGCCAGGTCACGCGCCATGGGCAGCGTCATGCCGACCACACCACTCTTGGACGCGCTGTAGGCCTGCTGGCCGACCTGGCCATCAAATGCAGCGACCGACGCGGTGAATACCATCACACCCCGCTCGCCGTCTTCCAGGGGGTCGAGCTTGGCGCACGCGGCGGCAAACAGGCGGGCGGCGTTGTAGGTGCCAATCAGGTTGACGTTGATGACGCGCACAAAGTCTTCCAGCGGGGCAGCGGAGCCGTCTTTGGCGACCACGCGCTTTGCGGCACCAATGCCGGCAATGCTCATCAGCATGCGGGCCGGGCCGTGGGCGGCGGCGGCCAGGTCGATGGCGGCTTGCAGGCTCTCGGTGTTGGTGATGTCGCACGGGCAGGCCAGGGCGCTGCCCTCGCCGTGGGCGGCGTTGATCTCGGCGGCCACCTTCTCGGCGTTGGTGGCATTCATGTCGAGCACGGCCACGCGGGCGCCCAGGCGGGCAAGTTCATGGGCCGTGGCTTCGCCGAGGCCGGAGCCTCCGCCCGTGACCAAAGCGGCTTGTCCTTGAATAATCATGTCAGGCTTTCAAATATTAAATGCTATTGATGTCGTAGCTATACAGGCAATAGATACGGCGGCTAGAGCCTTGTTTGGCTTGAATATCAGGCTGCAGCCGTGTTTTCGAGCAACAGCGCAATGCCTTGGCCGCCACCAATACACGCCGACGCAATGCCCCAGCGCACACCGGAGTGCTGGAGTTCGCGCGCCAGGGTGATGGTCAGGCGCACGCCGGTGGCCGCCAAAGGGTGACCCAGGGCGATGGCGCCGCCGTTGACATTGAGCTTGCTCAGGTCCAGCCCCAGTTCGCGCCCCACGGCCAGCGTTTGTGCGCCCTGGGCTTCATTTATCTCGAAACGGCCGATCTGGTCCAGCGTCATGCCTGTGCGCTCCAGCAGCAGGCGAATGGCAGGTGCCGGGCCAATGCCCATGATCTCGGGCGGTACGCCCACCACCGCGCAGGCCACGACACGGGCCAGCGGGGTTTTGCCATGTGCCCGGGCGTAGGCGCCCGAGGTCACCACAGCAGCAGCGGCGGCATCCACCAGGGCGGCGCTGTTGCCACCGGTTTGCACACCGCCTTCATAAACGGTGCGTAGTTTGGCCAGCACCTCGACCGGCGAGAGGCGCACATGGGTGTCAAGTGCTACCTCGGTGACCTTGCCTTGCAGCTTGATACCCCGCGTTTTGTAGCCGGCCAGTTCGAATTTTTCGGTGATCACCGGCACGATTTCACCGGCATGAAAGCCACTCTCTTGCGCTGCGACGGCTTTGGCAAAAGACTGCGAAGCGAGCTCGTCGACGGCCTCGCGGGTAATGCCGTATTTCTTGGCCAGGTTCTCGGCCGTCTGGATCATATTGATGCCAGGGGTCGAGTCATTCAGTGCCTCCCACATGTAGTCTTTGAAGCCCACCGGGGCACCAAGCTTGAAGCCGGTGCGGTGCTCAAAGGCGCAAATCGGATTGCGCGTCATGTTCTCGCTGCCCACCACCAGCGCCGTGTCGCAGGCGCCGCTTTGAATTTGCTCACCCGCCTGGCGGAAGAGCTCGAAACCCGTGCCGCAAATGCGCTGCGCCATCAAGGCGGGCACCTCGACCGGAACACCCGCATACAAGCCAATGTGGCGCGGCAGCATGAACTGCTCAAAGTCGCCGGGCGCCATGTTGCCCCCGATGACCGAGCCGATGTCGGCGCCGGGTACGCCACTGCGCTCCAGGGCTGCGCGGGCGGCCTTGATGCCCAGATCGGTGGGCGAGATATGACCCAGAGCACCGCAGTAATCCACCATCGGGGTGCGAACGCCATTGAGCATCCAGACGTCGTTGAATTGGGAGAAAAAACCTTTGCTGGCCATGGTGACGTTCCTTTAAAGTTGGGGTTTGAGGATGGTGTGCAGCGTGTCGGCATGCAGCGCTTCCACCGTGTCGGCGCGGTGGGTGAGCACAGCGCGCTGGTTGATCGAGCCTTTGTCGGTGACCTCGCCCCGGTCCAGAGTAGGCGGGTCGGCCAGCAGGCACAGGCGGGCAATGCGGCTGGCGCTGCCGGTGGCGTGGCGCGCCAAGCCATTGAGCATGTTCTGAAAATGCGCCAGCACCGGCGCGCTGGCCAGCACATCGGTCATCGGCGCACTGGCGTCCAGCCCGCTCAAAGCCCGCACCGCCGGGGTGGGGAACACCATCGCACCGACCTCCTTGAGGTTGATGCCGGTCAGCACCACGTCTTGAATGTAGGGTGCGCCAGCCGTCACGATCTTGGCGCGCAGCGGACCCACGCTCACAAAGGTGCCGGTGGCGAGTTTGAAGTCTTCAGCAATGCGGCCGTCAAATTTGAGGCCCTGGTGCTCATCGGTCTCGTCAATCCACTTGACCGCATCGCCCGAGCAAAAGAAGCCTTCTTCATCAAAGTGCTCGGCCGTGTCTTGGGGCGCGCGCCAGTAGCCCGGTGTGATGTTGGGGCCGCGGTAGCGCACCTCGGTCTTGCCTCCCATGTCCACCAGCTTGATGTCCATGCCCACCGTGGGCACGCCCAGGTCGCCGGCTTTGACATTCGGGTTTGTCACAAAAATGGCGAATGGCCCGGACTCGGTCATGCCCAGCCCGGTGGTCATGACGATGCGTTCGCCAATCTCGCGCTCCTGAGATTCATAGAGGCTGTCCCACACGGGTTGCGCCAGAGCGGCCCCGGCATAGAAAAACATCTTGACCTTGGAGAGCAGGGTTTTGCGCAACACATCGTCGGTCTTCATGGCCAGCGCGATCGCCTCGAAGCCGGTGGGTACGTTGAAATACACCGATGGCGCAATCTCGCGCAGGTTGCGCAGCGTCTCACCCATGAGGGCGGGGGTGGGCTTGCCGTCGTCGATGTACAGGGTGCCACCGTTGTAGATCACCATGCCGAAGTTGTGGTTGCCGCCAAAGGTGTGGTTCCACGGCAGCCAGTCCACCAGCACCAGCGGCGCTTCTCCCAGGACAGGCATGGACTGCAGCATTTGCTGCTGGTTGGCACACCACATGCGCTGGGTGTTGATGACCGCCTTGGGAAGCTTGGTGGACCCGCTGGTGAAGAGGAACTTCACGATCGTCTCAAGCCCGGTGGCCAGCCTGGTTTTTTCGACCTGGGCTGTAGCAGAAGTGGCCAGCAAATCGGCAAATGCGGTGGTGTCGCGCCCGGGTAGGGCACCCTGGGTCAGCACCACTTCAATATCGGCGGGCACGGCGGTGGTGATCGCACGAACGTAGCGCGCGCTGTCTGCGGCAAAGACCAGGCCGGGTGTGACGGTGTTCAAGACGTGGCGCAACTTGTCGTAGTCCTGGCTGACGAGCGAATAGGCCGGTGAGGTGGGCACAAAAGGAACCCCCGCCACGAGGCAACCCAGCGCAAGCAGCGCATGCTCCAGGTCGTTTTCCGACAGGATGACCACCGGACGTTCTGCACTCAGGCCCCGATTAATCAGTGCCTGTGCGATGTTGCAGGCGTTGGCCCAGGCTTGGGCGTAAGTCACCGTGACCCAGTTGCCCGTGCTGCCATCGGCCAGTTTTTCCCGGCGCGCCATGAAGATGCGCTCGGGCGCCTGCTGCGCCCAGTGCTGCAGGCGGTCGGTCATGCGCTCGGGATAGTTTTGCAGCGGCTGCGAGGCGCTCAGGTAGTGCACGCCGGGGGCGCCATCGCGCAGCTCAACGCGGGTTACACCAAAGTCCAGGGCGCGAAATTTCGGTTCAGTCATGTGTGTCTCCAGCGGGTCCGGTCCAAGCTCTCAGGCCTTTTTGACTTTGTCGGCGCGGCCTTCGAGGAAGGCGCGCACGCGCTCCTTGGCCTCGGGTGCGCTCTGGGCAATGGCGGCCATCATGGCCTCCGTCATGAAGCCCTGATCGGCAGGCTGCTCGGCAATGCGGGGCAACACATGGGTGAGGGCGTAGTTGGTGAGCGGGGCATTCTGGGATATGCGCAGCGCCAGCTCCAGGGCTTTGTCAAAGGCAGTGCCCTGGGGCACGAGGTACTGGGCCATGCCGATGCGTTCGCCATCCTGGGCGTTGAACACGCGTCCGGTCAGCATCATGTCGGTCATGCGGGCCGCGCCGATCAGGCGCGGAATACGCACCGAGCCGCCCCCACCGACAAAAATGCCGCGTGAGCCTTCGGGCAAAGCATAAAACGTGGACTCGTCGGCCACGCGAATATGGCAGGCGCTTGCCAACTCCAATCCTCCACCGACCACCGCGCCGTGCAGGGCGGCCACAACCGGTACCGGACCGTATTGCACTCGCTCCAGGGCGGCATGCCACATGCGGGAGTGGTGCAGGCCCTGGCCGGCATCCCGGTCCTTGAGTTCGCTTAAATCCAGTCCGGCGCAAAAGTGCTCGCCTTCGCCGTCAATGACGGCGGCGCGCACGCTGGCGGGCAAATTCTCGAACAAGTTGCGCAGCGCGAGAATGAGGCCGTCATTGAGCGCGTTGCGCTTGGCCCCGCGCGTGAGGCGGATGACGGCAACTTCCTGTTGCTCGCCACGGCATTCGAAATGAAGATCTTGGGTGCTCATATTGATTATCCTTAATAACCAAATTATGGTTATAAAAAATAATCAATACAAGACGGCTAGCCGGCAATTTTCTCAGGGTTTTCCCTAGATCATTGGGCCGCCCGAGCGGAGAGCCGGTCGCCGGGCGGCAGGGTCATTGGCAGCAAGTGCGCCGGAATCGCTCAGTAGGTTTCCAGATGCAGGCGGCCTTCTTTTTTCAGTGCATGGCCCACGGCTTCCCAGTCCAGACCGGCTTGTTGCGCCACGTCGCGCAGCGCCAGCATCACGCCCTCTTCCATGCTCTTGAGGCCGCACACATAAAAGTAGGTATTGGGGTCCGCCAGGTGGGCGCTCAGGTCGGCAGCGCGCTCACGCATCAGGTCCTGCACATAGCGCTTGGGTTGCCCGGGCGTGCGCGAGAATGCAAAGTTGATGTCAATAAAGTCTTTGGGCAGGTTTTGCAGCGGACCAAAGTAGGGCAGTTCTTCCTTGGTGCGGGCACCAAAGAACAGCATGAGTTTGCCGCCCTCGAACTTGCCCGAGGCCCGCAGTCGCCGGCGCCACTCGGTCATGGCGCGCATGGGGGCGCTGCCAGTGCCGGTGCAAATCATCACGATGTTGGAGCGCGGGTGATTGGGTGCCAGGAAGCTGGCGCCAAACGGACCGATCACCTGCACGGTGTCGCCCACTTTCAGGTCGCACATGAAGTTGCTGCCCACACCGCGCACCGCGTCCCCCTGGTGGTTTTCAAGGACGCGTTTGATGGTGAGCGAGAGGTTGTTGTAGCCGGGGCGCTCGCCGTTGCGCGGGCTGGCAACGGAGTATTGCCGTGCGTGGTGGGGCCGACCATGGGCATCCACGCCCGGGGGAATGATGCCAATGGATTGGCCTTCAAGCACCGGGAAAGGAAGATTGCCGAAGTCCAGCACCACGTGGTGGGTGTCGTAGTCACTGCCCAGGGTGGTCGCCGCCTCGGTCACGCGGACGTTGCCCACCACGGACGCGGTGATGGACTTCTCGGTGGCTTTGGGGCCATACAAGTTGGTGTAAGCGTGCGCCGCCGACCAGGGGGGCAGCGTGGCGCCAAACTGGGCGCTATTGAAGCTGTGACTGGTGGCGCTGGCGGGCAAGGGGTCCGTCGCTGCGGCAATGGTCTCTGTGCCTGCGTCTGTCTGGACCAGTTGC
>CALRWE010000198.1:0-7456 GCA_943371745.1 Rhodoferax sp. OV413
GCAGTCGACCCGATGTGCGTGGGCGAACGCACAGACCTCCTTGGCTCGTTTCTTTAGGATCAATTTCATCGCGCCAAGCAAGGTCGCCGGGATTCCCACCGCTCGACTTTTGTAAGTCGATGGCGCGGCCGTTCCTCAATTTACCCAAGGAGAGCTTCAATGACTGAAACCCGGACCACCCGAGCCACTTACTCCAAGCCACACCACCCGCGCCAGGACGTGCCAGGCGAGTTTGACCCGGGCGCACCTCCCGTAGAGCCTGATGAGGGGACGGTTCCAGCCATGATCCCGGACGATCCCGAACACGACCGCGTTATCGACCCAGCTGAGAGCCCGGACCGAAGGACGCAGGAAATGCTCGCGTAACTGTGAGCGGTTGAGCGGCCAAGCGGCGCTTCACTCGCTCCGGCTTCACTGAACACACACTGCAGGGTTGGCAGTGCAGCCCTTCGCGCAGTGAACTCAGATGATTTTGAGTGTTTCGTGGCTCTAGCAAGCGACTTGATTGCCTTGAGTGCTACATAAATAATAGTAATTCCTCAGCCCAGCGTTTTTGTCGCTGCCAGCCCCTGCATGAAGGACTCGCATTGCGCGAGCTGTGCCAGCGTCACGTACTCGTCCGGCTCGTGGGCTTGGGCGATATGGCCGGGGCCGCACACCACGGTGGGGATGCCGGCGTTCTTGAACAGGCCGGCCTCGGTGCCAAAAGCAACCAGTGTGGTGAGTGGCTCGTCCGGAGCCTGGCCGGCCAGGCGCTGGGCCAGCCGAGTCACAGGCGCCTGGGCGTCGCCCAGAAAGCTGGGCACATCGCAAATGGTCTCGAACTTGAAGCCGGCGTCAGGGGCCACTTTTTTCATGGCAACTTCCAGCGACTGGGCGTGCGCCAGGACCTCATCCTGCATTTTTTGGACGTCGGCGGTCGGCAAGCCTCGAAACTCGTAGCGAAACCACGCATCGCGCGGCACCACGTTGTCGGCAATACCGCCTTGGAACTGGCACACACTGGCAGTTGAAAATGGCACGTCAAAGCCGGGATAGGGCGGTTCTTCCCGTTCAAATCGTTCGGCCATGTCGCGCACTTTGCCCACCAGGCGAGCGGCCATCTCAATGGCGTTAACTGACTTGGGCGTGAGCGATGAATGCGCTTCTTTGCCGCGCACGCAGCAGTGAAAGCGGTTGACGCCTTTGTGAGCAATGGCGGGCACCATGCCGGTGGGCTCGCCAATGATGCAGGCCAGCGGCTTGATGCCGGCGTCGCGCAGGTCGGCGATCAGTTCCTTGACGCCAAAGCAGCCGACCTCTTCGTCGTAGCTGAAGGCGAGGTGGATTGCAAAGGGCGCCTGTGAGTTCAAAAAAGTCTCGGCATGGGCGAGCGCCAGGGCGATGAAGCCTTTCATGTCGGCGCTGCCACGCCCGTACAGGCTGGGCCCCAGGCCATTGCCTGCATCCTGCACCACGGCACCCAGCGGGTCCACGCGCCAGTCCTGGCCGTCCCAAGGCACGGTGTCGGTATGGCCAGAGAGGATCACGCCCGCGGGCTTGCCTTCGCCCAACGTGGCAAACAGGTTGGCCTTGGTTTTGTCAGCGTTCCAGGTCAGGCGGCTTTTGACGCCAAGCCGTGAGAGCTCGTCGCGGATGAAGTGAATCAGCACCAGATTGGAGTTGCGGCTGACCGTGTTCATGCGAATCAGGGTCTGGGCCAGGGTGAGGGCGTGTGGGGATATCATTTTTATATTGTCGTGCAATGAAAAATTTCCTGCGGCCAGTTTTCTTTAACCAATCTTTGCAGGAGCGTCATGGACATAGCGATTTTTGTTGCGCTGCGGTCGCACCCTTGGGCGTACCCGGTGCTGGAGGTGGTGCACATCAGTGGCATTGCCCTGCTGTTGGGCAACCTGGTGCTGCTGGAGTTGCGGGTGTTTGGCCTGGGTGCGGGTTTGGCGGTCAAAGACCTGGCTCGCTTGAGCCTGGGGCTGGCCTTCATTGGCTTCAGCCTGGCTGCTGCCTCCGGTTTGCTGATGTTCGCATCGCGGGCGGGCGAGCTGCTGGGCAACCGCGCTTTTACCTTGAAGATGCTGTTGTTATTGACTGCAGCGTGTAATGCGGCGTGGTTTCACGGGCGCGGCTCGCTTGATAAGTTGGACGTGTTGGCGCGCGTGCAAATGGCGCTCTCGACCCTGATCTGGCTAGCCGTGGTGACCTGTGGACGCTGGATTGCCTACCTTTAACCCGACCAGGAGTTGCCCCATGAAACGACGCGATGTGATCAAAATCATGTTTGCAGTGCCCGCTGCTGGCCTGCCCCCGCTGGCGCTGGCCCACCATGGCTGGAGCAGTTTTGACCAGGACAGGCCCATTTACCTTGAAGGCCGGGTGATCAAATCGGTCTGGCAAAACCCGCACGCCGAGCTTGAGATTGAGCTGGCTTCCAACCTGGCGCTGCCGGGCGATTTGGCGCAGCGCGCGGTGCCTGCGCAAAGCGCCGGGGTTGACGGCAAAGCCCTGCTTGCGCGGGCCGTGCTACCCACCCGTCGCGACCGGCGTTGGGAAATCGAGCTCGCCCCGCTGACCCGGCTGCAAGCCTGGCAGGTGGCAGAGATCAAGCCCGGCGCCAATGTCTCAATGTTGGGTTTTACCTTCAACGGGGAAAAGGGCGATGCCGTGTTGCGGGTTGAATATCTGTTTGTCAATGGGAAGGCCTACGGCCTGCGCTCCAGCCCGGTTTGATGGATTAGGTGCTGGCGGCAGTCATCGCTTGAGATTTGCACTTGGGTGGAAAATGGTGCGCTAAACAGCTATTCATTTTTATGCCCCTGCTTTTATCCATCCAGACCGCGTCTGCGCGGCGCATCCAGATCAACGGCCGCGCCATTCTGAGTGCCATTCACAAACAACCCGTGTCAGGGGCTGTGCAGGCGCTGCCCCTGGGCTTGATGGGGGACGAACAGGCTGATTTGTCGGTGCACGGTGGTCTTGACAAAGCGGTCTACGCCTACCCCTCGGAGCACTATCCGTTTTGGCAGGTCCAGCGCGGCGCTGCCGGCTTGACCGGCATTGACGACGCGCTGCCGTTGGGCTCCGTGGGCGAGAACCTGAGCCTGCAAGGCGTGCTGGAAACCGATGTATGGGTGGGGGATGTGCTCAAGTTCAAAAACTGTGAGCTGCGTGTAACCCAGCCGCGTGAGCCTTGCTATAAGTTCAACGCGGCCATGGGTTTCAGTGGAGCTGTCAAAGCCATGGCGCAGCACAGCTATTGCGGTTTTTATCTGGCGGTGGATGAGCCCGGTCCCATGACGGCGGGGGAGTCGTTTGAACTGATTCCCGGCCCTCGGCGTTTGAGCGTTGTGGAGTCGTTCAGGGCGAAGATGTTCAAGCACTTGCGGTGAATGGGGGGGAGGGTGCACACATCGCTGTGCCTCAGGTCCGCCCACAATGGTCCGCGTTATTCCGTTATCCCCATTGCACACAACGCATGCTCAGGGTCCCCAGCTGGAATCCTTCGTAAACAAATTTTGCGTTTTCGCCGTCTCGCGCGGCACCCACTGCGTACAACAGCGGCCAGTAGTGGTCTGGCGAAGGGACGGCCATATGGGCACCAGCGTCAAGAGTCAGGTAGTTTGACAAGGCCTTGGTGTCATGGGCCAGCAAGGCGTTTTTGACGGCGTTGTCGAAAGATTGGGCCCAAGGCCTGGAGGCGCTTGAGCCATCCGGTGCACCCACGTCAAGAGCCCGCAGGTTATGCACCACGTTGCCACTGGCCAGAATCAGCACACCCTTGTCTCGCAGGGCAGACAGTGCTTTGCCCACAGCCAAATGGTAGGCGCCATCTTTGGCATAGTTGATGGACACCTGAAACACGGGGATGTCTGCCTTGGGGTACATGTGGTGCAGCACGGACCACGCGCCATGGTCCAGGCCCCAGTCTTCGGAGGGCTTGGCACCCTGAGCAGCCAGCGCACTGGCCGCAAGCTGAGCAAACGTGGGGGATCCGGGCGCCGGGTATTGCATGTCAAACAGGCTTTGGGGGAAGCCGCCAAAGTCGTGGATCGTCTTGGGCAGGGCCTGCACTTCTACCCTGGTTTCACTCTGGGTGAGCCAGTGCGCCGAGACCACCAAAATGGCGGCTGGCCGGCCAATGGTTGTGCCCCACTTTTGCAACATGCGTGTGAAATCATTGTTTTGCACCGCATTCATCGGGCTGCCGTGCCCCACAAAAATCGACGGCATCCGCTTGACGGATGATGTCGACGCGGCTTCAGCCAAGTTGGCCAGGCTCAGAAGAGTGGCAGACAGGGTTGCGTTCACGATGTGCCTCCGGGTGTGGTTCATGTGATTGAGTTTAGGAAGCAATCGTTGAAAAATATCTCTGTTTAATCGATGACTCCATTCCAATAGTTTGAACTGTCAGGTCTTGAATGACTCAAATGCCTCATTGACCGACAGATGAACCGACCCCGACAAAGCGGGCCAGAGCGGTGATTTCTCCAGCCGGTCTTGTACAGGCCCCTTCACTTCAGCCAGATGGAGGCGGATACCGCGCTCGGCCAACTCGAGGTTGAAGTCGGTCAGTACTTCCATGGCGGTGGTGTCAATGCGGTTGACTGCGCTCATGATCAGCACCAGGTCATGCGTATCCGGTGATTTCTCCAGTTCAAGGGTCAGCCGGGCCTCCACCGCACTGAGGTTGCCAAAGAACAAGCTCTCGTCAATGCGCAGGAACAGCACGCCCGGGAGGGTTTCAACGCCGTGGCGCTCCACGTTGCGGAAATGCTCGGTGCCGGGGATTCGCCCAATCACGGCAATGTGCGGGGTGCTGGCCCGCAACAGCAGCGTAGCCAAAGACAGGCCGATACCCACCGCAATGCCTTGTTGTATGCCCAAAATCAGCACGCCCAGCGCCGTGCCGAGCAGGGCCAGCGCATCCGCACGGTCATAGGCCCAAGCTTGGCGAAAAGCCTTTACATCCACCATACTGATAGCCGCCACCACAATGCTGGCGGCCAGCACGGCCAGAGGCAGTTTGGCCAGCCAGTGGGTGCCCATGGCCACAATGGCCAGCATGCTCAAGGCCGACACAATGCTGGCCAGGGGGCTTTGTGCTCCGGCAGCGGTATTCACCGCCGACCTGGACAAGCCGCCGCCCACAGGCATGCCGCCATAAAAAGCGGCCGTGATGTTGGCGGCTCCCAAGCCGACCAGTTCGCGGTTGGCGTCTACTTTTTCGCGGCGCCGAATGGCCAGCGCCTGCGCCATGGTGATGTTTTGCACCATGCCGATCAAGGCCAGAATGAGCGCGGGCCCCACCAGCAGCTCCAGCATCTGGGGGTCGGGCATGAAAAACGTGAATGAAGCCAGCCCCTCCTTGACCTCGCCGACCACCGCCACGCCGCGTTTCACATCCAGTTCCAGGGCGATGACCACGCCGGTGGCGACGATCAGAACAACCAATGGCGTCAGGCGAACCGCAAACTCGGCCCGTCTTTTGCTAACGCCCACCCCCGTCAGCGCACCGGCCAGCCAGCGCCTCGCAACAAACAGCAGGACCAGTGACGTGGCGCCAATGGCCAGTGTGATCGGGTTGGTTTGTGATGCGTGCTCAAACAGGGAGATCAGCACCTGCCAGCTGCTGCTGCCTTGAGGCGAAATCCCCAGTAAAAATTTGATCTGGCTCAGCACAATCAACACGGCTGACCCCGAAATAAACCCGCTGATGACCGGTCGGCTCAAGAGCTGCGACAAAAACCCCAGCCGCAAGGCGCCAAAAACCAGCACCAGTAAACCTGAAAACAAGGACAGCGTGGCGGCCAACATCAGGTACTGCGAACTGCCCGGCGTTGCCAGGGGCGACAACACCGCAAAGGTCATGATCGCGGTGATGGCCACGGGCCCCACAGCCTGCGTCATGCTGCTGCCCAGCAGTGCGTAGGCAATGACCGGAAAGATGCTGGCGTACAGGCCCACCTGCGGTGGCAAGCCTGCGAGCAACGCGTAGGCCAGGCTCTGCGGGATGACCAGTACGGTGACGATCAGGCCGGCGATCAGGTCGTCGGACAGGTGCTCACGCCGGTAGTGGCTCACCCAGTGGGGCGTCCAGCGCTGGATCAGGGTCATGGCGCTGTCTTGTCCTGAAGGAGTGACTCGATCTGCGCGTCTTTGTTCAGCCACATCTGGTGCACCCACTGCTGGTAGGCCTCGCGCACAGCGGCATTGCCTGCATAGTCACCTTGCGCCAACTCACGGGGCACAGGCAGGGTGTTCGCCCGCACGGTGATGCGCTGCACTTTACCAGTGAGAAACTGCCAGAAATCGGGCGCCCCGTCGGGGTACACGATGGTCACATCCAGAATCGCCTGAAACTTATTCCCCATGGCGTTCAGCGCCAGTGCAATGCCGCCGGCCTTGGGTTTGAGCAGGTGTTTGTAGGGTGAGTTCTGGCGCTGGTGTTTGGCGGTTGTGAAGCGGGTACCTTCCAGAAAATTCATCACACTGGTCGGTATGAGAGCGTATTTTTCGCAGGCCTTGCGGGTGGTTTCCTGGTCTTTGCCGCGCATCTCGGGGTGTTTTTTCAAGAACTCCTCGCTGTGGCGGCGCATGAACGGAAACTCCAACGCCCACCAGGCCAGCCCCATCACCGGCACCCAGATCAATTGGTGCTTGAGAAAAAACTTGAGCAGGGGAATACGCCGGTTCAGCAGGTGCTGCAGTACCAGAATATCCACCCAGGACTGGTGGTTGCAGTTGACCAGGCACCAGCTGCGCGGGTTCAGCCCTTCAAGGCCTTGCACATCCCACACTGTGCGTTGGGTCAGGGCCATCCAGGCGCTGTTGCCCGAAATCCAGGCCTCGGCGATGCGCAGCAAGACCGGATCAATCAAAAGCCGCACCTTTTTGAGCGGAATAATCAGTTTCACGACCGACACCAGCAGCAGGATGGGAACCCAAAACAGGGCGTTCAGCACCATCAGCAGCGTCGCAACAACGCCCACCAAAACGGGGGGCAAAAAATTCAACATGGCGATGACCCTCAATCTAAAATTCGCGACAGGGTCAATTTACGGTAGTAAACGCGCCCCGTCCAACAATAATTATCTTTTCCCAATTCTCGGTCTTTAGCCATCGTTCAACCTCCGGCCCCCCGGTTTTTGCCCATTTTTTGGGCTCCAGAGCTTTTGTCCTTGCTCCGGAGGAGCACAACCCCGTTGCCGCGAGCGATAAGCAACACGCTTCGGTATCCCCTGCGGGGGTGGTGTCAAACGCAAAACCTTACACTCTGCCTCTTCCCCAATCCGAGTTTCCCTATGAACGCCCCCGTCGACGTCTCTTTTTTTGCGCGCGCCGCCAAGCCGCTGTCCAGTTACCGCAAGTACTGGGCGGCCCGCTTTGGCACGGCGGGCTTTTTGCCGATGAGCCGCGCGGAGATGGACAAGTTGGGCTGGGACAGTTGCGACATCATTCT
>CALRWE010000199.1:0-7354 GCA_943371745.1 Rhodoferax sp. OV413
ATGGCTCTGCCAGCGAGGTTATTCGCGAAGCACTGCGCTTGTTTGATGCGTACCAGGCAGTACAGGCATCGAGCTTGGTGGCTTTGAAAGCTGACATTGCCAAGGGGATGGCCGATGTACACGCCGGTCGGGTTGCCGAGATGGATATGGCCTCCATCAAGACCCAAGGCCGTGCAATGCTTAAAGCCAAGTCTTTGAAATAATGGCGACAGTTAACTTTGCGCAAAGTGCCCGGACTGATCTGCTTGAAGTATGGTTGTTCATTGCAGAAGAAAACCTCAATGCCGCAGACCGAGTACTTGATACTATTGAGCAAGAAGCCGGGATACTGGCAACGCAACCACTCATGGGCCGTGCGCGACCGGATTTGGCACAAGATATTCGGACTTGGCCAACCTCAACTTCTTACACGCTGTTCTATGTGGCAGAGTCAGATGGCATCACGGTAATTCGAGTTCTCCATCATGCGCGGGATGTCCAGAGAGTTCTATTTTGATGTGTTCCACGATCTCCAAAACACCAGCGCACCCCGCCAAAACTGGTGACCATTTGCTTTCGACCGCAGCCTAAAAAACACCCCGTCCACACCCGCCACAATGCCATCCATCGGTGGGTTGGGTGGGCAGTGGGTGAGGCTAGGGCCATCGACTTGGGCAAAGACCGATCCTATTGCAAAACCGGGGCGGACTGGGGGCCAGCGCAAAACGCAAAGGCTGGTGAGAATCTGGCTTTGGTCGAGGCGTAAACGGCAGCCCCGCCCAGTGGAATTGTCTGTTGGGTGGGGTGTTTCACAATTTCAAAAGTAGCTTTTGGGCTACAATTTATTTATGTATGAGTTACGTCACTATGTTGACCCCGAGGGACAAGACCTGTTTTTGCGATGGCTCGACAAGCTAAGAGATCGGCAAGCACAAGCCAGGGTTGCAGCACGGTTGATTCGTCTTCAGAATGGAAATTTTGGCGACTGCAAGCCCGTGGGAGATGGCGTTTGGGAGCTGCGCGTGGACTGGGGTCCAGGTTACCGCGTTTATTACGCGATTGAAAGTAAGCGCGTTGTCTTGCTTTGTGAGGGCGGGGATAAGCGTACTCAGGAGCAGGATATTGGCCGTGCCGTTGGCCGCTGGAATGAATGGCAACAAAGGAGTAAAAATGAAAACTAGCGCTCGACACGATGATTGGTTAATGGCGAAGCTGGCCGATGCAGACTTTGCGGCTGAGTACCTCAATGCTGCCAGTGAAGATGACGATCCCAAGACCTACCTCACAGCTCTTCGAAAGGTCGTTGAGGCCAGAGGCGGCATGGCTGATGTGGCTGGAAAGGCGGAACTTTCCCGCGAGACGCTTTACCGGACACTCTCAACCCGTGGCAACCCAACCATCAAAACTTTGTCTGCTGTTCTGAAAGCAACAGGCCTGAAGTTCGCTGTATCCGCGCATTGACCCAAAGGTCCAGCGTACCCCGGCAAAACTGGTGACAATTTGCCCCTGCTGGCGGCCTGAGAAAACACCCCGGCCACACCCGCCCACAATGACACCCATCGGCGGGTTGGGTGGGCAGTGGGTGAGGCTATGGCCATCGGCTTGGGCAAAGACCGCTCCTATTGCAAAACCGGGGCGGACTGGGGGCCAGTGCAAAAGGCAAAGGCTGGTGAGAATCTGGCTTTGGTCGAGGCGTAAGCGGCAGCCCCGCCCAATGGACTTGTCTGTTGGATGGGGTGTTTGTGATGCGGATGGGTTCCCATAAGGTACCTTTTACTCCATTCCTTGTTAAAATTTTGTATTTAGGAGCCCATCATGTCTGTCAATGTAAAACTTGCTGAATCACTGGTCGAGCAGGCTAAGCGTTACGCCTTGATTCAGCATCGCTCCGTACCCAAGCAAATTGAGTATTGGTCGCAGATTGGCAAGATCGCAGAAGAAAATCCCGACTTGCCCTTTTCCATGATCCGCGATATTTTGATTGCAGATCAAGAAGCGCCTGTGGGCGAGTACGTCTTCAGCTGATGCGAATTTTCGTTACGCCGACTTTTGACCGAGCAGCAAAGAAGCTACATCGTCCGCAAAAAGCCGAGCTCGACGTGGCAGTGAAAACCGTTGCTGGTGATGCGCAAATTGGCGAGGAAAAGGTAGGTGACCTTGCTGGGATTCGTGTCTACAAGTTCCGCATGAGCAATCAGTTGTGGCTGCTGTCCTACCGAATCCTGGATGAAGACAGCATCAAACTTCTTACAGTGGGGTCGCACGAAAATTTCTATCGAGATTTGAAGCGAACAGAACACTGACATGGCACCCGCGAAACTACGTGTAACTCGGTGAAAAAAATCCGTTTTTGACTCGCCATGAGTACATGAACAACCGGAGGGGCCGCTGGTGGCTGTGGCCTGAGCGGTGCCAAATAGGATAAATTCACCGCATGCCTGACCTCTATCGAATCACGACTGAATACATTGACGCCGAAGACCGCCTTCGTATTACCGGTGAACTTGCCCCTGGCGAAATTGTCGTTTTGTGGCTGACCCAGCGGCTGATTCATCGCCTGATGGGGCACTTGTGTCGTTGCCTGGATGATCAATCGCCCCATCTGTCCCAGAGCCGGGCGTTGCAAGCCGATGTGATCCAGAGCTTTGCCCAGCAGGCGGCCCGGGCGCAGTTGGCCGCCCAGCCTGCGGTGCAGGCGAGCCAGGCTAGCCAGCAGTGGCTGGTGGCCTCGGTAGATATAAGCCGTGCGGCAGACAAGACCACGCTGACCTTCATGGGTAGCCAGCCTGGCGTTCGATCCCGATTGACTCTGCATGAGCAGCCACTTCGCCAGTGGCTCAGCATCGTGTTTGAGCAGTGCGGCATGGCCGACTGGCCGGTGGAGGTGTGGCCGGACTGGGTGCGTGAAGCGTCCCTGCCCGACAGCCGCTCGCCCACCTTGTTGCAATAAGGCATTGCGGCCCAGGCCAGGCCGGGTTTGTTGCCCTTGGGTTTGGGTAAACTCGCCTTACAGCCCCACTGCGCGTAAGCCGGCGGGGTTTTTGACATTCAATTGAACAGGACACTCCCCATGAGCATGGTGAAAATAGACAACCAGGATTACGACCTCGACACTCTCTCGGCCGAGGCCAAGGCACAGCTGCAAAGTCTGCAATTCGTCGATTCCGAACTGGCCCGCCTGCAAGCCCAGGCGTCGGTGTTGCAAACTGCGCGCATGGCCTACGCCAAAGCCCTGCAAGCGGCTTTGCCCACCCCCCTGGCGCTGGCCCAGGCCGGTGAAACGCTTAAGTTCAACTGACATTGAGCATGCCGGCCTACCTGATGTTTTCCGAGAAGGACCTTCTGGCCCTGGACGCAGCCAGCCGAGCCGAGGTGCAGGCACTGGCCTCAGAGGCCATGGGCTGGCAGCCTTTGGGGCAGGGCGCTTATCTGCACCGGGGTGATGCCGATGAAGATGGGGGCGTCATCCACGTGGTGGGTGTCCCTGATGCGGGTATGGCGGGGATGAATGTGCTGTTGTTGGCGTAGCTGGATGGGTGCGACGCGCCAGGGTTCCGGGCCAGGCCTGCAGCAGGAGCCTAAACCCGCAGCCGTGCCCTTGAGAATTTGAGTGCCGGCGCCTCAACCAGGTGCCAGCTGAGCATGGCCAGGGGCACAATCACCACCACGGCAGCCGCGAACAAGGACGGTCCGTCCATGGGTGGCAGTGCCGCCCTGAGCATCAGCAGCACGGGCCAGTGGTAGATGTAAATACCAAGTGAATAGTCGTGGTGCTGCAGGTGTGAGCAGCCTTTGGGGCGTGATGTGCCCACCCAAAGGGCCAGCGCGCAACCCGCGAGCGCAATCCCGAACCAGGTCAAGCCGGAAGGGGTGATGGCGAGCGACCGGGTCCAGTTGAGGGCGATGAGGGCTGTGGCGCAGACCAGGTGCACCGGGCCAATGCGCACTTGGGTGGCCAAGGTGGCGAGCAGGACGCCCACCAAAAACATGGACCACAGCTGCACTTCCCAGATGTAGCCTACAAGCACTTGCGGAATCAGGTTGGCCGCAAGCAACAGAAAAATGGCACAGCCCCGAATCCAGTCGCGCATGGGCAAAATGGCGCTGCCTCCGATCAGCGCCAGCACGATGTACATGCGCGCTTCCCAGTACAGCGTCCAGAGCGGGCCGTTGAGGGCTTGCCCGTTCAGGACGCCAGGCAAAAAAAGATGCTCAGGCGCGATGATGTAGCGCAGGCCGTGCAGCGCGGTGTTGTTGAAGACATGGTGCCAGGGAGCAGGGGTGAGTAATCCGCGCCAGCCCGTGTCCGAAAAAAAGCTGACAGCGATGGCGGTGGTGAACAACAGGCAGATGAACAGCCCAGGCACGATGCGGGCAATCCGCCGCACGGCGAAGCGCAGGAGGTTGGGGTCGCGCAGCCAGCTCTGAGCCACAAACAGGCCGCTCACCATGAAGAAAATGCTGACGGCGATGCTGCCCAGGTTGGTCAGCGGTGCGACCATGCCGCTGATGGGGTCCATGGTGATGGCGTTGGCGGTGTTGAGCTGGTAGGCGTGGTAGAACACCACCAGCAGGGCAGCGATCAGGCGCACCAGGTTGAACCCATTGTCATGCGTCTGAATGGCGCTGTCGAGCGTGCGGGAGCCTGAAAAATTCATGGGCAGGAGTGTAAGCCGCGCGGAGGCTGCCTGTCTGGGTGATGGCCGTCGTAAAAACGCCTTTAAGATGGCTCCCCATGACAACTTCCCTTCAAGACCTCTTCACCCACAACCGCGCCTGGGCCGCCCAGATGGAGCGGGACCGGCCTGGCTTTTTTACCAGCCTGAAAAGCCAGCAGAACCCCAAATACATGTGGATCGGCTGCTCTGACAGCCGGGTGCCGGCCAACCAGATCACCGGGCTGGAGCCGGGTGAGGTTTTTGTGCACCGCAATGTGGCCAACGTGGTGGTGCCGACCGACCTGAACTGCCTGTCGACCATCCAGTTTGCAGTGGACCAGCTCAAGATCGAGCACCTGATGGTGGTGGGACACTATGGCTGCGGGGGCGTGAAAGCGGCGCTCAACAATATTCGTGTGGGGCTGGCTGACAACTGGCTGCGCCATATCAAGGACGTGCGCGACCGGCACCAGACAATTCTGGATGAGGCTACTGCCGATGCGCGTCTGGACATATTGTGTGAACTCAATGTGATTGAGCAGGTCATGAATGTGGCGCACACCAACGTGATGCAGGATGCCTGGGCGCGGGGCCAGAAGGTGGCCCTGCATGGCTGGGTTTATGGTCTGAAAGACGGCTTGCTGCAGGACCTGCACATCACGCTCGATGGCGAGGCCGGCATGGCGTCCTTGTACCGTGCCGCCGTTGCCGGGGTGGCGGCCACCCGGCGTGAATGATGATTTTGTAGTCGCTTAAAACCTGAGGCTCCCATGTTTCCACAGCGTCTTGACTCCACGGTGGCGTACGACATTGCCAAGGCCATGATGGATGGCTTTAACCGCCATTACCGGCTGTTTCGCACCGAGTCGGCCCGCGCCAAGCACCGCTTTGAGACCGCCGACTGGCATGGCCAGCAGCGTGCCCAGCGTGAGCGCATCGAGTTTTATGACTTGCGGGTGCGCGAGGCTTCCACGCGGCTGGAGCGCGAATTCAGGGCCGGCGAGCAGCCGATGGACATCTGGCAGCAGGTCAAGCTGCATTACATCGGCTTGCTGGTCAACCACCACCAGCCCGAGCTGGCCGAGTCTTTTTTCAACTCGGTCACCACCAAGATCCTGCACCGCAGCTATTTCCAGAACGACTTCATTTTTGTGCGCCCAGCGGTCAGCACCGAGTACATCGAAAACGACGAATCGGAAAAACGGCCCAGCTACCACTGTTACTACCCCACGCTCGACAGCATGAACGCCGTGCTGTTGCGCCTGGTGCAGGACTTTGACTTGCGCCTGCCGTTTGACAACCTAGAGCGCGATGTGTCCCTGGTGGGGGCGGCCATGACCCAGCGCCTGGGGGATGCCAAGCTGCGCGCCAATTTTCAGATTCAGGTGCTTAGCGGGCTGTTTTTCCGCAACAAGGGCTGCTACATCGTGGGCAAGCTGATCAACGGCTTCAACGAGTTTGGCTTTGCCCTGCCGGTGCTGCACAACCGCGCTGGCCGGCTGGAAATAGACGCCGCGCTGTTTGGTGAAGATGACCTGTTGATGTTGTTCAGCTTTGCGCGGGCTTACTTCATGGTGGACATGGAGATACCGAGCGCCTACGTGCAGTACCTGCGCAGCATGATGCCGCGCAAGCCGCGCAACGAGATTTACAACGCGCTGGGCCTGGCCAAGCAGGGCAAGACGCTGTTTTACCGGGACTTTTTGCACCACCTGCGCCATTCCAGCGACAAGTTCCGCATTGCGCCGGGTATCAAGGGCATGGTGATGCTGGTGTTTGACTTGCCCAGTTTTCCGTATGTGTTCAAGGTCATCAAAGACTACTATCCGCCGCAAAAAGACACCACGCGGGAGCAGATCAAGGGCAAGTACCTGCTCGTCAAGCAGCACGACCGGGTGGGGCGCATGGCCGACACGCTGGAGTACAGCGAGGTGGGTTTTCCGCGTGAGCGTTTTGACGACGCGCTGATTCGAGAAATAGAAAAATTTGCACCCAGCCAGCTGGAAATCAGCGACCGTGATGGCGATGGGCAGGTGGAGGTCATCATCAAGCACGTCTACATTGAGCGGCGCATGATTCCACTCAATATCTACCTGCAGGAGGCCTTTGACGCCGGTGGCGCCAACGCGACGGATACCAGCCCGGCAGCCGAGCGGGCACGCGAGCAGATTGCGCGCGGTGTGGTGGAGTACGGCAACGCCATCAAGGACCTGGTGGCGGCCAATATTTTCCCTGGCGACATGCTCTGGAAGAACTTTGGCATCACCCGCCACGGCAAGGTGGTGTTTTATGACTACGACGAGATCGAGTACATCACCGATTGCAACTTTCGCCGTGTGCCCGCGCCGCGCAACGAGGAAGACGAGATGTCGGGAGAGGTCTGGTACAGCGTGGGGCCAAGGGACGTGTTCCCCGAGACCTTTGCGCCGTTCTTGCTGGGCAATCCGGCGGTACGCAAGGTATTCATGCAGCACCATGCGGACCTGCTGGACGTTGCCTTTTGGCAAGGCCACAAGGAGCGCATTCAGTCAGGCTATGTGTTTGACGTGTTTCCGTATGACCAGGACAAGCGGTTTCACCCCGCGCAGGGCGAATGAGCGGTCGCCTGAATGATCAGTCGTAAGATGGCGTCGCTGCAACACGGAGACGCGACCCATGCGAACACACCAGGAAATTGATGAGCGCACCTTGGCCATGCACCGATTGGTGGTCGAGAA
>CALRWE010000200.1:0-7307 GCA_943371745.1 Rhodoferax sp. OV413
GGTACGTTGTTGTACAGCCCGGTCGGGGCGATCATGGGCGTGCGCACCAGCGGCATATTGATGGTCGTGAACGAAATCCCCTGGTCGGCAAACTCGCTGGAGGCACAGCGCGTCCAGGCGTCCAAAGCCGCTTTGGAGGCCACATAGGCGCTAAAACGCGGCGCATTGGTGAGTACGCCAATGGAACTGATGTTGACCACATGGCCCTTCTTTCTGGTTGCCATGCCGGGCAAAAAGCCCATGGTCACCCGCAAGCAACCAAAGTAGTTGAGCTGCATGGTGCGCTCATAGTCATGGAAACGGTCGTAACTGGACTCAATCGCCCGGCGGATCGAGCGGCCCGCGTTGTTGATCAAGAAGTCCACACCGCCATGGTCCGCAATGAGCTGCTTCACAAAACGGTCGCAATCGGCCATGTCGGCGATATCAGCCGGGTAGGCAATAAAGCTGTAGCCTTTGGCCTTGGCTTCCTTGCAGGCCTCGTCCAGCTTGTCCACGTCGCGCCCGCAGATGATGGTGATGGCCCCTGCCTCGGCAAACTTATGGGCAGCAGCCAGACCAATACCGGAAGACCCGCCGGTGATCAGCACCACCTTGCCCCCCACCGTGCCACGCAGCGAGCGGTCAATGTGCAGATCGGGGTCCAGGTGGCGCTCCCAATAGTCCCACAGGCGCCAGGCGTAGTCTTTGAGATTGGGGCAGGCCACGCCCGAGCCCTTGAGTGCGGCGAGCGTGTCGCGGCAATCAAAACGGGTGGGGTAATTCACAAAAGTCAGCATGTCTTCCGGCAAACCCAGGTCTTTCATGATGGCGTTGCGCACCCGGCGCACCGGTGCTAGCGCCATCAGGCCTTTGGTCACGCTGCGCGGAATGAAGCCCAGCAGCGCGGCGTTGACAAACAAGTTCATCTTGGGCGCATGTGCCGCCTTGCTGAAAATATCGAGCACGTCACCCACGCGGTAGCCCACCGGATCCACCAGGTGATAGCACTTTTTGGCGATGTTCTCCTGGTGGCTGATGGTGGCCAGTGCATCCACCACAAAGTCGACTGGCACGATGTTGATGCGCCCGCCTTCCAGCCCAATCGAGGGCAGCCACGGCGGCAGCAACTGGCGCATGCGCTGGATCAGTTTGAAAAAATAGTAGGGGCCATCGATCTTGTCCATCTCCCCCGTGGTGCTGTCCCCCACCACCATGGCGGGGCGGTACACCGACCAAGGCACCTTGCACTCCTTGCGCACGATTTTTTCACTCTCGTGCTTGGTCATGAAATACGGGTGGTCGTAGTTCTCGGCTTCCTCAAACATGTCCTCACGGAACACGCCCTCGTACAGCCCCGCAGCGGCAATCGAACTCACATGGTGGAAATGGGCAGCGTCAATGGCTTTGGCCAGTTCAACGGTGTTGCGCGTGCCCTCAACGTTCACGGCAATCTGACTCGCCTCATCGGCCCCCAGGTCATACACTGCAGCCAGGTGATAAAAGTGGTCGATCTGGCCCTTGAGGGACTTGATGTTGTCTGAGGCCACGCCGAGCTTCTTGGTGGTCAGGTCGCCAAACACAGGCACCACGCGGGCCGCACTCACGCCCCAGTACTGCCGCAAATCAGCCACCTTGCCCTCGCTCTCCTTGCGAATCAAAAAGTGCACCACCGAGCCTTTGCGCTCAAGCAGTTTTTTGACGAGCCGCTTGCCAATGAAGCCGGTCGCACCGGTGACGAAATACTGCATGAAGACCTCCAGTTAATTCCTTCATTCTTGCCGATATTGCGCATCCTGCCATTCAGCATAAACCCGTGTTGGCATGGAGTCCCGCCCCTAGAAAATTAGGATGCTCCACCTACACGGCAAGGCGGTCGCGCCTTACAGTACACCCTATGCACCCATCTGCAAGAAGATGACGACAGATGTCTGGTGCCCTTGTTACCCAACCTATCCGGAGATCCACATGGTCAAGAAACTGAAAACTGCAGCCTCATCAAAAAAAGCTGGCGCTCCCCTGAAGGGATCCGTCAAGGATTCTGCACAACAGATCTGGCAAGCCGGACTGGGCGCTTTCAACAAAGCGCAAGCGGAGGGCAGCAAGGCCTTTGAAGCGCTGGTCAAAGAAGGCGTGAGCTTGCAGCGCAAAACCCAGTCGGTTGCTGAGGAAAAAATCTCGGAAGCCACCAACAAAATGTCCACCATGGCCAACGGCATCACCCACAAGGCGTCGGGCCAGTGGGACAAGCTGGAAAGCATTTTTGAAGAGCGCGTAGCCAAGGCCCTCAACAAGCTGGGCGTGCCGTCTGCCAAAGATGTAGCTGCCCTGATTGAGCGCATTGAGGAGTTGAACAAGAGCGTTCAAAAGCTGTCCGCCAAAGGCTCTGCGCCAAAAGCAGCTGCCAAGGCTCCTTCGAAAGCACCTGTCAAAGCCGCTTCCAAAAGAGCGGTCAAGGCACCAGTTGCCGCCCAAGAAACCAGCAGTGTTGTGGCCAAGCCCGCCAGAAAACGCGCACCCGCCCGCAAAGCCGCTGTCGTTGAAACGGCAGCAGAAGCGGTCTGACCGGGGCGTGTCAGACGACACCCCAGCCCGGCGATTTTTTTCACGAGTCACCAAGGCCCTGCCCTTGTAATTTCCTTGAAAGAGGGCGCGGATGCGCCCTCTTTTGCGTTTGGCAGCACTTGGGCTTGCTGCATCGCAATATTGAATTTTCGCCAACAGCCCTACACTTTGCCATCATGAAACGCAAAACAACACAGCCGCTCAAAATTGGTTTAGCCTTGTCTGGTGGCGGCCCGCTGGGGGCGATTTACGAGATCGGGGCGCTGTGTGCGCTGCAGGAGTCCCTCAAAGGGATCGACCTCACCAAGCTGGACCACTATGTCGGCGTATCTGCCGGCGGTTTCATTGTGGCGGGTCTGGCCAATGGCATGACGCCGCGTGAGTTGTGCGCGTCCTTTATTGAAAACGACAACGAACCCTCTGAAACCTTCGACCCGTCCTGGCTGCTGTCGCCCGCGTATGGCGAATTTGCGCGGCGTGCCATCATGCTGCCCAGCTTACTCATGTCTGCCGCCTGGCATTTCACAGGGGGCCGCAAGTCGCTCGTTCACGCGCTGGAGCGCCTGGGACCGGCCTTGCCCACGGGTATTTTCTCGAATAACCAAATCGACGTTGAGCTGTCACGGCTGTTCTCAAAAGACGGCCGCACCAATGACTTTCGGCAGCTCAAGACCCACCTGACCCTGGTCGCCACCAACCTCGACAGCGGTGAGGCGGCGCCCTTTGGTCGACCGGGCTGGGACCATGTGCCGATCTCCAAGGCGGTTCAGGCCAGCTCGGCCCTGCCGGGCTTGTTTCCGCCGGTGGAAATTGACGACAACTACTATGTGGACGGCGCGCTGAAAAAGACCATGCACGCCACGGTGGCCCTCGATGACGGCGTGGACCTGATGCTCTGCCTAAACCCGCTGGTGCCCTTTGACGCCACATCGCCCAAGGTGGCCAAAGTCATGCGCCGGGGGCTGCCGGCCGAGAAACAACATATTCCGCGCATTGTCGATGGCGGGCTTCCGGGTGTTCTGAGCCAGACCTTTCGCTCCATGATCCACTCCCGGCTGGTGCTGGGCATGAAGCAATATGAAACCCTTTACCCCCACACCGACATCATCCTGATCGAGCCTGACCACCGGGACCCGGAGATGTACCTGGCCAACACTTTCAGTTACGCGCAGCGGCGTCACCTCGCGGAGCATGCCTACCAGCAAACCCGCCAGATGCTGCGCTCCCAAAAGACCGGTCTGTCGGCCAAGTTGTGGCGTCATGGCATCAGCCTGAACCATGAGGTGCTGGACGACCCCAAGCGCCATTTGAGCGCCTTGCCCAAACCGGCCACCCCACTGGGGCGCTCCATCGCCTCCCTGCAAGAAATCATGGATGACCTGGGCCACGTGGTGCGCTCGGTTGCCCACCAAAAAAGCCCCTCATGGTAAAAAAAGCCCCTCGTCGCACAGCGGAGCGGATTCTCGAAGTCACCTTGGAACTCTTCAACCGTTTTGGCGAGCCCAATGTCTCCACCACCCTGATTTCGGCGGAGTTGGGCATCAGCCCTGGTAACCTGTATTACCACTACCCCGCCAAAGAGGAGTTGATCAATTCGCTTTTCAACCGGTTTGAAGCCGCCCTGAACGAGTTACTCAATGCCAGTGACGGCGTTCGCGATGTCGAAGATGCCTGGTTTTTCTTGCACAGTCTGTTTGAGTTGATCTGGCAGTACCGGTTTTTGTACCGGGATCTCAATGACTTGCTAAGCAAGAACCGCAGGCTGGAAATGCATTTTCAGAGCGTGATCAAAAACAAGACATCGGCGGTCAAGACCCTGCTGGATGGCATGAGCCGCTCGGGTGCCATGCAGATTGATTCGCGCGAAGTGGCCCCCACGGCCACCAACATGGTAGTGGTTTTGACCTATTGGCTGAGTTTTGAGTACGTGCGCGATCCCCGTCGGGCACTGGAGCCCGAGAATGCGCAAGCCGCACTGATGCGCGGAGCGCAGCACGTCCTGAATCTGCTGGCGCCGTATCTGGAACGCGGCCAGCGCATGCATCTACTCCAACTGGCGGGCGCCTACAATTAGAACCACACCGACAAATAGATAAGTCGGAAAGAGGAGCTGAAAATGGCCAATTGGACCGCCTTCCCCTACCCGGGAGACTATGTTTTTGACGCCAACAGCGTCAAAAAGAACTGGGATCGCCTGCATGCCGGTGATGCAGAGCCCCTGCCCCAAGATGCCAGTGTGCTGGAGGCCTGGGCTTTGTTTCACAGTGGCGAGTTTCAAAAGGCCATGGAGATGGGCCTCAAAATTGGCGGCGCCGGCTTGACGGTGGCCAACAAGGCCGCGTGTATTTACGCGACCTACCTCGAGAAGAAAGAAAAAGACCGGCTCGACCTGTACATGGACGTTGCCCGGCGCGCCGGCCACCAGGCCCAAAACGAACCCCAAAACATCAACGCGCATTACTGGCAAGCCTACGCCCTGGGACGCTACAGCCAGGGCATCAGCGTGGCCAAAGCGCTGGCGCAAGGCCTGGGCACCAAAGTCAAGGAAGAGCTTGAGAACGTCATCAAGCTGGAGCCCAAACATGCCGACGCCCACATAGCGCTGGGGGCATTTCATGCTGAAGTGATCGACAAGGTGGGCTCGCTGATCGGTGGGATGACCTACGGCGCCAAGAAAGACATCGGCCTGGCCTTGTTCCAGCAGGCCTTGAAGCTGAACTTCATGTCAGCCCTGGGCATGGTCGAATATGCCAACGCCATGCTGATGCTTGATGGCGACAAGATGATGTCGGAAGCTACCCGGCTTTACCAGCAAGCCGCCGCCGCTGAACCCATCGACGCCATGGAACGACTGGATGTGGAGCTGGCGAAGGTGGAACTGGATACCTGAACTATTTTTTAGTGTTTTGGTGCTCTGGCCGACGTATCACCTACCCCGAAAGCTACTGATTAGATAGCAACTATTTACTGATCCCAAGGCAGCATGAGCGTCAGCAGGGTGAGTTTGGCAAATTCGGGCTCGAAGTTGTCAATGATTTTTTGCGGATCGGGGCACAGAGTCGAGTCCGTGATCACCCCGAACTGCACGCCGCCGCCGTAGCTCAGAATGGAAACCCCCAAACCCACCGTGCCGGATTGAGGCACCCAGAACAGGTTCTGCTCCAGGGTGGAGCCACAAAACTTGATCTTCTGGCTCGGTCCCGGCACGTTGGTCATCACGGCGGTGGTTTTCTTGGAAAACAGGCTGAGCAGGGCATCTTGTGCGGGCTTCACCAGCAAGCCCGCCACCGCCAGCAAGCCAAAGGCCAGCAAGGGCTGCATGCTGCCTTTCATCTGCCCCATGCGCAGACGGGTCTCGTACACCCGCTCAATCGGGTTCTCGATGCCAATGGGCAACACCACAGGCGCCAATCCAAACCGGTTGCCCAGCTTGTAGGCGTCTTCAATAGGTCGCAGGTTCACGGGCACCATGGCGCGGATTTCCTTGCCCGCAGTGTCGTCGCCAAAAGACCGCAGATACTGGCCAATGGCGCCCGCCACACAGCTGAGCAAGACGTCATTCACAGAGCAATTCAGGGCCCGCCCAACCGCCTTGACTTCATCCAATGGAATGGGCTCGCACCAAGCCACACGTTTGGCCTGGCCTGGCGTGCCCTTGAGGCGGGTGGGCGAGTCGTCAGGCATGAGGGCCAGGGCGGCAGCATCGCGGACCACCTGGTAGGCCATTTTGGCCAGATCGACGGAGCCGGACACGCCTTTTTCCAGCCCCTTTTTAGGCTCGATCAACATCTCCATCGCGTTGACGGCACCGTCACCTGCCGCGTCCAGCGCCTTCACGGCGACATCGGTGAACGGCCGGATCAGGGTTTCCGAAATCCAATCCTCCGCGCTCTCATCAGCCGATCGTTTGCGGCGCCGCTTGGGCGGCTCGGTGCCACCGTCAATCATGGACTGGGTGACGGCAATCAGGGCAATGCCATCGGCAATGCAATGGTGAATGCGCACCATCAGAGCCGAGCCGCCCTCGTAGTTCTCAACCAGATGGAACTGCCACAGGGGATGGGCCATATCCAGCGGCTGCATGGCAAGTTCCGCCAGGCGGGCCTGCAAGGCCTGCTGCGCACACCCTTTGGCGACAACAGCGGGCAGTTTCTCGATCACCACATGACGGTGGATGTCAAAATTCTGCTCAGTGACCCAGTTCACGCCCATGGCATCTTGCTCCACCCGCTGGCCAAAGCGCGGGTACTTGAGCAAGCGCTCCTCGATGCGCTGACACACCGCCTCGTAACTCACTGAGGGCTTCACGACCCACACGCCCACAATCATCATGAGATTGCTCGCAGAATCCATGCGCAGCCAGGCAGTATCGACCTTGCTCATGCGCTCCACCACCACCCGAGGTGCGGCTTGAGCGGCATCGTCTGATGAGGTCGCGGGAGGCGGCGAAGTCCGTGGAGCGGATTGTTGAGGGCTGATTCGGGTGACCATGAAAACTCCAGACAGGGCAAATACGCAGCACAAACCACGCTCTAGGGGAAGGCCCCCTATTTTGTAGGTAAAACGAGTCGTAAGATACTGCGCACATACCCCAAGTGAGTGGGGTGTTCGCCTCAATCAACCCCGTGCGGGGCGGGTCGCGGCTGCATGGCCGCAGCACCCGCGCGTACTATCTGGAGAAAAACCATGTCTGATCTGCAAGCCAAATTTGAAGCTGCCGTTGCCGAGTCAAAGAACCTGACCGAACGCCCCGACAACGCCAC
>CALRWE010000201.1:0-7278 GCA_943371745.1 Rhodoferax sp. OV413
GATCTCGGCCCCCAAGCCGTACTCAAAGCCATCGGCAAAGCGGGTGCTGGTGTTCACCATCACGCTGGCCGAGTCCACCTCACGCAAAAAAGCCTGCGCATGCATGTGGTCGCGGGTCAGGATGGCGTCGGTGTGGTGGCTTGAATACTGGTTGATGTGGGCAATGGCCTCGGTCACATCGGCGACCACCTTGATGCTGATGATGGGCGCCAGGTACTCCTCGTACCAGTCTTGCTCGGTAGCGGGCACCAGATTCAGGGGCTTAATCACTCCTGAATCAGTAGCTATCAAGGTATGCGATACGCTGGCCAGGGGCTTATTTGATTCCAAAATCGCCAAAGACTCGGCATCGCAGCGCATTTCAACGCCTTTGCTGGCATAGACCTGCCCAATCAGCGGCAAAAACTCCGCTGCCACACCCCGCGCCACCAACAGGCTCTCGGTGGCGTTGCAGGGGCTGTACTTGCTGGTCTTGGCGTTGTCGGCCACCCGCACTGCCATGGCGATGTCGCACGGGTCGTCCACATACACATGGCAATTGCCGTCCAGGTGCTTGATGACCGGCACCTTGGCATCGCGGCTGATGCGCTCGATCAGGCCCTTGCCGCCGCGCGGAATGATCACATCCACATATTGCGGCATGGTGATGAGCTGGCCCACCACCTCGCGGTCGGTGATTTGCACCAGTTGCACGGCGTCCACCGGCAGCCCGCTCTCTGCCAGGGCCTGCTGCACCAGCCGCGCCAGCGCCTTGTTGGACTCAATCGCCTCCGAGCCGCCGCGCAAAATGCAGGCGTTGCCGCTCTTGATGGACAGGCTGGCGGCTTCAATCGTCACATTGGGGCGGCTCTCAAAAATCATGCCGAACACGCCAATGGGGACCCGCATCTGCCCCACCCGGATGCCGCTGGGCTGCTGCTTCATGCCGGTGATCTCGCCAATAACATCGCTCATGGCCGCCAGCTGCTCGCAGCCCTGTGCGCAGGTCTCCAGCACCTGGGGCGTGAGCTTGAGCCGGTCCACCATCGGCCCGGCCAGCCCGGCGGCCACCGCACGCTCCAGGTCGCGCGCGTTGTCGATCTGCAGGGCTTGTATGTTGTTGCGCAGCAACTGGGCCAGGATGCGAAGCGCTTTGCTTTTGATAGCTGCTGATGCTTTGGACATGCCGGCTGAAGCCTGTTTTGCCTTAAAACCGAGGGATTGGGCGTAATCGGTGATGTTGAGGGTGGTCATGGGGTTTTTCTTTGTTCAAATTCCAGCTTGAGGCGTGCCAACCAGTCGATCAATTGAAGGCCCATGGTCCGGGCGCGATTGAGCGCTTCGGCTTGCCAGGTAAGTAGCTCATAGCAAGATCCCTTCCCGCTGTGCGACCTCAAAAATGGGCAGTGGCTCACCACCTGCATTAACGACCACATCAATTTTGCGTTCGCCCAGCGCTTTCCAGATGTCAGCCACCATGTGCAGGCGCGCCTCAACGCCCTGCTGCGCAGACACTGGGGCTTCTATATACAAATCGATGTCGCCACCCCGTTTGAGATCATCCAGCCGTGAGCCAAACAAACGCGGGCGTACGCCGAACCAGCGCAGGCTGGCTTCTCGAATCACTTGCTGTTCCGTGGGGGTTAGTCGCATACGGCTATTTTGGCAGATGCCCCCAGCCGCCAAATGACTGAGTCACGCGGATGGTTGAAAAGCACAAGCCACGGCCATCACATTAAATTCATAGCAGCCCAGGAAATGGATGCGCCGGCCAGAGGCTGATTTGGTCACGAACTCACCCCCAAGACCGGGTTAACAGCTCTTCAGGGCACCCGTTATTGTTTGCCCCTGATCGGCGAGTGACCCGATGTAGTCACCCAGCTGGTCCACGGCCACAGACACCAAACTGCACCTTTAGAGCGTCGAGTGCTCGTCGGCAAAAGACCCCCCAGCGGCGGACCCGGCCACGCCAAACATGACTGCAGCCAATTGCCTGGCCATGCCTCTATACGGTGACTAACCGTTCAGCATGGCGTCGGCGTCATGCCCGCTGGCAGTTTGGCGCCACAGGTATTGGCCCCCTCCAGCAGAGCGCTGCCCATTTCAGCGCCACTCAGGTCAGCATCTTGAAGGTTGGCATGACTCAGGTTGACGCCCGTTAAATCTGCCCCTTGCAAGTTGGCACCCTTCAATTCAGCGCCTGTGAGGTTGGCATGAGCGAGGTTGGCGCCAGACAGGTTGATGCGGGGCATCTGCACCCGGCGCATATCTGCCGAACTTAAGTGTGCAGCCTTGAAATTCGCCTCTGTCAGGTTGGCACTACTGAACTTCGCACCACTCAGACGGGCTTTGCTGAAGTTGCTGCCACGCAGATCGGCGCTCTTGAAATTGGCATCTTCGGCAAAAGCAAAAATAAATTTTGAACGCCGCAAGTCAGCCGTCGTCAGGTCCGCACCGGACAAGTCCGCCGCGTCAAAATTGGTCTCGTGCGCCACCACCTGTTGCAGGGTGGCACCAATCAGCGTGGCACCTGCCAGACTGGCAGACGTCAAGGTGGCTCGACTGAGGTTGGCGCGCGACAGGTCGGCACGCTCCAGGTTGGCATCCTCCAGGTTGGAGCTTTGCATTTGTGCGCCCAAAAGCCTGGCGTTGTGGAGGTTGATGTTGAACATGTACGCGCCGCGCAAGTCAATGCCAGTAGCCACTAGATTGGCCACATTTTCGTAACGCAAATCACACCGGGTGCAGGACCGCCCGGCCAGAAAGCGTGCCACGTCATTGGGGTCTGAGGCCTGCACCACATTGGTCTGCAACAAGGCGGCGCAACCCAACACAAGGTGCCCGACCACTGATCTGAAACATTGGACATCGGGCTTCATGGCACTCTCCTTTGGAGGGCACGCAAGGCCCCCGGGTGCAAGGGGACGGCAAGCTGGTCAAGATCGCTCTGCTTGAGCAATACCATGCTTGAGAGATTGGGCTGGCTGGCTTGCAAGGCTGCATACCGACTGTCGAGCAGCGCTGCAACCCGGAAAATGGCCTCCTCATCCACCCTCGCATGGGTGAACAGCACATTGCGCATACCCAAAGTTTTGACTTCTTTTTGCTCTGTGTCATACATGCCCGCAGGAATACTCATGGGGCGTAACCACGCGTTGTCCAGGATCATTTGTTGGTGGATGTCGGGCGGTATGCTCAAAAACTCTCCACCGCAAGCCCGCAGCTGTCGGTACTGCTCGGAAGGGTGCGCCAGTGCGTTAAAAATGACATCGACCTTGCCGTCACAGAAAGCCTGGACAAACGCCGTGGGTTGCAAACGGGTCACGCCAGCAAAGTCAGACTCCCGCAAATTCATGGCCTTCAAAACGGCCATGGCGTTGGCGTGGTAACCGGCCCCCTTGTTCCCCATATTGACCACACCCCGGCGGATTTGCGACAACTCGGTGATGCCTGACGCTTTGCGCACCATGATGCCAATGGGTGAGTTGTGCATGAGCGCGACTGTGCGCAACTGCGCGCCCTCTTTGACAGCGCCCTTGCCAAAGCCTTGCCCCAGGAGGTCTTCTTGTCCCAAGCCCAATTGCAGCGAGCCATTGGCCACCGCATGAATATTGAACACCGACCCGGCCGAGGCTACCGCAATGCAGCGCACCAAGGTCGTCTTGCGCGCTGCATTCAGGGCTTCACACAAGGCGTTGCCAATAGGCCCAAATGAGCCGCCCTCGGGACCTGCGCCCAATTGCACCAGCTTGTCGTGAAAATCGTCACCCTCATTCGCCAGCGCTTGCACGGCAGCCAATGCAGTGCCTAGCCCGAGTGCCAGGCGCATGAGCGAGCGGAGCACAGTGCGTATCGTTGTGAGTTTCATGGGAGAGGGGTGTCCTTGCTAACTGATTTCAGGATGGCCGGGCTTGGGGCACACCACGGCAACCGCCGCGCAGCTGCCGATCACGGTCACGGCCGTTCTGGCCATGGCGCAAATCGGGTCCACCGACACAAACAGAATGAAGGCAGCCTCAAACGGCAGCCCCAAATACTGGCAAGCGGTCGCCATCAGCGTGATCGACGTGATACCGCTCATGCCGCTGGAGGCAAACCCGGACAGCACCGAGACAAGGACAATCAAGGCCACATCCATGACGGTCAGCTCGTGTCCATACAGCGCGGCAATGAACATCGTTCCGCAAACAAAATACACAATGGCACCGGAGCGCAGCAGTGCCACGGTCAGCGGCACCAGCAGCTCAACCTGAGAACGGGCGAATTTCAAGTGTTCGGCCAGTGCCTCCACCATGGCCGGCATACAGGCGGTGCTGCTGTTGGTGGCTATTCCAAGCGAAAACGGTTCTCGCATCGAATCACGCACAGTGGCGTAAGAGCAGCCAGAGCGGAGACCCAGCACCATAACTGCCAGGCTCAGCAGCAAGGTACTGACTGCCAGGAACGCCACCACAAATTCCAACATGGCACGCATGGGCTCCAAGCCAGTCTCTGCGATCTGACTGGCCGTCATGCAAATCAGTACCAGCGGCACCGGCAAGTTAATCCAGCGGGTCAGCACCTGACAGGCATGGTAGATGGCCTCCAAAGACTGCCCCAGGCTATCTGCAATTTTTCCGGGCAGTTGCCCCAGTGCAAAACCGCACATGAGCGCAAACACCAACACCTTCAGCGTCTCGCCATTGACCAGCGAAGCAAAGATATTGGAGGGGATCACCGCAGCCAACGCTTCTTGCAGACTTAAGGCTTTGGGAGGCGCCTCCACAGCGTGCAAAGCCATCTCGGTGTTGCTGCTGTCTGCATTGGCATCCACAATCATTCCCAGCGCCACTTGGCTCGCCGGCGACATGTCTGTGCCCGGCTGCATCACAAGAAATCCCGTAGCCCCAACTATTGCCGCCATGACAGCGAACGCCACAAACACCCAAGCCACACGTCCAAGAATCGCCGCCGTGCCACCATCACGAAAAAGCTTTTGCAAGCTGAAGATGACCGCCGACACCATGAATGGCAAAACAATCATCTTGAGCAGATCGACGTACACGATGCCCACTACCGTCAGATTTTTCGAAAAATCAGGCGCCGCCCAGCCCAGCACGGCCCCTGCCATCACGCATAACAACACCGTCAAAGGGCTCGTCGCAAACTGTTTGAAGCGTTCGAGCCTGGTCATTTTTTCTGCCACCTGGTCACATCTCCATTTGCTTGAGCAACAGGTCCACTGTCAGCTTGTCGGGCCGATTGGTGACGACCTCATCCACAAAAGACTTCAGCGCTATATCGTTCAGCCCCACCACCACGCACAGCACCGACGCGATATCACTGAATGTGACCGTGCGCAGATTCAGGGCCAGGGCGGGATCGGAACGCATCACAGATCGAACCTCAATGGCATCCCGGTAAGCGGCCACCACGGTGCCCTTTTTGACTGCACTTACCGTTTGTGCCCAAGTTGAAAAGGGCACCAGCGTGGCTTTGGTGAAGTTCCTGAGCGCAAACTCCTCCCACGCAGAGCCTGCCAGCACGCCGATCGTGCCTCTGAAATTGCGCACCGCTTGCGATACAGGCTGGTCACCCGCCATCCTGGCGTAGGCCGCGCGATTGATAAGCAGCGCGTGCTCCAGGCGCATGTAGGGGGCAGAAAACATGACTGACTGCGCACGCTTGAGCGTGCGCGCCAGTTTGCTGACGCCCAAATCAGCTTGCCCGGTTGCCACCCGCTGCGTCACCGCATCGTAAGTCGTGGCGCTGCGGTCAAACCGAATGGGAACGTTGAGTTCCCGGGCTACCTTTTGCACCAAATCAATGTCCACACCTCGCAGCACGCCCTCTTTCTCATACACGAAAGGAGGCGTGTCCTTGTTCAAAATCGCCACAACCAGCTCACCCCGAACGACGATGCGTGCAATGTCGGGTGCCAGCAAACGGCCGTCTGGTACGCGCACCAAAGGCGTTTGAGCGGCGGCGCAGGCCAACCAGCACCAGCCCAGGATCACAAGCCAACAGCTTCGCCAGGACAAAGCTGCAGCCCTCATGCCACCGCCTTGGCCAGCCTGAGTAACTCGGGCACCGCAAATTTTGCGAAGACGGGCGAGGTAATTTTGTGCATGTCGACCACCGTGGCATGAACCGGCATGGCAATGCGTGCCGACATCGCGACCAATTCGCCCGTGTCAAAGCCGCTGTCCACGCGGTGCAACGCTGCCGTGGTGTGGTCGTGCCCATCGTCCCGCAGCGCCTGAAAAGGGTTGGGCCCCGCGTATTTGGAGGGCCAGCCATCATCCATACAGGGATGAATGTTGAAGAACCCCAATTTCGGGAAATTGAACAGTTGCGCATCAATACGCTGGCCAAAGGTGGCTGAAATGCACATTTCCGGCATCCAGTCCTGCTCATAGGTCCTATAGAAATCGTCGCATTTCACGCGCCCCGTGTAGACCGGCACACCCAACTGCTGCGCATGACGCGCCACCATGGTTTCTTCCTCGGGTAGATGCGGATACTGCCAAACCCGTTTGTCGGCGCTGATGAAGGTCTGGGCGACATCGTCAGTGGCCACACCCACCACGTGGAAGTCGTCTTTATGGAGCCCTTGCAGCAATTCGTTCAGCACGTAGTAACCGCGGTAAAAACTGCCAAACACGGCGACTCTGATTTTTTTGGAGTTCATGAAAACGATTAGTAAAAGAGGAAGTCAAGCGCTTGCTTGAGCCGATCAGCGGTAGTGCTTTGCTTGTCCCACTTCTCCAGCGTCACATCACCCGTGCGAAATTCACGGTAGATGGATGAGCTGTTCAACTGGCTGAACACCGAGGCCAGATTGGGGTAGGGCTTGAACCAGTCGCCATACCTTGCGCGCAACTCCTTCATGCTGCCCTCACCACCCTGGCCCGCTTCGTCACTGGCCCTTTCGCCGGCTTTTGCACCAGCCTCAGCCACCGCGGAAGCTGCTTCCTTGCGGTAGGTGTACTGCGGCTCGCGCGGCGTGATCAGCATCAGGACCGAGCGTTGAAAGTCATCGGTCTTTTTGGTGGAAAAAAGATACTGAACGCCCGGGATGTCCTGCAACACCGGCACGCCATCACGGGCATTGCTGGTTTCCTTTTCTGACAGGCCACCCAGCACCAAGGTCTCACCAAACGCCATGACAACGTTAGCGTTGACCATGATCTTGGAGGTTTCCAGCTTGTAGGTGTAGGTCACATCCGAGCTGGGTGGCTTCAAAAAGGTGCGTTGCGCGTCCACCGTCAGGCGAATCTTGTTGCCACTCAAAAAGGTGGGGAGGATGCTGAGCTTGAC
>CALRWE010000202.1:0-7198 GCA_943371745.1 Rhodoferax sp. OV413
GAGAGGTCTACATGTCTGACCGACCAAGGGGCCTTCAGTCCAAGGAGATGCTCATACAGCGCGGTATCTTTCATGCTCAAGCTGGAAATATTGAATCGCTGGATTGTCCCGCAGCAAGAAAAAAATCACAGTGAAATTGACGAAGAACCGGAACTTGTATCACCTCAACGATCTGCGCCTCAATGCCAGCCCAGGCACCCCGCAGCGAACAAGCGCCCAACGGGTTCTGGATCAGGCGGTTCAGCAGATGGCCTGCGACTGTGCTGGCGGTATGGCGAATCACGAAACATTTCCTCCAGCGGCCAAAGTGCTGCAGAGCATGACCGCTCACTGGGGTGGGTTGACTGTGTTTGTCGCCTGCCCATGGGTCGATATGGACAATAATGCGGCCGAGCGGAGCATGCGCTCACCCGTCGTCGGAAGAAAAAACTTTAACGGCTCTGGCTCTGAAGGATCTGCAGAATTGGCCGCCACCATGTACAGCCTCTTTGCCACCATGAAGCGCTGGGGCCTGAATCTACGCACCTGGCTCACAGCCTATTTGCAGGCCTGTGCCGATAATGGCAATGCGCCGCCAGCTGACATCGGCGGCCTTCTTCCCTGGCAGATGGATGCCAAGCGTCTGGCACAAATGCGAGCGTGTCACCTTCAGGAAGTCCCCGACAGTTCATGAGCATTTACTGCGCACGCGAATTTAACGCCGATGACATCCAGACCATTCGTGATCTCCTGGCGCAGGATCCCAAGCTTCAGCGCTCAGCACTGTCGCGCAAACTCTGCCAGCTATGGGGATGGATCAAGCCCAACGGGGAACTCAAAGATATGACATGCCGCGTCGCATTGCTGCGCATGCAGGCAGATGGGCTCATCACCTTGCCACCCTCGCGCATCAGCGTCGTACGCAAACGTGCCCACTTCGCGCCCACTGCCGCCAGCGATGCCCAGACCCCCATCAAGCAACCCGTGCACGAGATCGGGCGCATCACGCTTCAGGTGGTCAGTGGCACGACTGCTTCGAGGCTGTGGAACGAATATGTCGCGCGTTATCACTATCTGGGCTATACGCCCATGTCAGGCAGCCAGATTCGCTACAACGTCTTTGCGGGCGAGCAACTCGTGGCCTGCATCAGCTTTTGCGCCTGCGCCTGGAAGCTAAAGGATAGAGAGAAATTCATCGGTTGGAGCGAGACGCAACGGCAAAAAAATCTGCAATTGGTGATCAATAATGCTCGCTTTCTTGTTCTGCCCTGGATCGAATGCAAAGGGTTGGCATCGAAGATTCTCTCTCTTGCCGCTCGGCAAATTCCAAAAGACTGGCTGAGTCGCTACGGCTTGCAACCTGTTTTGCTGGAAACGTTTGTGGAATATGAGCGCCATAAGGGCACTTGCTACAAGGCTGCCAATTGGATCAATGTCGGGCGCACGGCAGGCAGGGGCAAGAAATCCACCAGCCATAAAATCCTAATTCCTGCCAAAGATATCTGGCTTTATCCGCTGAGAAAAAACTTCTCCACACTTCTTTGTAAATAGCAAGATGGGTTCGCCGAATATTTACGCACGGTGTTGAGGTCACTGGCGTAAGCACTTGAATTTGAATACAAAAGGAGGTGGCTGACCCGTGGCTAAAGGTCGCGCATGCCATCGCTCGTCGGAAAATCAAAAAACATGACCTCGATTGGAAGCCACAGTAAGTGCCATTCGCCTCAAGCCAGCCCGAAGAACGCCAACAAGCCGCCCTCGGAAAACAAATAGCTGACCACTTGGGAGCCACCCCACCACAGCAGCACCACCGACGCAACGGCAACAACGGTAGCCAGGTAACCCGCAAGCAGCATCAGGCCATCCCGCAGGCGCAGGCCCCACGCCATCAAGACGATGGCCAGTGCGGGCAAGACATTGTCAAAACTGATCACGGGGACGGGAACCATCATCGACAAGCCTGCAACGAAAAGCATCGAGCCGTTGAACAGGCGTACCGGCTTGTTGCTCAAAGGCAGCATGCGCGGCCGTCCGGCCCATGCGAGCACATGGATGGTCCGGTTGACCATGGCGGCCAGCAAGGACTTGACGCGCACATTCAACTCGCGCTTGGCAAGCCAGGCCGGCAAGGGCAGCGATTGACCCGTGCACAGCCCGGTGGCAATCAGCAGGCACAAAGCCCCGACGGCCGACCCCATGCCGGGCAACGCAACCGGAAACAGGAGCGGCAGGGCCAGCAGCCCCAGCCAGACCAGTCGCTGCCGGTTGCTCTCGCCAATGGTGTCAGCCAGCGTGCCGCCCATGCTTGCAAGTTGTACCGAGACAATCCGCTGCACGGAGCTGCGCCGCTTGTTCTGCGAGCTTTCCGCTGTGTTGGCAGAAGGGGGGAGTGGGTGCGACATGGTGGCTCAAAACAAGGTGACTGGAACGACGAGGCGGCGGCCGCAGTGGTTTTGATAGACTTCAAAACCGATGTTTCAACTTTACCGCAATCGAAAAAACTCAATGAACAGCAAGGATTTGACTGCCAACTTTGCGCCCCGGAATGCCGAAAATGTGGCCTCCACGGGCGACTTGCTGCAACGCGGCTGATGGCGTCCGGTCTCGTTGTGGCAGGCGCCAGCGCGTTGCCCCCGGCGATCACGGGCCCGCGCTTTGACCCGGCAGCGGCCCTGCTGTTCGTCATCAACTCATCTTCTGGTGCCCAGGACATCCATGCCAAATGCGGGGTGATTGAGTCAGCCTTGTCCGCAAGTGGGCGCCGGGGCGAACTGCTGGTGTGCCGCCCTTCGGAACTGCAGCGGGTGGCCACTGAGTCCGCAGCGGTGGCCGCGTCGCGCGGCACGGCTGTGATCGCAGTGGGCGGTGATGGCAGCCTCAACACCGTGGCCCAGGCTGCACATGCAGCAGGCTGCCCCATGGGTGTTATTCCCTACGGAACCTTCAACTACTTCGCCCGCACGCATGGCATTCCCACCGATCCGGCCGCAGCAGTGCAGATGCTGCTGAATGCCCACCCCCACCCCGTGCAGGTGGCCGCCATCAACAACCGGTTGTTTTTAGTCAACGCCAGTTTGGGGCTTTACCCTGAACTGCTGCAAGACCGCGAGGCCTACAAAGCCCGTTTTGGCCGCAGCCGCTGGGTGGCGTTTGTGGCCGCCTTTGTGACCCTGCTGCGCGCCCAGCGCCGGCTGCGGCTGCACATCGAGATGGGTGGCGCAGCGCGCGATGTCCAGACCCTGACTCTTTTTGTCGGCAACAACCGGCTACAGCTGGCGCAACTGGGCGCAGAGCCCGCAGACACCTTGGCCGGCACGCCCGGTCACGGCAGCATGGCGGCGCTGATGCTGCGCCCCATCGGCACGCTGGCCATGATCAGGCTGATGCTGCACGGCGCTATGGGCCGGCTGGGCGAAGCCGCCGGGGTGGAGAGTTTCGAGTTTCACCACATGGTGGTCAAGCCCCGGCTGGCACCGTCTCGCAAAGAGGTGGTGGTCGCGTTTGACGGCGAGGTGGCGCGCATGCGTTCGCCCATCGACATCCGGGTACTCGACAAGCCCCTGTACCTGCTCCAAGCCCATGGCGCTGCAGCCACCACCAGCGGGCCAGGGCTTGGCACATGAGTGTGCTGCTGCACCTGTCCGACACGCATTTCGGCACCGAGCAGCCGCTGGTGGTTGAGGCGCTGGCGGCCCTCGCAGCGCAGCAGCAGCCCGACGTGGTCGTGCTCTCAGGCGACATCACGCAGCGCGCCCGGCCCGAACAGTTTCGGGCGGCCAGGGCCTTCATGGACCGGCTGGGCGCACCGGCGGTGGTCATTCCAGGCAACCACGACATTGCGTTGTTCGACCTGTGGGCACGGCTAACCCGGCCCTACGGGCGTTTTGCCACCGTGTTCGGACCGGATCTGGAACCCGTGTACACCTCGCCTGATTGGCTGGTGGTGGGCGTCAACACCACTCGCGCGCGGCGACACAAGCACGGAGAGGTATCGGGGGCACAAATTGCGCGGGTGGCCCACCTGCTGGCCGCCGCCAAGCCGCAGCAGCTGCGTGTGGTGGTGGTTCACCAGCCCGCGGCGGTGCCGCTGGCAGGTGAACGAGCCAACCTGCTGCGTGGCCATGCGGATGCCACGCGGGTCTGGGCAGAGGCCGGGGCAGATCTGGTGCTGGGCGGCCACATTCACCTGCCCTTTGCCCTGCCACTGGACGGGCTGGCACGCCGACTGTGGGTGGTTCAGGCGGGCACTGCCGTCTCAACGCGCACACGACCGGGGGTACCCAATTCAGTGAACCTGCTGCGCTGGGGCGATGCAGCCACCGCGCTGGCAGCCGCCACACCCGGCGCGCCCACCACGGGGCCATGCTGCCTGATTGAGCGGTGGGACTTTTGCGCGCACCAGCAGGCGTTTGCGCGCACAACGGTCACGACCGTACAGCCCGAGCGTGCCAGCGCACCGGGCTGATGCCGGTGCGCGGGCTGCTGGCTCAACGGTTTTCAGACACAGTTTGCGGCGCTGGGGAGAGCGCACGCCAGGTGTCGCGAAACACCGTTTGCTCCACCTTGGCACGCTGTTCTATCGGGCAGGCCACCCGAATCACCAGCACCAGGTGCTCGGGGTCTGAAAAGTCCCACGACACCTTGGTTTTGCCGGAGGGGAGCGCAATGAAGTTTTGTTCAGATGCCTTGCGAAAGTGGGTCATGGCCACTTCGCGCCAGGCCGCAGTGGCGTGGTCGGCAGCGGCTAATGCGGCGGCTTCAATGCTGTCCAGGTCATGCGAAAAGCGTTCGGGAATCGGAATCCGGATGGCGTGCAGCGCAAAGGCCCCGTTGGGGGAAGCGTTGATCAGCGGGTGGGTGAGCAACAGCCCGTTGGGAAACTCGGCCACTTTGCCGGTGCGCTGGCCGGCCTTGTCAAGCTCCACCAGCGTGGTGGCAAACATGTCGATATCCACCACCCGGCCGCGCAACTGATTGAACTCGATCACGTCGCCAATCTTGTAAGGCTGCACCAGGGTCGCGTACAAATAGCCGTGGACGCACATCACCAGTTCCTTGCTGACAATCAGAATGGCGCCCGCCACCGCCGCCACCGACAGCGCGAAGCCTGCAATGGTGGACGCCCAGACCGACACGATGATCAGCAGGGCCGCAAACCAGATGATGTTGCGCACCCACACCAGCTGGATGCGGCGCTTTTCAGCCGTAATCTCGCCGCGCGAGAGGTAGCGCGCCCAAAGATGCGACACCAGCAACGCCATGCCGATCAGCAAGGCGGTGATGATGACCTTTTCCCACTGCCCGGGAATCCAGGCGGCCACGCGTTCAAGCATTGTCATCGGGCGTCAGATCAGTAAGGCGGCGGCAAAAATCCCCACCATGATGAAGGAAAGCACCACTTTGGCAACCAGCCCCACCATGATGCCGACCCAGGTGGCCACGCCGACTTTGGCAGCCCGGGTGTGGTCTTTGCGGGCCAGGTACTCGCCCACGGCGGCACCCACCAGGGGCATGAACAGCACGCCCACCAAGCCCATGAACAGTCCCAACACGGTGCCCACCGCCGCGCCTGCCAAGGCCTGTTTGCTGGCGCCCGCCCTTTGGGCGCCCATCAAGCCCGCTGCGTAGTCCAGGCCCCAGGCCAACACTCCCAGCACGGTGATCACCGGCACGGTGGTCATGCTGACCCGGGCAAAGTCATCAATCCATGCCCCCAGCACGATGCCAGCCCACACCAGCAAGGTGCCCGGCAGCACGGGCAGCACCGTGCCAGCCAGGCCCAGCAGAATCAAAACGACACACAACACCCACAACAACGTTATTTCCACAGAAAGCTTTCAAGGTCAAGATTTGCCAGCACCGCGAAGGGGGTGCAGGGCAAGTCAACTTCAAGGGTCAATGCAACGGGTCAGGCCCTTCTTTGGGCCGGTTACCAAGCTTGTGAGCATGCCCTATGCAACCCGGCAGGCGGGGCATTTGAACTGGAAAGACCTCTTGCAGTAACTGGCCATCTGCCAAGTGCGCAGGGATCAGCACGCTTTGACTTCAACAGCCTGGAATCGCAGCAGATGAGCCATCGTTGACGCCATCAAACCAGAAGTTCATGAATTCATTGGTCATGAATCCTTAGCACTTTAGGCAATGGATATGCCGGCTAGAGGCTACTTAGGCTCTGAATTTGAGCTGTCAAATTTACAATTCGATCGTCATACTTTTAAGCGGGCCCGCCACCGCGCCAAAGTACCCACGGCCGAAAATGAAATGCACCAAAAAAATTTCAGATGGCGAGCAGCTTGTGTGCTGCCTTTTGGTGCCCAGCCCCGCACGGCCCTCAGGCCGCTTGTCGGTTTCGTTCGGCCAGCTTGATGGCCTCGCGCGACAAACCGTCAATCTCGTGGGTGATGCGCGACAGCACATTGGCCACCACCGCAAACTCGCGCCCGTGCTCACCGGCACGGGCCGCCATGACTTGGGCGTTGAAACTCACGATCTTGGCCTCGCGCGCAATGGTGTGGATGCTTGACACGATGCCGCTGAGTTCCTTCATCATCTGCTCGCCCTTGCGCTTGCTCAGGACATCGAAGGTGGTGGTGGCGGTGTTCAGGGCCTCCAGCACGCTGTCGGTGCTGGCCACCAGCGTTCCCAGTGCCCGGGTGTGGTCTTCCCCTTGAGCAATGCACTGCAGCGTGGTGCGCATGTGCTGCATGAAGTTCTCAATCAAGGGGCCAACGCCACGCGGACCGGTGTAGGTGTCCTTGATGCTGCGACTGGATACTTCATCGACCTCTTTGGCGGTAGCCACCAGGCGCAGTTGACTGTCACAAAACAGCTGGAGTGATTTTCGGGCCGCGTCCAGATTGCTGGCGCTGCCGGCTGCGGCCAACACGGTTTGCAAGATCATCCGCTGCGACAGCATGCGCTGGCGTGCAGCCATGTTGACCAGCGAAATGCTGTCGGCACCCGGCGCCGGGTGGGCTGGCGCAGGTACCTTGGTCAGGGTGGCCGCGGGGCGGGCGGATGGCGGCGAGTTGAACGCAATGGCATAGGCTGACATGACAGTAACTCCCAAAATTAACGTGAAAGAAACGTACCTGCGGACGAGCGAAAGCCTGGCCCAGCGACGGCCGATTGCCAAATCAAGCTAATCGCAAATCAGATCAGGCTGGTGCCGGAACGAACCCGTGCTTGATCAACATCTGCAACCAGCGCGGGGCATTGC
>CALRWE010000203.1:0-7189 GCA_943371745.1 Rhodoferax sp. OV413
TTCATTGATCTCACGTCGTACCGTCATCCAGGCCGGCTCGGCAGGCTTGGCGGGTGCGGTCCTGCCGGCTTTGGCCCAGTCGGCCTGGCCGACCCGGCCTATCCGCATCGTGGTGCCCTACACAGCGGGTGGTTTCACTGACCAGATGGCGCGCCTGGTGCAGGTGGGCCTGCAGAGGAGCCTGGGCCAACCGGTGGTGATCGACAACAAGCCCGGCGCCAACAGCATCATCGGGGTGGACGCCGTGGCCAAGGCCGCGCCCGACGGCCACACCTTTGGCGTGGTCATTGCCGCTTATGCCGCCAACACCACGCTCTACCCCAAGCTGCCTTACAACCCCACCAAAGACCTGGTGGGCGTGTCGCTCATGGGGGTCTCACCCTTGCTGGCGGCAGTCAACAACAATGCACCCTTCAAGAACGCCAAAGAGCTGGTGGCTTATGCGCGCGCCAATCCTGGCAAGGTGAGTTTTGGTTCATCAGGCACCGGCTCGGCCGCGCACCTGACCAGCGAACTCATGAAGGCGTTGACCAAAACCTTCATGGTGCACATTCCTTACCGTGGTGCGGCGCCCGCCTTCACCGATCTGCTGGGCGGACAAATCCAGCTCTTTTTTGATGCCCCCACGGGGCTGATTCAGGCGGGCAAGACCGGGCGCGTGCGATTGATTGGCGTCTCCAGCGACAAGCGCCTGCCGGCCATCCCCGACGTACCCACCTTTATTGAGCAAGGTATCTCCGGATTGGTGGGCAGCACCTGGGCTAGCATGATTGCCCCGGCGGGTACCCCGCGTGACATCGTGCAGCGCATGTCGGACGAGGTGAGCCGCATCATCCGCAGTGAAGAAACCCGCGCCAAGCTTGACGCCATGGGCACCTTTGCCGAAGGCAGCACACCCGAGGCTTGCGATGCCTTCATTGCCACCGAGACCACCAAGTGGGCCCAAGTGATCAAGGACGCTGGCGTGACGCTGGAATAGACTTGCCGGCCGCCGCTGCCTTGGGGCAGCTGGCCTGATGTTGATTGCTTGAATTGTTGAACCCATAACACCCTTACACCCCCATGAACCAAGCTTTTATCTGTGACGCCATCCGTACCCCCTTCGGCCGCTATGGCGGCGCGTTGAGTAGTGTGCGCACCGACGACCTCGGCGCCATTCCCCTGCGCGCCCTGATGGCGCGCAACCCCGGCGTCGATTGGGCGGCGGTTACCGACGTGATCTTTGGCTGCGCCAACCAGGCCGGCGAAGACAACCGCAACGTGGCCCACATGAGCAGCCTGCTGGCCGGTCTGCCGATTGAGGTGCCCGGCGCCACTCTGAATCGCCTGTGCGGCTCGGGCCTGGACGCGGTGGGTACAGCCGCCCGCGCCATCAAGGCCGGCGAGGCGACTTTGATGATTGCCGGTGGCGTGGAGAGCATGAGCCGCGCCCCCTTTGTCATGCCCAAGATGGACACGGCATTCAGCCGCAACAACGCGGTCTATGACACCACCATTGGCTGGCGCTTCATCAACCCACTCATGAAAGCCCAGTACGGCGTGGACTCCATGCCCGAAACCGCCGAAAACGTGGCCACTGACTACCGCATTGGGCGCGAAGCGCAGGACCGCATGGCCCTGGCCAGCCAGCTCAACGCCGTGGCTGCGCAAAAGGCGGGTCATTTCGCCCGTGAAATCACCCCTGTGAGCATTGCCCAAAAGAAGGGCGATGCCCTGATCGTGGACCAGGACGAACACCCACGCGCCACCAGCCTGGAAGTTTTGGCCAAACTCAAACCCATCGTGCGCCCTGATGGCACGGTCACCGCCGGCAACGCCAGCGGTGTGAACGACGGCGCCTGCGCCCTTTTGCTGGCCGATGAGGCGAGTGCCACTCAGTACGGCCTGACCCCGCGCGCCCGCGTGGTGGGCATGGCGACAGCCGGCGTGGCGCCGCGCGTCATGGGCATTGGCCCGGCCCCGGCCACGCAAAAAGTGCTGGCGCTCACCGGCCTGACCCTGGCGCAGCTGGATGTGATTGAACTCAATGAAGCCTTTGCCGCGCAAGGTCTGGCGGTGCTGCGCGAACTCGGCCTCTCTGATGACGACGCGCGCGTCAACGCCTGGGGCGGCGCCATTGCGCTGGGTCACCCGCTGGGCGCCAGTGGCGCGAGACTGGCCACCACGGCCATCAACCGCCTGCACGCCACGGGCGGGCGCTATGCCTTGTGCACGATGTGCATTGGCGTGGGGCAGGGCATTGCCCTGATTTTGGAGAGGGTGTAATTTGCTATCTATTGATCCGGCCCTGTGAAGTTTGAACTTATCCGCAGGCTTCCCAATGAACGGCGTCAATCTGAGACTTATGACTTCATCGGGCCGGAGCAATAGTAAATAGCTTATTGAGCAATGAATACGGTGTCCAGGGGCTATTTTTCCTTAAGAATGACCTCTGAATGTCATTTTTGAATCTGATGTGTTTAAAGAGCACATTCTTATTCTGAAAAACGCTGTAAGTTAAATAAAATGTATAGCGACCAAATATTTTATTACGCTGGATAGAAGGTGGTTTTGTTAGTAATTTTTGGTTTTCATGTCCTGTAATCACCAGGTTAAGTTATGAGTGGATTGCATGACTGAGTGAAAACAACTCGTTTGCCGCACTCATGGCTGTCCACTACTATCCACCATCAACTCAATCAACTGGAGATTTCCTATGGCCCACGCAGCATTCAAATGGCAAGACCCCTTTCTTCTGGATAGCCAGCTCAGCGACGACGAGCGCATGGTGCGCGATGCTGCTGCGGCCTATTGCCAGGACAAGCTGCAGCCCCGGGTGGTCCAGGCGTTTCGGGACGGCAGCACGGACCCCATCGTCTTTCGTGAAATGGGCGAACTCGGTTTGCTCGGCCCCACGATTCCTGAAGCCTACGGTGGCCCCGGTCTCAATTACGTGGCTTACGGCCTGATTGCCCGTGAGGTAGAGCGTGTCGATTCTGGTTATCGCTCCATGATGAGTGTGCAAAGCTCTCTGGTGATGGTGCCGATTTTTGAGTTTGGCACCGAGGCGCAACGCCAGAAGTACCTTCCCAAGTTGGCCACCGGTGAGTGGATCGGCTGCTTTGGCCTGACCGAGCCCGACCACGGTTCTGACCCCAGCTCCATGATCACCCGTGCCCAAAAAGTGCCCGGCGGCTACAAGCTGACCGGCGCCAAAATGTGGATTTCCAACAGCCCGATTGCTGACGTGTTTGTGGTCTGGGCCAAAGAGGTTTCCGAGGGTGGGCAGGTTGGCCCCATTCGTGGCTTTGTGCTGGAAAAAGGCATGGTCGGCTTGAGCGCTCCCGCCATCCACAGCAAGGTGGGCTTACGCGCCTCGATCACGGGGGAAATCGTGATGGATAGTGTGTTCTGTCCCGAAGAAAATGCCTTCCCCGAGGTGCAAGGCCTCAAAGGCCCGTTCACCTGCCTGAACAGCGCCCGTTACGGCATTGCCTGGGGTGCCCTGGGTGCCGCAGAGGACTGCTGGTTCCGCTCCCATCAGTACGTAATGGACCGCAAGCAGTTTGGCCGCCCCTTGGCTGCCAACCAGCTGATTCAAAAGAAGCTGGCTGATATGCAAACCGAAATCGCGCTGGGCCTGCAAGGCTGCCTGCGCCTGGGCCGCATGAAGGACGAAGGCACGGCATCGGTCGAGATCACCTCCATTTTGAAGCGCAACTCGTGCGGCAAGGCGTTGGATATTGCCCGCCTGGCGCGCGACATGATGGGCGGCAATGGCATTTCCGACGAGTACGGCGTGGCGCGACATCTGGTGAACCTGGAAGTGGTGAACACCTATGAAGGAACGCACGACATCCATGCGCTGATTTTGGGTCGGGCACAGACCGGGATTGCTGCGTTCTCCAATTAAGTCAGTTGCCTGAATTTGGCGGGGGTTTTGTGGGAGGCCCCTGCGCTTACAAAACTCCAGCCCCCGATATTCACTCTGTGAAAAGCAACCCATGACCACTCCACACGCCGCCCTCTCCCACCTCAAAGTCCTCGACCTCTCCCGCGTCCTCGCCGGCCCCTGGTGCACCCAGATCCTGGCCGACCTCGGGGCAGACGTTATCAAGGTTGAGCGGCCCGGCGCCGGGGACGACACCCGCCATTGGGGGCCTCCGTTCCTCAAGGATGAGCACGGTAACGACACCACCCACGCTACCTATTTCACCGCCTGCAACCGCAACAAACGCTCCATCACCATCGACATGGCCCAAATTGAAGGCCAGGCGCTGATTCGCCGGATGGCCCAAAACAGCGACATCCTGGTGGAAAATTTCAAGGTGGGCGGCTTGGCGGCTTATGGGCTGGACTATGCGAGCCTGCAGGCCCTCAACCCCCGACTCATTTACTGCTCGGTCACCGGCTTCGGCCAGGACGGGCCGTATGCCGAGCGCGCGGGCTACGACCTGATGATCCAGGCCATGAGCGGCATGATGAGTATCACCGGCCGCTCGGACGACGTGCCCGGCGGTGGCCCCCAGCGCGTGGGCGTCGCCCTGACCGACCTGTTCACCGGCGTCTACGCCTCCACCGCCATCCTCGCCGCGCTTGAAGTACGCAACCGGACCGGCGTGGGCCAGCACATCGACATGGCCTTGCTCGATGTCGGCATGGCGATTTTGGCTAACCAGGCCGCGGGCTTTCTCAATACCGGCCATGTGCCCCAGCGCCAGGGCAACAGCCACCCCAGCCTGGCGCCTTATCAGGACTTTCCCACCCAAGACGGCTCCATGCTGCTGGCCATAGGCAACGACGGCCAGTTTCGCCGCTTTTGTGTGGCCGCCGGCAAACCCGAGTGGGCCGACGACGCGCGCTATGCTGGTATGTCCGGGCGCGTGACCCACCGCGCCACGCTGATCCCGGCCATGGAGCAGGTCACCCGCACGCGCACCACCGCGCAATGGGTTGCCTTGCTGGAAGACAAGGCCGTGCCCTGCGGCCCCATCAACGACATCGGTCAGGCTTTTGACGATGCGCAGGTCAAAGCACGTCGTTTGATAGTCAATCAACCCGTAGCCAGCGTATCTAATGCCTTCATGGGTATTAATTCAATAGCAACTGTCGCCAGCCCGCTGCGCCTGATGGCCACGCCCCCCGTGCTGTTGCGCGCCCCACCCGCGTTGGGTGAGCACACGGGGGAGGTGCTGGCAGAGCTGGGGCTGGACGCTGCGCAAGTGGCAACATTGCGGGCGGGCGGGGTGGTGTAGTTCACACCGTCCGGGTCGGTCACGAACAGCTCCGACGCAGTCCTCCGATCTTCATCGCCGGTTGTCTGACCAGCTGAAGTGACAGACACTCGGCAGAATGGCGTTTTTTAATCGAAGTTTTGATATTTATCAGGGAAATTTCTGTTTATTTTCTGTTTGTTTGGGGCTTGGTATAGGATGGAAATATAAAAACGCTGGAGATGTCCCTTTGCCCACCGCGACCCAAGTTTTGCGCGACATTACCCCTCTCCACCACACCGCACTCCAACGCGAGCCATCCCCCCTTCCCAAGTCCAGTGGCCTGATTGGCGCCTTCGTACAGGGCCCGCTGGGCGTCCGCCATGCCGCACGAGGTGCGGCTGGTCTGGCGCACGAAGGCGATGGATCTTTGACCAGGTGCCGATGGCCCCACGGTCCTGTGGCTCAAACCGGTGTGACGGCATGACTGACCCGTCTGATCACCAGGTCAGCTTGCAAGCCAGAGACAACTGCGCCGGCGAGGCGACCCATGAAGCCACTCTGCTGCAGCCCCACGGTTTTTTGATCGCGTGCGACGTGCACAGCGGCCTGATTGTGTTTGCCTCCAGCAATGCGCAAGAATTTTTGCCCGCTAATCCAGCTGGCCTGTTGGGGCGGCACATTGAAGAAGTGATTGAGGGGCCGTTCGAGGACAGCTGGGCGCGATTGCGTGCCATGGATCCGGGTCCACCCATTGCCTCCGCCTTGCGGCTCAGGCCCGGGGCCTCCCCTCTTGCGTCCAGCGAGGTGATGGTTCACCGCGCAGGCGACAGCGTGGTGATCGAGGCCATGCCCTACCGCTATGCCAAGTCCGATGTAGAGGTCCACATCGAGTTCGAACACGCCCTGCGTGAGTTGGGCCGGTTGCAGCGGCATGTGCGGATGGATGATTTATTGCAAGCCTGCGCGTCGGAGATTCGTCGCTTGTCAGGTTATCAGCGGGTCGTTATTTATCGCTTCTTGCCCGACTGGTGTGGCGAGGTGCTGGCCGAGTCGTGTGATGAAGCCGTGACCATTCGTTTGCTCGGCTTGCGTTTTCCGGCCTCCGATATTCCCGAGCAGGCGCGCTCGCTCCACAAGCGCAACCCGCTGTACATCATTGGCGATGTGGGGGCGCAACCCACCGCACTGCAAGCCTTGCAACCGGGTGCCAGGTTGGATTTGAGCCACAGTCTGTTGCGCAATCCCCCGTCAATGCACTTGAAATACCTCGAGAACATGGGGGTACGAGCGACCATGACCATCTCTCTGCTCAAGGACGGCGAGTTGTGGGGGATGGTGTCTTGTCACCATCCGCAGCCCAAGACGCCGCCCTTGCAGCTGCGCCGGATGACCGAAATGCTGTGCTCTCTTGTTGCAGAAATTGCGGTGACGCGCCTGGATGTGCTGGTCCGCCAGGAAGCCGATGCCAAGGCGCAGGCGTTGAGCCAGCTGCCCAAACAGCTGGGGTTTCAATTCAATCTCAGCCACGATTTTGCCGACGCGGTGCAAAAGAGCCTTTCTGAACTGTCGCGCTTAATGAAAGCGCATGCCCATGGGCTCATGGTCAAGGGCGCCTGGGTGTGCAGGCCTCAGGTTGACCCTGCCATCAATGAGTTCCTGATTCTGAGCGCTAAAGACCTGCCGCCGGGGGAAGACTTTGTCACTCAGAAGTTACCGGACTTGGCCGGGGTCGCGGCGGAGCAGTGGCTCCCCTGGTCCGGTGCGATGGTGCTGCCAATTCCTGATGTGCCAGAGAGCTATCTGGTGTTTTTGCGCCAAAGCATTGACCTGGAAGTTCAGTGGGCCAGAGCCCCTGACACATTGAGTGTGCAATTACCTGGCGGCTTGCAGGTCTTGGGGCCTCGTCGGTCATTTGATCGTTGGGTCCAGCAGATCCGTGGTCAATGTCAACCATGGGATGGGCCGGACCGCCATGCCGGGCATGCCATGGCCAC
>CALRWE010000204.1:0-7091 GCA_943371745.1 Rhodoferax sp. OV413
GAGAACGACCACGCCGGACAAGGCGATGAGCACCCGCTTGCGGGCCGGGTTGCGTCCCGCACGGGCAGTGGGCGCGGTGGTTTGAGGTGTTGTCATGGCGGGTTACTCAGAAAAAAGGATGAGCGGGTCAAAGAGGCTTGGGCGCGGGCAACTCGGCCCGGTAGCCACCACCCAGGGCGCGCATCAGCGCCACCTGGGTGTCGAGCACGCGTGCCTGCAGGTCCAGGCCGGCGCGCTGCTGGTTGAGCACGGCCACTTGCGCTGCAATGACGGGGAGCAAATTGCCCAGTCCCGCGCCATGGCGCTGCACGGCGAAGGCATGGCTGCTGTCGGCTACGGTTTGCGCTGCCCGATGCGCCTCCTGTTGGCGCCCCACTGCCTGCAGCATGGCGAGCTGGTCGGCCACATCGCGCACGGCGTCGATCACGCAGGCGTTATAGCTCTCGATGGCGCCATCCAGATCGGCGGTTTTTCCGGCCAGATGGGCACGCAGGCGGCCACCGTCAAACAGGGGCAGTCGCAGCGCCGGGCCCATGCCCCATTGCTCGCTGCCTGTGCTGATCAGGCGGTCCAGCCCAATGCTGGAGAACCCGGCGAAGGCCATCAGGTTGACGTTGGGATAGAACTGCGCCCGCGCGCTGCTCACGTCCTGGGTGGCGGCTTCCACGCGCCAGCGGGCGGCCGAAATATCAGCCCGCCGCCCCAGCAGGTCGGCGGGGATCGACCCGACTGGCGCTATTATTTTTATATCAATCAAGCCATGAGATACGCCGACCAAAAGCTGATTTGGCTTGAAAACCAGTGCATTGAGGGTGTTCCGGGTCAAGGCCCGCTGCTCTTGCAGGGATTCAATTTGCAGACGCACTTCAGGCAGGGTCGCCTCGGCCTGGCGTAGTTCAACGTTGGAGTCGAGGCCGGCCGAGACCCGGGCCTGAACCAGTTGCAGCGCCTGGTTGCGTTGGGCCAGGAGGCGCTGCGCCAGGGCTTGTTGGTCATTCAGCCGCAGCCACTGGAAGTAGGTCCGCGCCACCTGGCTGGCGAGCAGCGTGCGGGCAGCGGCAAGGTCGGCCTGAGCGGCGCGGGTGTTGCCCAGGGCAGCCTGCAGTGCAGCGCGGTTCTTGCCAAAAAAGTCTATTTCCCAACTGCCAGAGAGTTGGGCTGTGCCCGTGCTGCGAACCGAACCCGCCAGGGGTGCCGGTACTGCGCCGTTGGACGTGTACTGCTGCCGGGTCAGGTCCAGACCCGCATTGAGCTGGGGGCCACCCGCAGCAGCAGTCAAATCGGCACCCGCCTGCGCCCGGGTCAGCCGGGCCTGCACCACACCAAGGGTGGGATGGGTGCTCAGCGCGTCATCGATCAGGCGGTTGAGTTGCGCATCGCCGAACTGGTGCCACCACCGGGCATCCACCGGCGCCATTGCAACTTGCTCGACCGGCAAACCTGCTGACTGGACGTCTCGCAGGGTGGCTTTGGAGACGATGCCCCCGGGGTTGGCGCAGCCCGCCAAGGCAAGCGCGGCCAACAGCAGCAGCGCAGCAGGCTTGACGCCGGCAACCGGCCTTGCGAGAGAGCCATCAAACTTCACGAGCGTCTCCTGCACCGGACAGGGGTAACGTTTGTGACTTGGGACGCGCTTGCGCGTTGTCCAGAATACGCCGCAAAAAACCCTTGAAAGCCTGGAACTCGTCGGCTGAAAATCCAGCCAGGTGCGCGTTTTGAATCCGGCACAGCACGCCCGGAATACCGCGTGCAGTTTCTCGCCCCGGTTCGGTCAACTCGATATTGACCACCCTGCGGTCCTCAACCGACCTCACCCGGCGGCACAAGCCCTTGGCCTCCAAGCGGTCCAGCAGGCGGGTCATCGCCCCGGCGTCCAGATGGCACTCACGGGCCAACTCGGCCACGGTGGATGCCTCACCCATGAACAGCTTGAGTAGCGGCACCCACTGCGCGTTGGTCAGGTCACTGGCCACCAGCTCGCGCTCCACGTCTTGCGCCACCCTGGCCAAGGCGCGCCGCATCAGGTAGCCCACACTCTCTTCGGTGACGTAGTTGTCCGCACGGTAAAACTCCAGGCTGCTGGCGGGGGAGTCAGACGGCGGCACACTGGAACTCGGATTGGTATTTGTCATGGCGCATTATTAATTGCCTAAGCAATGATTGTCAAGGCTGTTTTTGGTCAGGCAACTTATTGGGCCATATTGGCTACACTGTGACCCATGTCCAAACCCGACCTTTCCAAAGCTTCGCCCCGCTCGCTCTCAGGACTCCTGCCTTTTTTGCACCCGTATCGGGGGCGCATTGTTCTGGCGCTGGTATTTCTGGTGATGGCCGCCGCAGCGACGCTGGCGTTTCCGATAGCGCTGCGCAGCCTCATTGACGGCGGACTGGTTCAAACCGACAAGGGTGCGCAACTCATGGCGCTGCGAGAGCACTTTGTGGCCCTGTTTGCCGTGGCGGTCGCCCTGGGGCTGTTTTCAGCCGGACGCTTTTACATGGTGAGCTGGCTGGGTGAGCGGGTCACCGCCGATTTGCGCAATGCAGTCTATGGGCATGTGCTGCACCAGAGCCCCGAGTTTTTCGAGACCACGCAAACCGGCGAGGTGCTGTCGCGACTGTCGGCCGACACCACGTTGGTGCAAACGGTGGTGGGCTCCTCGCTGAGTATGGGCCTGCGCAACATGGTCATGGCCATCGGTGCCTTGGGCATGCTGATCTGGACCAACCCCTATGTGATGTTTCAGGTATTGGGGGTACTGGTGCTGATCGTGGTGCCTGCCCTGTGGTTTGGGCGGCGTGTGCGCAAACTCTCGCGGGCCAGCCAGGACCGCATTGCGGACTCCAGTGCCATTGCCGCCGAAGTGCTGAACGCCATTCCCGTCGTGCAGAGCTATACCGCCGAGGGGCGGGAATCAGCCCGCTTCAATGCCTCGACCGACAACGCCTTTGAGACCGCCGTGCGGCGGACCCGGGCCCGCTCCGTGTTGGTGGCGTTCATCATCATTGCCACCTCCGCCGCCCTGCTGTGGGGTTTATACCAAGGCACGCAAGCGGTCATGACCGGGCGCATCACGGCGGGTGACCTGGGGCAGACGGTGTTGTACGTCATCATTCTGGCCAGCGCCTTTGCAATTTTGGGTGAGGTCTACGGGGACCTGCTGCGCGCAGCAGGCGCCACCGAACGGCTGATGGAACTGCTGGGCAGCCGCTCACCGATCGCCTCACCCCTGAAGCCCCTCCCGGCCCCGGCCCAAAGTGGCGGCAGCGCCATCAGGTTTGAAAACATCAATTTTCATTACCCCTCCCGCCCGCTTCAAGCGGCTCTCCGTGATTTTTCGCTGGCGGTGACCCCGGGCCAGACGGTCGCCATTGTCGGACCCAGCGGTGCGGGCAAGAGCACGGTCTTTCAGCTGTTGCTGCGGTTTTATGACCCGTCGTCAGGTGGCATCGTGCTGGACGGCGTAGCGACCCGGGATTTGACGCTGTCCGATTTACCCCAGCGCATTGGCATCGTGCCGCAGGACGCCGTGATTTTCTCCAGCAGCGCACTTGAAAACATCCGGTATGGGCGACCGGACGCGAGCGATGAGGAAGTACGGGCAGCTGCCCGGTCCGCGTTTGCGGATGAGTTCATCAGCGCGCTGCCCGAGGGTTACGACACCTTCCTGGGTGAGCGTGGGGTGCGACTGAGCGGCGGCCAGCGCCAGCGCATTGCCATCGCGCGCGCGATGCTCAAGAACCCGCCTTTGCTGCTGCTCGATGAAGCCACCAGTGCGCTTGACGCGGAAAGTGAGCGCATGGTGCAAGCGGCATTGGAATCTGCCATGCGAGACCGCACCACGCTGGTCATCGCCCATCGCCTGGCCACGGTCCAAAAGGCCGATTTGATTGTGGTGTTGGACCACGGCAACCTGGTGGAACAAGGCACCCACGCAGAGCTGGTCGCCAAGGGCGGTGTATACGCGGGACTGGCGGCGTTGCAATTCAGTGCCTGACCCGGACTGGCTACTGCAACGGTCCTTTCAATGCTTCGGGCAAGGCAAAGGGCAACACAGCAATGCCCTCGTCCAGCAAAGACAGGGCTTCCGCCTGGGAGGCTTGACCCCGAATGCCACGTGCCTTGATCTCGCCGTAATGAATCTTGCGGGCCTCAGAAGCAAAGTCATTGCCCACATCGTCGGTGGTGGACACCAGATGTCGGGCTGCCTTCATCAGGGCTGCCTGAAAATCCGATTCTTTTTTATCGCTGGACTCTTCCTGCTGCGCGGAATCAGACCCTGCCCGGGCGCCACTCAAATTGAGCCTGGGTGCACTCAGTCGCTTGGTGATGGCAGCATCACCGCACACCGGGCAGGTCACCAGGCCCCGGTCCAACTGACCCAGAAAATCGTCTTCGGAGGCAAACCAGCCTTCAAACACATGCAACTGACCGCACTGGAGATCGAGTACTTTCATCTCACGATGATGCGACACACACTGCGTCGGTGGGCAACTGCCAATTCAATGCCCAGTTGCCAGCAAGGAAATTCTGCACCCAGAGCGCGCCAGTCAGCGTCTTGGCATCCGTCACACGGCCATCGCAACACCACTGCAAAAGCTCGGCTGGCGAAGCCGTGAACACGTCAAGGAATTCACCGGGGTCCAGCCGGCGATCACCCAGCGCCAAGCCCCGTGCAAACCAGATATCAATGAATTCGGTTGAATAGGAAATCACCGGGTGCAAAACCCCGGCATGGGCCCACTCGGCCGCGCTATAGCCGGTTTCTTCCAGCAGTTCGCGCTGCGCACAACGCTGCAGGTCTTCGCCCGGATCAAGCTTGCCCGCAGGAAACTCGATCATGACCTGCCCGACAGGGTAGCGGTACTGACGCTCCAGAACCAGCCTGACCTCAGCTGTTGTCGCATCAACAAGGAGGGGGATGACCATGACAGCACCCGGGTGCCGGATGTACTCGCGAGTGCTGAGAGCGCCGTCAGGCAACGCGACCGTATCTCGAATCGCGTGCAAAAAGCGCCCTCTGAACAACTCTTCACTGCTCAGCGTCTTTTCGATCAAGTGCGAGTCCTGCATGGCGGTCACAACTCTCTCTCCGCCCGGTGCTTGAACAGATAACGGTAGACAAATCCGGGAAAAGCAAAGGTCAGGAACAGCGTGGCTGTGATCGCATAGAACTCCCACCCCTGAGGCGCAATTTGATCAACCCGATTCTCGAGCAGCAAACCAAACCCGCCCACCAGCCCATAAAGCAAAACCAATTCGATCAGCCGAATGCCGAGTGTCTTGGGCCGCGGAAGCACAAAAATGCCCAACACACGGGTACTCGCAAACGGAAAGTTGGCGCCACAGAAAGCGATCACCACCACCAGCCAGACGGAGACAGTTTGGGACACAGACGCAGAACCAAAACCTGGCGAATCAGGTGCCCAACATCTGCACGATCGCGTTGGCACACAAGGCCATCAGGCCACCGGGCAACAAACCGAAGCCCAAAACCAGCCCACCGTTGATGGCCAGTACCGTGCGAACGTCCAACGGTGCCGACACCGTGCTGGCCGTGATGGGTTCATCAAAATACATCACCTTCACCACACGCAGATAGTAAAAAGCACCGACCAGGGACATCAGCACGGCAAATACAGCCAGCCCGATGTGAACCGTCTGGCCTGATGCAATCAAGGCCTGCAAAACCGAGAGCTTGGCATAAAAACCCACCATCGGTGGTATGCCCGCCAGTGAGAACATGCAAATGGCCATCACCCCGGCGTACAGCGGGCTGCGTTGGTTCAAACCTGCAAAATCCGAAATCTCTTCACTCTCGAAACCATCGCGGGCCAGCAGCAAGATGACACCGAAACTGGCCAGAGTCGTCAAGACGTAAGTGATGACGTAAAACATCGACGCGCTGTAAGCATTCACCGCTGAATTGATGTTGCCGTTGACAACCCCTGACATGAGACCGAGCAGCACAAACCCCATCTGGGAGATCGTCGAGAACGCCAGCATGCGCTTGAGGTTGGTCTGGGCGATAGCGGCGAGGTTACCAATCAGCAAAGACCCGATGGACAGCACCATCAACATCTGCTGCCAGTCAAAAGCCAGTGGCAACATGCCCTCCACCAGCAAGCGGATAAAGATGGCAAATGCTGCAAGCTTGGGCGCTCCACCAATCAGCAAGGTCACAGCTGTCGGCGCACCCTGATAGACATCGGGAATCCACATGTGAAACGGCACAACACCGAGTTTGAAAGCCAGACCTGCCACCACGAACACGAGGCCAAACACCAGCACCTGGTGCTTGACTTGTCCGGAGTTGATGGCCTTGAATACCTCATTGACATCCAGCGATCCAGTGGCGCCGTACATCATGGACAAACCGTAAAGCAGGAAACCGGACGCCATGGCGCCCAGCACAAAATACTTCATCGCCGCCTCTGTGGCGGTGGCGTTGTCCCGACGCAAGGCCACCAGCGCGTAGCTCGACAGGGTCAGCAGCTCCAACCCCATGTAGATCACCAGGAAATTGTTACCGGAAATCATGACAAACATGCCCAGCAAAGCGAAGACACTCAAGGAGAAAATTTCCCCGCCCCGCAGCATGTCGCGGTCGGCAGCGTAGGGGCGGCCGTAGACCAGCGTCACCATGACGGCAACGGTGGCAAAGCATTTCAGCCAGTTGCCCATCTGGTCACTGACCACCATATTGCCAAAGCCATAGATGGTGGACCCGCCGCTGGCGTACATCGCCTGCAAGGCCGCCACAACGGCCAGGGTCACAAGGGTCAGCACGTAGGTTCCGGTGCGGCGAGGACTTTTCACACCCAAATCCGCCAAGGCAATGACGCAGCCCATGACGAGCAGGATGATTTCAGGATAAACCGAAATCCAACTGAGTTTGTCGATCATTTTCTATCTCTTAATTCAATAGGGGCCAATACAGACTGATCAATTCAGTTTGGATAAAGCGACGTGTTTGAGCAACTCAGCGACCGACGTATCCATGACATCAGTGAACGGCTTGGGGTAAATGCCCATGAACAGCACAGCAATCGCCAGCAGCGACAACATGAAGAACTCGCGGCTATTGATGTCA
>CALRWE010000205.1:0-7083 GCA_943371745.1 Rhodoferax sp. OV413
ATGGGCTCTCACCCATACTCCTGGCTATACCTGCCATACTTTTGTCCTGGCTCAAGCGGCGCAAGCTGGTTTTCTGGGTGCAAGATCTCTGGCCAGACAGCTTAGCCGCCACGGGCTATGTGCGAAACCCTCGGGTTTTGCGCTCCGTGGCTTGGGGGGTACGCTGGATATATCGTCATACCGATTTGCTGCTGGTGCAATCACGCGCGTTCGAGGCGCCGGTCGCAGCCATGGCGCCGGGCAAGCCTGTCGCCTATTACCCCAACTCGGTTGACGCTTTGTTTTCTGAACCTCCTGCGTCCGAAGTTGCTCTGCCCGATGTGCCGGCGTTGGATGAAGGCTTTGCTGTCGTTTTTGCCGGCAATGTGGGGGCGGGCCAGGCCGTGGAGGTCATGGTCGAGGCGGCGGTCTTACTTAAAGATGTGCCAGCAATTCGTTTCGTTATCTTCGGGCAAGGCAGCCGCTGGGACTGGATGCGCGAGCAGGCACAGGTTCGGGGGTTGACGAATCTGCATCTGCCAGGGCGTTTTCACGTAAACACTATGCCGGGCTTGATGCAAAAGGCAGGGGCGCTGCTGGTGACATTGGCCGACGAGCCGATATTTGCGTTAACGGTTCCCAACAAAGTCCAGGCCTATATGGCGGCGGGCCGTCCGATTCTGGCCTGTCTCAATGGTGAGGGTGCTCGTCTTGTGGTAGAGGCGCAGGCTGGTTGGGGCGTGCCGGCGCAGGATGCAAGGGCGCTAGCTGATGCGGTGTTGCGGCTGTATCAGATGCCGGCCAAGGACAGGGCGACAATGGGCGCAAATGGGCGACGCTACTTCAAGGCGCATTTTGATCATGATAAGTTGGTTGACGAATTGATGACGCATTTTCGCGACATCTCCAAAACAGTTAGGGAGACTGCATGAAGGTTTTGGTGTTCGGTGCGAGCGGGATGATTGGGAGCGCAATGTATCGCGTACTCAGTGAGAAAGCGCCCGGTGGATATAGCGATTTGGAGGTGTGGGGCACACTACGCTCAGATGAAATGAAGAGGTTTTTCGCTGAAAACTTGCGTGGCAGACTTGTCTCCGGGGTCGATGTTGAAAAGCAGGATTCCCTTGTGAGGGTGTTTTCCCGAATTCGGCCAGATGTGGTGATCAATTGCATTGGCTTGACTAAGCACCTCAAGGAGGCTGACGATCCGTTACTGGCGCTCCCTCTGAATGCGCTGTTGCCTCACCGCATGGCAGATTTGTGCGCGGTGGGAGGTGGGCGCTTGATCCATGTCAGCACCGACTGTGTTTATGCTGGAACCAGGGGCAACTACGCAGAAGACGATGCGCCGGATGCAGTTGATGTTTACGGCAAGTCCAAGCATCTGGGCGAAGTGGACTACCCCCATGCGGTCACCTTGCGGACTTCTACTATTGGCCATGAGTTGCAGAGTACCTACGGTTTGCTGGAATGGTTTTTGTCCCAGCGGAGCCGCTGCAATGGTTTTAATCGAGCTATTTTTTCGGGCTTACCGAATATCGAATTTGCACGCATTGTGCGGGACATTGTGATCCCGCGGCCTGATCTGCATGGCCTCTACCATGTGGGTGCCGGGCCGATAGGCAAGTACGAACTTCTGCAATGCATCGCCAAAGTGTATGACAAGCAGATCGATATTGTTCGCGATGATGAGTTCGTGATCGATCGTTCCCTCAACTCTGCTCATTTCAATCAGGCGACCGGTTATAATGCTGCTCCTTGGCCTGAGCTGATCCTGCAGATGTACGCAACCAGATGACAAGAGGAAAGTATGTTTGAAGACAAAGTGTTGATGATCACCGGTGGTACGGGGTCATTCGGTCAGACTGTTCTGAACCGTTTCCTCGCGACGGATGTGCGCGAAATCCGCATCTTCAGCCGCGACGAGAAAAAGCAGGAAGAAATGCGCATTGCGCTGAACCACAGAAAGCTGAAGTTCTATATCGGCGATGTACGTGAGTACGCTAGCGTTTCTCAGGCCATGAAAGGGGTGGACTACGTGTTCCATGCTGCAGCCTTGAAGCAGGTGCCGTCGTGCGAATTTTATCCGATGGAAGCTGTGCGCACCAATGTGTTGGGTACTGAAAACGTGATGGACGCCGCCACGACCAATGGCGTCAAGCGGGTGGTTGTGCTTAGCACCGACAAGGCGGTTTACCCCATCAATGCCATGGGCATCTCCAAGGCCATGGCAGAAAAATTGATGGTTGCCAAGGCTCGTACCCAGCGCGAAAACGAAACCGTGCTGTGTGCTACCCGCTACGGCAATGTCATGGCATCAAGAGGCTCGGTCATTCCGCTGTTTGTTTCGCAGCTCAAGGAAGGCAAGCCGTTGACGGTGACCGACCCCAACATGACGCGTTTTTTAATGTCACTCGAAGATTCCGTCGATCTGGTCTTGTATGCCTTCACGCATGGTAAGCAGGGTGACTTATTTGTTCAGAAAGCACCGTCATCCACTGTGGCCGACCTGGCCCAAGCGCTTAAGGAGATCTTCAATAAAGACACCCCTGTTCGCATTATCGGAACGCGGCATGGGGAAAAACTCTATGAGTCGTTGATTTCCCGCGAAGAAATGGCCAAAGCGCAAGACATGGGCGACTATTACCGCATACCTGCCGACAACCGGGATTTGAACTATACCCAGTACTTTAGTGAAGGGGAAGAAAAGTTGTCTCACCTGGACGACTACACTTCACACAACACAGATCGACTTAATGTCGATCAAATTAAACAGCTTTTGTTGAAGCTGCTTTATATCAAGGAGGAACTCCATGCTTAAGGTCATGACCATTGTGGGCACTCGGCCCGAGCTCATCAAAATGAGCCGTGTGATTAGCGAACTGGATCGGCACACGCGTCATGTGCTTGTTCACACTGGACAAAACTACGACTACGAACTTAACCAGATCTTTTTTGATGATCTTGAAATCCGCAAGCCGGATTATTTCTTGGGCGCGGTTGGAGAAAACGCCGCGCAAACCATTGCGCAGGTCATCATGAAATCCGACGAAATCATGTCCAAGGAAGAACCGGACGCCGTGTTGTTGTACGGCGACACCAACTCATGCCTGGCCGTGATTGCTGCCAAGCGCAGAAAGATTCCCGTATTTCACATGGAGGCGGGCAACCGATGTTTTGACCAGCGTGTACCGGAAGAGCTCAACCGCAAGGTGCTGGACCACCTGAGCGACATCAATCTGGTATTGACCGAGCATGCCCGCCGTTATCTGATTGCCGAGGGTATTCGGCCCGAGACCATCATAAAGACTGGTTCGCACATGGACGAAGTGCTCAAGCACTACATGCCGAACATCGAGAAGTCGGACGTGGTGCAACGCCTTGGTTTCAAACGCGGCCAGTTTTTTGTAGTGAGCGCCCATCGCGAGGAGAACGTTGATACTTCGGAGAACCTGCGGGATCTGGTGGCCACGCTTAATGGCTTGGCCGAGGCCTATGGCTACCCCATCATCGTGTCGACCCACCCCCGTACCCGCAAACGGCTGGATGCTCTTAGTTTGACAGGCATTCACCCCCTGGTTGACTTAGCCAAGCCTTTTGGTTTCTTCGATTTCGTGAAGTTGCAAATGGAGGCGACATGCGTAATCTCTGACAGTGGCACCGTTACTGAAGAATCCACATTGCTGAATATCCCCGCCATCACCGTTCGATACGCACATGAGCGCCCCGAGGGCATGGACGAAGGCACGCTGATCATGTGCGGGCTCAAGACTGAAGAGGTACTTGACGCCGTCAAGGTAGTCATTGAGCAATTTGCCGAGAATGGACCGATGCGCCAGGTCGCAGATTATTTGGCCCCGGCAGTGTCGCGCAAGATTGTGCGGCTGGTTATGAGTTATACCGGCTATGTGAATCGTACTGTCTGGCGAAGGTGAGCTTGCACTCGATTCTTTAATACTTTTCGTGCTTGAATGCCCTTATGAAAAGAGTCTTTGATATTTTGCTTGGGTGCCTAGCGGCTTTATTTCTTTTTGCGCCTATGTTGCTGGTGGCTGTTGCAATCTGCGTTACTTCTAAAGGCCCTGCTCTGTATTGGTCTGACCGCCTCGGCAGGAACAACGTGATCTTTAAAATGCCCAAATTCCGGAGCATGAAGGTTGGCACGCCTGTGGTTGCTACACATCTCCTGTCTGATGTTAGTTCACGCCTTACGCCCATTGGGTCTTTTTTGCGGAAAAGTAGTTTAGACGAGTTGCCGCAGTTGTGGAGCATTCTGGTTGGTGATATGAGCTTTGTGGGACCTCGTCCTGCATTGTACAATCAGCAAGACTTGATTGTGCTTCGCACAGAGCTTGGTGTGCACACCTTGTTGCCAGGTCTGACCGGTTGGGCTCAAGTCAATGGCCGCGACGAGTTGCCGATTCATGAGAAGGTCAAGCTAGATGTCGTCTATTTAGATCGCCAGTCTTTGTGGTTTGACGTTCACATCTTGTGGATGACCTTCGTCAAAGTTCTGAGGCGGGATAAGGTGGCGCATTGATGGCTTATCTGCGTGCGATGCATTGGAGTTTTTTTGCGAATTACGGATTCGAACTACCGTCAAATTTTCGAGCCTGGGGATGGGATGCCTTTGCAATCCGAATTGTATCAACCCCGCATTTCATGGACAATTACCTTAGTTTTTTTGTTATAAAAGCGAGTGTGAACAGGAATCCGCTACCGCCCTCGGCAGCCAGGGCATTCGCGTTCCCCGTCTGATTTGCATACCCCCAGTTGCGCTGAACGCCGCAAGCTTCTCCGGGATGCCCGTTTTCCTGAGCGCTTAGTGGGACGACGGCTTATCAGCTCAGCTCAGCGCGGCTCGTGAATGGATTCATTAGGGGAACTTTAAGCTGCCTGAAGTCGCCCACGTTGCGGGTGACCACCGTGAGCTGATGCACCTTCGCGATGGCGGCGATCATCCCGTCTTCGTAAATGGTGTCGGACTGGCGGTGCATCAGCTGAGCCCAGCGGAGGAATGCAGGGCCATCCATAGTGAGGATGTTGAAGGTGTTGCACACCTGATTGAGCCAGTGCTCTATCGCATCGGCTCTTGCAGAGCCCTGATCGCGGGTGAGTTCGATACCGGCGTGGATCTCGCCGATGGTCACGCTGGCGAGATAAGGCTCGGCGTCGTCAACGCTCTCAATCCAGGCAACCACTCCGCCATGGGGACGTGACTTCCGGAGTTCAGACACCACATTGGTGTTGAGTAAAAAGGCCATGCCCTACAGCTCCACCACAGGCCGGCGGCGGGCACCACCACTGGCTGGCACAAGCCCTTCTGTGCGGGCAACCGAGGTTAGTAACAGCTGCTTGAGGCTGGGCCTGGCGGCAGCCTGCAGACGGTGCCATTGCTCGATAGGCACCAAGACCGCGGCTTTGGTCCCTCGCCGCGACACCACTTGGGGGCCTTCGCGCTGGCATGAGTCGAGCAACTCGCTAAAGCGCGCTTTGGAGCTGTACGGGCCAGACCGTCATGGCAGCCACCTTCTGACTGGTTATTAGACCAATCTAGGAGCTATCAGAGGTGTTCCTTCCGCTTTATCTCACCTGGCGTGCTTGCAGCCAGCCACCACCTCGACCCTCCGAACGCCATGCAAGGCGAGTCCGAGCCGTGATTTCGCTGCTTGAGAAGTACGGGGGAATGGCATGAGGCTACGTTCCCTGCCGAGGCGCCCAGGCGGATGGCGTCACGGGGTTCAGCCCAGCTCCAGCCAGCTGCGCAGGGCCATATCAAGTTCAGCCAAGGCTGCGGTGTCTAGCCGTCCCACCACAGTGCCGATGGCGGCAGTGGGCACCGAGAACAGCTTGTCGGCCATGAGTTGCGATGGCTTCAGCAGCCCATTGTTGCCACTGGGGTCCACAGGAATCCGCACCAGTGGTGCGTCCAGCAGGGTGCTGATGAGTGGGCAGAGCGTCACACTCGGATGGCCATTGAGCCAGCGGTTGGCCTGCACCACCACCGCCCGCCTTGGTTTGCCGGCATACACCCCAGAACTGGCAATGGTCACGATCAGCCCCCGCAGCAGAACAAGCGCCGTCATGCGGTCCAATCAGCCCAGTCGGGAAGTTGTTCGCTCCAGTTGGCTGAATCGCCGGCTGCGGCAATCAAGGCCGACTGACGCAGCGCTTCATCGGTGGTGCTGAAGCGCTGTACATACTGTGCGATCGCCTCCCACACGCAAGCGCTGCGGCTTTTGCCCATGCTGCGCGCCAGCTGGTCGAGCTGCTGCTCCAGCTCCGGTTCAACCCGCACGCCGATAGCCATCACGTCTCCCGTTTAATGTTGTTTAACGTCTTTTTCAACACCTTAGCGTCTTGTCTTGGTTCCTTTCGTTGATGCCTCTTTGCCCCCTGGCCCCAGTCAGGCGCCGCCACCAGCGTGCTCGCCCATCGGCGGCTTGTGGGGTGTAGGGCTCGCCATGGCTTCCGCGCTCCACCCGCCCGCCATGTCCTGGTGGAAGAGTCCGAGCCGGGTGTCTGGATCGTTCGCACCGCCACAGTGATTCCATACAATGAGCGCTGGTTACACGAACCCGCTGCCGCGGCAGCCCTGCAGGCTGCGATGGCCTGGTCCGCCGCTCACCCACCAGCGGATGCCCAACAGGATGAAACCCTGACGCGCCTTGGCAGTGATCAAGCCTGAAGCTGCATCAGGCTGGATCTCAACAACCCGGTGTTTCAGGAGCAGTTGCTCACGCTGCAGAAGGCTGAGCGCCATGCTTCCCATGACACCCTCAACAAGATCCGCCAGCTCACCTGGAACCAGCTCTATCGCGACCCGGGGATCAAGTGGGAAAAAATCACCAGCATCAAGCCACCGACTGGAATCGATGCCGTCTATTCTCTGCGGATAAGCCGTTCACCCAGGGCAATAGCGCATCGAGAGGGTGAGTACATGCGGCTCCTCACCATTGCCCCGGATCACGTCGCGACATACGGGAGGACATGATTCATCAGTTTCACACGGCCCTAGAACAACAAGTTGGCATCCGTCGTTCGTGGTCGACGTGGGGTACCCCGCAGATCTTCAAGAAGCAGCCTTTCTTGTGGCTAGCCTTG
>CALRWE010000206.1:0-7049 GCA_943371745.1 Rhodoferax sp. OV413
TGATGGCGCTGCTTCAAACCGTCGTGCGCAATACGTGTCGCACGCCAAAAAGCGCCGACGATGCGCCCACGTTTGAGCTCACCACGACGCCAAGCGACAAGCAAAAACGGGCACTTGAACTGATCGGTCAGATCAAAATGTAGTCAGAAGGCGGAACTGAAATTACCGTGGGTTTCATTGGGAAAACTCGGCTTTTTGGGGGAGGAACTTCAGGCTAGAGCGTGATGTAGCGCCCCGCGCGGTGGTTCGTGGCCAGGGTTTGGTTCATCACCACAGCGCCCAGCACCGACAGCGCCACGTCCTGCCAGCTCACCACAGCGAAGGAGGCCAGCACAATTGAACAGTCCAGCCCCATTTGCAGGCGGCCCGCGCGCCAGCCAAAGCGCTCCTGCAGGTACAGCACCAGCACATTGAAGCCGCCCAGGCTGGCCCGGTGGCGAAACAACATGAGCATGCCCACGCCCATCAGCAGCCCACCCATCACCGCGGTAAACGGAGGTGACAAAGATTCAAAACTCACCAGCTTGGGCAAGACATTCACCAGGATTGACAGCAAGCCCACCGCTGCAAAGGTTTTGAGCGTAAAAGCCCGCCCCATGCGCCGCCATGCCAGTGCATAAAAGGGCAGGTTGATCAAAAACAGCAGCAACCCAAAGTTCCAGCCGGTGGCGTAGTGAACCAGAAACGCAATGCCCACTGTGCCGCCGGTGAGCAGGCCTGTGTGGCCAAACATCACCACGCCCAGCGCCACAAAGAGCGTGCCGGTCAACAGTGCCTGCACATCCTCATAAGGTCGGTGGCGCAGGGAAACCAAACCCGGCACGCTCGCTGTGTCAGCCGACAAGACTGTCTGCCGTCTCTGCCGCTTGAGCCGTGTCTCGTGCATCGACCGGTTCGCTGGCATGGCTGGAGCAACTCGCGCCGCCGCAGCTGTGGATTTCCTCCAGTGGCAGCGCTTGCGGCGCGTGAACAATGCCCGTGACCGGGTCAAAGCCCACGCCACGAAGATGCAGGGCCAGTGCGGCATCCATGCTTTGCGCATGTTGCGGGAACCAAAGGCCCAACTCATGCGCCATTTGCCGCACCACGCCCAATTCGCCGGTAAGCCCGCGCTTGGCGCCTTCGCGCATCACTTGCAATATCACGCCGTGCTGCATGGAGTGGCAGTTGCTTGATGAAAACCGGGTGCTCTGCATCCAGTGGTCTTCCTGGCCAAAGTGGTGGTCGGTGTGGTCAATCAACACCTGCCAGGCGGGCAAGAGGTCAGCGTCAGCCGCGTTGACGACGGTGGCCAGCAGGTCAACAAATTCATGGTGGGTGTCATCCATGAAGGGCAAACCCAATGCGAGCGAATCAGACCATAGAAGCGTAGACATACCGTGTTTCCTGAAAAAGTTGGACCGAGCTTACGGAGAACGCCAGCTTTGCACTTTGACGAAGGTCAGGAGTTCATGGATCTCCCCGGTTTGGTAAGCTCGACGTCAATGACCACCTCCTTTTCTCCCCCTTCACTTGCCAGGCCGTCCGAGCTTGGCTCCGTCTTGCAACAGCAAGGTTTTGCAGTCCTGGACGCGCACGGCGTCAGCGCCTCAAGCGGTTGTTCGCTGGATGAGCTTGAGCATTTGCGTCCGATGTGGGCTGATTTGCCGCCGGATGCTTTTCTGAAAGATGGTGGCCGTTACCGGCGACGCCGGCATTCCTGCTTTGTGGTGCAGGACGGCCAGGTGTCTCAAGTTGAGCATCGGGCCCACTGGCAGCCGGTGGAGTACAACGCCTTGCATGGCGGCATCAATCGTCTGTTTGATCCCATGCTGCCCGAGATGCTGACCCAGCCCGTATGGCCCAAGTTGCTGGTCTGGCTAGCCCAGGTTGCTTCAGGTTTGAAAGGGCTACAGCCCTGGTTTGTGGAAGCCCACCAGTTCCGCATTGACACCACCGATGGCATCGGCCGACCCACGCCCGAGGGCGCGCACCGGGATGGCGTGGACCTGGTCGCCGTGTTCATGGTCGACCGGGTAGGCGTCAAAGGGGGCGAGACCCGCGTGTTTGACGCAGCCGGGCCCAGTGGCCAGCGATTCACCCTGAGCGAACCCTGGTCCGTTTTGTTGCTTGATGACGCCCGGGTGATCCACGAAAGCACACCCATTCAGCCCCTGGCCCCCAACGCCCACCGGGATACGATGGTCGTCACCTTGCGCGCCGGAGGCTTTCAGGGGCCCGGGCAATAGCTTGATTTCCATCAAGGTTTTTGAGGCGTACGGCGCAGATACTTGCATCACTTACTTCAAGGAGATCTCACCATGTTCAAGCACATCCTCGTTCCGATCGACGGCTCACCTACAGCGCAATTGGCTATCGACAAGGCGATTGGCATGGCCAAGGCTTTCGATGCCCGGGTCACTGCTATTTTTGTCATCGATCCCTACCCATTCACCGGTGTTGGTACCGATTTTGCCTATGGTCAAGCCGAGTACCTGAGCGCGGCGACTGCCGAGGCCAATGCCGCCACCAAAGCCGCCAAGGCTGCATTTGAAGCCGCCGGCGTTGCAGTGAGCACCAATATTGTGGAGGCGCATGCCGCCTGGCGTGGCGTGGTGGAGGCCGCTGAATCAGCCCAGGCCGACTTGATCGTGATGGGCTCCCACGGACGCAGCGGCCTGGAAAAACTGGTGCTCGGCAGTGTGACGCAGGCCGTGCTGTCGCACACCCACCTGCCGGTGCTGGTGGTGCGCGACTGAGACCTGGTTTATTTCGGTTTAACCACACTGCCCCACGTAGCCGCACGCGGTACAAAAATCACAGCCGTCTTTGTGAATGACGGTGGGGTTGCCGCACTCGGGGCACACCTTGCCGGCCATGGTGGTGGGGGCATCAGGGTTTTTTGGGGCATCCAGCACGCCCATCTCGCGTAAGGGGTAGCCGTCTTCGTTCAGTACGCCCAGCATGGCGTAGCGGTGAATGATCAGACGCGCCAGATACGCCACGGTCGAGGACCAGGTTTGCTGGCGGCGCTCGCCGTGCGGCAGGCCCGGCACAAAGGCCATGAAATGACCCAACGGCTCAGCGTAGTTCAGCAACTTGCGCAGTTTCATGCCGATCCAGGCCGGGTCAATCACCCGCATGTCCAGCGAGAGCACCCGGGCCAGGCCGTCCATCGCCCGCGGGTAGTTGCCTGAAAAGCCCACCGCACAGGGCCGGGTGACGGTGGCGCCGTCCGGGCCGGGCAAGTTGACTTCCTTAAGCGTGACCGTGAACGCTTCGCCGGTGGCTGGGTTGTTGATGTCGACTGACCAGGCCAGCGTGCCCGAGGGGCCGGTTTGTGGCTCGCCCCGGCTGAACATGGCGTCTATGACCGGTGTGGGTACGTGCCTGTCGTCCGCTGGCAGGGCTTTGAGTTGGTCGCAGCGCCAACGAATCACGGCGGCGGTGGCTGCCACCACGCCAGGAAATAGCCGGTTTTCCCCGTGGGGTGGAAAAGGCATCTCAAACGAATGCTCTTCGGCTACGGTGGCCAGGGCGTCGAGTTTGAGCTGCAGCCAGGCGGGGTCGTTGGCGCGCAAGTCCATGGACAAGGTCTTGGCCAAAGCGCCCAAACCGCGGGGCTGGTCGGTGCCGTTCACCCACACTTCAAATGGCTTGGGGGCACCGCCTTCTTCAGGGGCCAGCTCACCCACGAAGAGCGCAAAGTCGCCAAAAGGGTGGTGCACCATGAAGGTCCAGGCCGGATTGCCAGCAGGCAATTCCGGGCGGCTGGGCCAGCGTAACGATGACAAAACTGGCGCCGGCAGGTGCTCCAGCGACAAACGCTGGTTGGCGCCTTCCAGGTGCAATGGCGTGGCAACCTCCGTGCCCGCCGCGGGTGTGACGCTCAAAACCGACCCCAATATGGCATTGGGCCGGTAAGTGGCCAGCCCTTTGAGTCCCGACTGCCAGGCTTCCATGTACAGGTTTTGAAAGTCGGCATAGGGGTAGTCCGCAGGCACATTGACTGTTTTGGAAATGGCAGTGTCAATGAAGGGCGCCACGGCGGCCACCATGGCCTCATGCGCCTGGGCACTCATCTCCAGCGCGGTGACAAACGCGGGGGTTAAGGGCGTGTGCTCACCCTTGAGGTGGCGATAAAGGCGCCACGCATGGTCCTCCACGGCGTATTCCTTGAAGCCGCCGTCAGGCATGCGCTTCTTGCGGGTGTAGCTCCAGCTGAAGGCGGGCTCAATGCCATTGCTGGCATTGTCAGCAAACGCCAGGCTGATGGTGCCGGTCGGCGCAATGGAGAGCAGGTGCGAGTTGCGCAGGCCGTGGACGCGAATTCGCTCTTTCAGGGCCGGTGACAAGCGCGAGGCAAAGGTTTGGCCGCTCAGGTACAGGTCGGCGTTGAACAGGGGAAAAGCACCGCGTTCAATCGCCAGTTCCACTGAGGCGTCGTAGGCCGTGTCGCGCATCAGCGTCGAGATCCGGGTGGCCATGTCGCGCGCGGCTTGGGTGTCATAGCGCAGGTTCAGCATCACCAGCGCATCACCCAAGCCGGTAAAGCCCAAGCCCACACGCCGCTTGCTGCGGGCTTCTTCTTGCTGCTGCGACAGCGGCCACACGGTGACATCCAGCACGTTGTCGAGCATGCGGGTTGCCACCCGGGCCACCTCGGCAAAGGCAGCGGCATCGAAGCTGGCATCGGCTTCAAAGGGCTGGGTGATAAAGCGCGTGATGTCAATGGAGCCCAGGCAGCAGCAGCCATAGGGGGGCAAGGGTTGCTCACCACACGGATTCGTACTGGCAATGGTTTCGCAGTAGGACAGGTTGTTGTCGCGGTTGATGTGGTCCAGAAACAAGACGCCCGGCTCGGCGTGATCGTAGGTGGAGCGCATGATCTGGCCCCACAGCGTGCGTGCGGGCAACTTGCGGTAAACCCAGAGGCCACTGGTTTTTTCCTGGTAAGCGCCTGCTTCTTTTTGGGCTGCACCGGGCTCGGCTTTGTGAATCAGGGTGAACTCGCCATCGGCCTGAACGGCTTCCATGAAGGCGTCTGTGATTCCCACTGAAATATTGAAGTTCTTCAGGTCGCCCGTGTCTTTGGCGTGAATGAATTCCTCAATGTCTGGATGGTCGCAGCGCAACACGCCCATCTGGGCGCCCCGCCGGGCACCAGCGGATTCCACCGTCTCGCAAGACCTGTCAAACACCCGCATGTAACTCACCGGACCGGAGGCGCTGCTTTGGGTGCTACCGACCCAGGCGCCGCGCGGGCGAATGCGTGAAAAGTCATAGCCTACGCCACCGCCTCGGCGCATGGTCTCGGCCGCTTCGGTGAGCGCGGTGTAGATGCCCGGGTGCCCGTCTTCCACGTGCGCAATGGAGTCACCCACGGGCTGAACAAAGCAGTTGATCAGCGTGGCCGCCAGCTTGGTTCCGGCTGCCGACTGGATGCGCCCGGCAGGCAAAAATCCGCTTTGCAGGGCATTCAGAAACTTGGCTTCCCATTGCTTTTGATGCTCGGGCGCCTCGGCCCTGGCCAGCGCTTTGGCGACCCGCTGATTGACTTCCAGAATGGTTTTTTCGGTGCCTTTGCTGTACTTCTCCAGCAGCACTTCCTCACTGATCTGTTGGGGTGCCAAGGTGTGGAGGGGCGGTGAGCGTTGGGGTGATTTTTGTGACATGAAGGGGCGTCCTGAAAGTTGTTGCGAATACTACGGTCACACGCTGGCGGTGCGTTTGACCCAGAGCAAACACATAGCTCGTTGGTTTGACTCAATACACTATAGGTAGTGTTGGTGATTGTTTAAAAGCGCTACAGGTAGTGATAATCTTACAACTCACGTCAGGAGTTTTATTGGGACTGTGTCCTGAATAAAACGGCAATTCGTGCTATCTTGATCCATTAATTTTCTGTGAGAAACCAGGCCATGAGTATTTCAAGTTTTGATGATTTGTTGCAGGCGGCACGCCAGCAGCCCGAGCCCCAGCGCCTGCTGTTTGTCTTTGCTACTGCCGATTTACCTGACGACAGTACGCCAGAGCAACGGGAGCGATTTTTGGCAGGGCAGGGCGGCGCGTTGGTACCCATGATGACCGTCGACAAGCTGCCCGAAGAGTTGCAGACATTTGCGGACCTGGTGCGGGAATCCGAACAGTTCGACAAGGCTTGGCATATTGTTTTTGCGGCATCCATGTCGGGTAGCGGCGGACTGGCGCCGACCAGTGAAGCTGCAGAAAAGCCCTTGCAACGCATGGTGGAATCGATCAAGGCGGGCACGCTGGGCACCTTCATTCCTTTTGATCGGGAGGGCCACCCGGTCGTGCTGGACTAAGGGGTGCATGCCCCTGCACCTCAACGTGTCAGGGGCTCAATTCGGGAGACGGCCCGTAGCTCTCGTCGATTTCATTGAACACTGGCATGGCCATGCAGTCTTCCACCGGATGGTAGGGGCCCGTGCCACTGTGCGATGCCGCCGAGGACGGCACAAACTCACCGCTCTTGACATCAAAGACGTGGACCTCTCCGTCTTCAATGACGTAATGCCAGCCATGCAAAAAGAGCTTCCCCGCCTCCACCTGTTCGCGCACCATGGGGTAACCCATGAGCCTCTCCAGCTGGAGCACGACAGCACGTTGTTCCGTGCGACGCAGGGCCTCCGTGGTGACCTGCACGGGCAGCGCAGCTTCTCTCCCCAGTTCCAGCCAGGCCGCCAGATTTTTCGCCCGGGGATCAATTTCTTCGTAGAGCGCGCGAATGCCGCCGCAGTGGCTGTGGCCACACACAATGATGCGTGAGACCTTGAGGTTTAGCACTGCAAATTCAATCGCGGCCGACGTTCCGTGGTAGCCGGCTGAGCCGTCATAGGGCGGTACAAAGGCACCCACGTTGCGCACCAGAAAAAGCTCACCCGGCCCGGCCCCGGTCAAAAGATAGGGCACAACCCGCGAATCCGAGCAGCCAATGAACAGGATGGTGGGGTGCTGCCCGTCCTTCACCAGGTTTTGAAACTGCTCCTGAACGCCCGGGAAGGTGTGGTCGTGAAAGCGCCGCAAGCGAGCGAGTAGTTCATCTGGCA
>CALRWE010000207.1:0-7020 GCA_943371745.1 Rhodoferax sp. OV413
CTCGCAAGCCTCCACGATGTCGGCGGCGGTCAGATCAGTACTGCCACCGCGAATCCACGGCATGCCGCGCGCGGGGCCAGCGACCTTGGTGGCCAGCACCAGCTTTTCACGCGCGCCGGGATTTTTGGCAAACCAGTTACCGAGGATGATTTCTGTGGCGTTATAGGTTTCGGCACGCGGGGGCACGGCATACATCTCGGCCGTGTCGATGAAGTTGACGCCCCGCGCCAGCGAATGGTCCAGGATGGCGTGGGCGTCAATCTCATTGACCTGCTCGCCAAAGGTCATGGTGCCCAGGCAAATGGGGGTGACGCGCAGGTCGCTCTGGCCGAGCTGAATAGTGGGCATGGACATGGTATTGGGTGCCTTTTTTTTGGTAAGCAACGAGTTTAAGTCGGGTGACTGTTCCGCGCTGCGGCAACCAAGCTCAGTCCTGGCCCCGCAATCTGGCGCGCTCTTCTTCCTGCTGGCGCAACACCCTGCGCTGCACCTTGCCGGTGGTGGTCATGGGCAGAGCGTCCACAAACTCAATCTCCTTGGGGTACTCGTAAGGGGCCAGCTTGTCTTTGACATGGGCCTGCAGGTCGGCAATCAATTGATTATCAAATGATGCTCTAGCCAGCATAGCTATTGGTCTTGTAGATTCAAAGTCAGGAGCAATCACCACATAGGCCTTGACCACGGCGCCACGCGCCTTGTCGGGTTTGGGCACCACCGCTGCATTCGCCACGGCAGGGTGTTTGACCAGGCAATTCTCGATTTCGCCGGGGCCAATGCGGTAGCCAGCGGCCTTGAAGATGTCGTCAGATCGGCCCTGGTACCAAAGGTAGCCATCCGCGTCGCGCGTGGCAAGGTCGCCAGTGCGACACCAGTCGCCGGTGTATTTGGCGCGGGTGGCAGCGTCGTTCTTCCAGTAACCCAGAAAAAAGATGGGGTCGGGGTGGCCATGCCCATCCAGCCGATGCAGCGCCACATCACCCGCCACACCCACCGGGCATTCAACGCCATCATCATCGATGACCGCCACCCGGTGGCCGGGGTAGCCCTTGCCCATGCTGCCTGGTCGGGCGGGCCACTGCGCGGCGCAATTACCCACGATGTAGTTGATCTCGGTCTGGCCGAACATCTCGTTCACGGTCACGCCAAGCTGGTCTTGGCAATAGCCAAACACGGCATCACCCACCGCCTCGCCCGCGCTCATGATGGCCTGCAGCTTGAGCTGAAACTGCTCGCGGACGGTCTGAGTGGCCGTGCCCGGATAGGCCTTCATCATCGCCTTGAGGGCAGTGGGGAACAAAAAGGTGTGGGTGACGCCGTTGTCGCGCATCAATTCCATCGCGGTTTGCGGGCTGAAGCGGCCATTGAAGGCCACGATAGGCCGCCCAAAATACAGCGTGGGCAGCAGGGCATCCATCAGCCCGCCGGTCCAGGCCCAGTCGGCAGGCGACCAGAACACGGCCTCAGTGCCCGCATTGCCCTGCCCGTCAAACCCAAACCAGTTCTGGCTGCACACAAAGCCGGTAAGGTTGCCGATGAGCGCACGGTGCGGAATGAGTGCCCCTTTGGGGTTACCGGTGGTGCCGCTGGTGTATATCAATATGGCAGCCTCATCGGCCAGCGTCTCCACCAGCGCAAACTCAGGCGTCACCCGGGAGAGCGCATCAGCGTAGTCCACATCGGCCTGTGCGGCAGCTACTCCCACCCCGATCACACTGCGCAGCAGGGGGCAGTTTTCGCGCACGGCGTTCAGGCTGGCAATCGAGCTCTCGTCGCAAATGGCCAACACCGCCTCACTGTCGTGCAGCCGGTATTCCAGGGCCTCGGGGCCAAACAGCATGGACAGGGGCATCGCTACAGCGCCCATTTGCAGCACCGCCATGTAGGCCACCGCCGTCTCAAAGCGCTGCGGCATCACAATGGCCACCCGGTCACCCCGCTGCACGCCCAGTACCGCCAGCACGTTGGACAGGCGGCTGGCCTGCTGCTGCAAGTCAAAATACGAATGAATTAGGCAGCTCGCCCCTGTTTCTATTGCCTTGATAGCTATCTTTTTCTTAGCCCCTGACCCCTGCGCCCAGCGCCCGCAGCAGACCTGTGCGATGTTGAATTTTTCGGGCACCAGCCATTGAAAGTGCTGGTGAAGGGAGGCGTAGTTGTCTCTGTTTTGACTGACGCGCATGGGGAGTCTCCTTATGATGCCCCAAATGTACCAAGTCAAAAGAACCTCCCGCAGCGAGTTTGTCCCGATTCGCGATCTCTCCTACCACGTGCGCCTTTGGGGTGAGCCCACACCGGACAGGCCGCCGCTGGTGATGGTGCACGGCTGGATGGATGTCGCAGCCTCCTACCAGTTCGTGGTCGATGCCTTTGCGCAGGACCGCTACGTGATTGCCCCCGACTGGCGCGGCTACGGTGACACCGCCTCGGGCTCGGCCGACAACTACTGGTTTCCTGACTATTTGGCCGACCTCGACTTTTTGCTGGACCACTACGCGCAGGGTCAGGCCGTGGACCTGGTGGGCCACAGCATGGGCGGCAACATAGCCATGCTGTACAGCGGCGTGCGCCCCGCGCGCATTCGCCGCCTGGTCAACCTGGAGGGCTTTGGCATGCCTGCCACCCAAGTCGCGCAAGCGCCTGGTCGTTATGCCAAGTGGATGGATGAACTCAAAAAGCTGCACGCGGGCGACCTGGAACTCAAAGCCTATGACTCGGTGCAAGGTGTGGCGAGCCGCCTCATGAAGACCAACCCGCGCCTCCAGGCCGACAAAGCCGCATGGCTGGCCCATCACTGGGCGCGGGCCAATGAGCAAGGGCAATGGCGAATTTTGGGCAACCCTGCCCACAAGATCACCAACGCACAGCTCTATCGGGTTGAGGAGGTGCTGGAAATCTACAAGTGCATCACCGCCCCCACCCTGGCGGTCGAGGCAAGCGACAACAGCATGGACCAGTGGTGGCAAGGCAAGTACTCGCTGGCGGAGTATCACGAGCGACTGAAATCCGTGCCCCATGTCCGCATCGCCCACGTGGCGGAGGCGGGGCACATGATGCACCACGACCAGCCCGAGGTTCTGGCCACCCTGATCGAGGCATTTATCGACTGAGTTGCCGCGTTTGTGCCAGCCACGGGAAAAAGGGCCAGCCAAACGGGGGGCCTGGCGTGAGAAAATAGCGGGTTATTACATACTCTCACCAGTTTAGGACCCCATCATGGAAGCAGAACGCATCAACCTCATCGGCACCCAACTCACCGATCTGAGCATGCGCACCCAAGAGTTACGGGGGTATCTTTGACTATCCTGCCAAATCTGAGCGCCTGAGAACGGTCAACGCCTCGCTGGAAGACCCCAGCGTCTGGAACGACCCCAAACGCGCCCAGGAACTGGGCCGCGAGAAAAAAGCGCTTGACGGCGTGGTACTCACACTTGACACCCTCACCATGGAGTTGGCCGACAACCTGGAACTCTTCGAGATGTCCAAGGAAGAAGGTGACCAGGACGGCCTCACGGCCATTGAGACAGAAACCGCCACACTCGCCACCACCATCCAGGGACTGGAGTTCCGGCGCATGTTCAACAACCCCGCCGATCCCCTAAACGCATTTGTGGACATTCAGGCTGGCGCCGGCGGCACCGAGGCCTGCGACTGGGCCAGCATGCTGCTGCGCCAATATGTGCGTTATGCCGAGCGAAAGGGCTTTGCGGTCACCATTGAAGACGAGACCCCAGGTGACACCGCTGGCATCAAGGGTGCCACCATCAAGGTCGAAGGCGAATACGCCTTTGGCCTGCTGCGCACCGAGACCGGCGTGCACCGCTTGGTGCGCAAGTCGCCGTTTGACTCGTCGGGCGGACGCCACACCTCGTTTGCCTCGGTGTTTGTGTACCCCGAAATTGATGACTCGATCGAGATCAACATCAACCCCAGCGATGTGCGAACCGACACCTACCGTGCCAGCGGCGCCGGCGGTCAGCACATCAACAAGACCGACTCGGCCGTGCGCCTGACCCACTTGCCCACCGGCATCGTAGTGCAGTGCCAGGACGGACGCAGTCAGCACGGCAACCGGGATGTGGCCTGGAAACGCCTGCGCTCCAAGCTGTATGACTTTGAGATGCGCAAGCAAAAAGAAGAACAGCAAAAACTGGAAGACTCCAAGACCGATGTGGGCTGGGGCCACCAGATCCGCTCCTACGTGCTGGACAACAGCCGCATCAAGGACCTGCGCACCAACTACGAAACCTCGGCCACGCAAAAGGTGCTGGACGGCGATCTGGATCAATTCATCGAAGCCTCCTTGAAGCAGGGCGTGTGATGCGCTCCGAGACTTTTGCGGCCACCCTGCCCGTGCAAGCCCTGATCTTTGACATGGACGGCACCATGATCAACTCCATGCCGTACCACGCCCAAAGCTGGCTGACCTTCGCCCAGCGCCATGACTTGCAGATCGACCTGCCCGACCTGATGCGCCGCACCACCGGGCGCAACGGCGAAGAATGCATGCGCGAGCTGTTTCAGCGCGACATGGCCACTGAAGAAGCCTGGGCACTGATTTCCGAGAAAGAAAACATCTACCGTGAGCTGTTTGCGCCGGTGTTCTCGGAGGTGAGCGGGTTCAGGACCTTTTCGCAACACGCCTTGGATCGGGGCCTGAAGGTGGGTGTGGGCACCGCGGGTGACCAGCACAACATCGCGTTTGTGTTCTCCCACCTCCAACTGCGCCACACGCCGCATGCGGTGGTGGGCGGCGACGAAGGCCTGCCCGGCAAACCCGAGCCTGCTATATTTTTAGAGGCAGCCAGGCGAATGAATACGCTGGCCAGCGGCTGCATTGTCTTTGAAGACGCACCTTTTGGCATTGAAGCCGCGCGCCGCGCCGGCATGCGGGCGGTGGCGATTTGCACCACCCACAGCGCCGCCGAGTTGGCCGGGCCCCATGTGGTGGCCAGCGTGCGCGACTACACCGAGTTGATGGATTCGAATTTTCTGGAGAACCTGCATGTTGCAACGTCTTGAGGGCCAAGCGCCCGCCACTGTGGTAAGCCGCGCGGACTACACCGCCCCGGCTTTCTGGATCGATACAGTCAACCTGACCTTTGACCTGGACCCGGCCAAAACCCGCGTGCTCAACAAAATGACGCTGCGCCGCAACCCGGACGTGGCCGTGCAATCCCTGAAACTCGACGGCGAAGAGCTCAACCTGGCCCGCGTGCTGGTCAACGGCCAGGGCGCCTCGTTCAAGATGGACGGCAAGCAACTGGTGCTGGACAACCTGCCTCTGGAGGGCACGTTTGACCTGGAGATTTTCACCACCTGCACGCCGGTCAAAAACACCAGTCTGTCGGGCCTGTATGTCAGCAACGAGTCGTTTTTCACCCAGTGTGAAGCCGAGGGGTTCCGGCGCATCACCTATTTTCTGGACCGCCCCGATGTGATGGCCAGCTACACCGTCACACTGCGGGCCAACAAGCAAAAGTACCCCGTGCTGTTGAGCAACGGCAACCTGATCGCCCAAGGCCCGCTGGACGGCGAAGGCGCAGATGCCCGCCACTTTGCCACCTGGGTTGACCCACACAAGAAGCCCTGCTATTTGTTCGCGCTGGTCGCCGGCCAGTTGGTCTGCCGCGAACAGCGCGTGACCTCGCGCGGCGGCAAAGACCACTTGCTGCAGGTCTATGTGCGCCCCGGCGACATGGATAAAACCGAGCACGCCATGAACTCGCTGATGGCCTCCGTGGTGTGGGATGAAGCCCGCTTTGGCCTGCCGTTGGACCTGGAACGCTTCATGATTGTGGCTACCAGCGACTTCAACATGGGTGCCATGGAGAACAAGGGCCTGAATATCTTCAACACCAAGTATGTGTTGGCCAACCAGGCCACGGCCACCGACGCGGACTACGCCAACATCGAGAGCGTAGTGGGGCATGAGTATTTTCACAACTGGACCGGCAACCGCGTGACCTGCCGCGACTGGTTCCAGTTGAGCCTGAAAGAAGGCCTGACCGTGTTCCGCGACCAGGAGTTTTCACAAGATTTGTGCAGCGAGCCTTCAGCACGCGCCGTCAAACGCATTGAAGACGTGCGCGTGCTGCGCACCGCCCAATTCCCGGAAGATGCCGGCCCCATGGCCCACCCGGTGCGCCCTGACAGCTACATCGAAATCAACAACTTCTACACCGTCACCATTTACGAAAAAGGCGCCGAAGTCGTCCGCATGATGCAGACGCTGGCAGCCAGTGGCGGCACCTCCGGGCGCGCCGGCTTCGCCAAGGGCATGACACTGTACTTTGAGCGCTTTGATGGTCAGGCCGTCACCTGTGACGATTTTGCCCAGGCCGTGGCCGACGCCAACCCCGACTCCGAGCTGGCTCGCCTGCTGCCCCAATTCAAGCGCTGGTACAGCCAGGCTGGCACGCCACGCCTGCAAGCCCGGGGTCAATTTGATGCGGCAGCGCAGACCTACACGCTGAACTTTGAGCAAACCTGTGCCGCCACCCCGGGCCAGGACACGAAAGAGCCCTTTGTGATTCCGGTGAGCCTGGGCTTGGTCGGCGCAGACGGCAGCGCCCTGCCCTTGCAAGCCTCGGGCAGCTCGGTCAACTCCGGCACCAGCCACCTGTTTGTGATGACCGCCCCAAGCGAAGCCATCACTTTCACCGGGGTGACTGCGGAGCCCGTTCCGTCCATCCTGCGCGGCTTCTCGGCCCCTGTGCTGCTGGACTTTGATTACACCGACGCCCAACTCCTGACCCTGCTGGCCTTTGACCCGGATCCCTTCAACCGCTGGGAAGCAGGACAGCGCCTGGCCTTGCGGTCCGCTATTTCATCAGTAGCAACCATTGCAATAGATACCAAGGCTAGACCCCTGAATGATGCGTATGTTGGCGCCATGCGCCAAATATTGCGTGACGCGACGCTGGACGCCGCCTTCAAGGAACTGGTGCTCACCCTGCCCTCCGAGACCTACATCGCTGAACAGCTGGAGACGGTCGACCCGCAACGCATCCATGCTGTGCG